>DAIOVO010000003.1:57951-76795 GCA_036758965.1 Chthoniobacterales bacterium
ACCTTAAAGATTACGCAACGGGATCCCTCGACTCCGCTCGGGATGACGGGAAATTGCGCCGCTACCCAGCTACTTTGCGACGTTGAATCAACCGGCGATCTCGTCGATGTTGTCCTGCGTCCCCGATGTCTCCTTCCGAGCTCACTGATCGCGAATCTTATCCGCAACACGAGTGCGGCATCTTCGCCGTCTTCGGTCACCCGAATGCGGCGGTGCTGACCTACTACGGACTTTTCGCGCTCCAGCATCGCGGGCAGGAGAGCGCCGGCATCGTCACCAGCAAAGGTCCCGGTTCCGTTTTTAATCTGCATCGCGACATGGGCCTGGTGTCGCAGGTTTTCGGCGCGGGCGAGCTCGAGGGATTGAAAGGAACGCGCGCGGTCGGCCACACCCGCTATTCGACCACTGGCTCGAGCACTTTAAAAAATGCGCAACCCTTCGTGGTCGATTGTTTCCGCGGTCAAATCGCTGTTTCGCACAACGGTAATCTGATAAACGCCGGCGTCCTGCGCGATGAGTTGGAACGTAAAGGCTCGATTTTTCAAACCACCGCCGACAGCGAAATCATTCCGCATCTGCTCGCGCAACCGCTCAAGAACGGCGGCAGCGCACTCAGTGTTTTGCGTCGGCTCGAAGGCGCATTCTCGCTCGTGATCATGAGCGAGCGCGAAATCATCGGTGTGCGCGATCCTTTCGGATTTCGTCCGCTTGTCCTCGGCAAACTCGATGACGCTTACGTGCTCGCGAGTGAAACCTGCGCCCTCGATTTGATTCACGCGGAATTCATTCGCGAAGTCGAACCGGGCGAAGTGTTGATCATCGACGAAAATGGGGTGCGTTCGGAGTGGCCGTTTCGAGATGAGCAGCGCGCCTTTTGCATGTTCGAGTATGTCTATTTCGCGCGGCCGGACTCGATCATGGGCGGAGTGAACGTCGCCAAAGTCCGCACAGAAATGGGCCGCGAACTGGCGCGCCGTTTTCCGGTCGAAGCCGACATCGTGGTGCCAGTGCCCGACTCGGGTAACTACGCCGCGCTCGGGTTCGCCCAGCAACTAAACATTCCCTACGAACACGCCTTTGTGCGCAATCACTACATCGGGCGCACTTTTTTGCAGCCGAGCCAGCTCATTCGCGATTTCGATGTGCGGGTGAAATTGAACTTGATCAAGGAAGCAGTCGCCGGGAAACGTGTGGTGGTGGTGGACGATTCGATTGTCCGCGGCACGACCGCGCGCGCACGGGTGGTGAACTTGCGCGAAGCCGGCGCGAAAGAAGTACACATGCGGGTGAGCTGTCCGCCGCATCGTTTTGCCTGTCATTACGGGATCGATTTTCCTGACCCAGAGAAATTGATCGCTAACCAGATGTCGATGGAGGAAATCTGCGAGTATCTCAACGTGGATAGCCTCGGTTACCTCGATGTCGAAGGAATGATCAAGGCGACCGGGCAGCCGGCCAATTCGTTTTGTCTCGCTTGTTTTACCGGGAATTACCCGCTGCCGGTCGATCCCGCGCTCGACAAATTCATCATGGAAAAACGAGAGCATCGAGCGAAAGCGCTGGCGGAAACGGAAGAGCACCCGACGCTGTTTGCGGAGATCAAATAGTTGCGGGCGTTTCTCGACCACGCGACCGCCTGAACGTAGACAGGATTAACAAGATTTGCAGGATTAGGATGCCACCGTTTTTTGTAATCCTGCAAAATCCTGTCTCTCTCCGTTTTTCCGCATGGCAAAAAACAAAAAAGCTTACGCTCGCGCCGGCGTGGATGTCGATCTCGGTAATCGCGTCAAGCGCGGTATTCAAGGTCTTGTTAGAAGCACGCACGGACCGGAAGTGCTCGGAAAAATCGGCGGCTTCGGCGGATTGTTCGCGCCGGATTTTCGCAAAATGCGCGAACCAGTGCTGGTGGCGAGCGTCGATGGCGTCGGCACCAAATTAAAAATCGCCTTCGCCGCCAACCGACACGATACCGTCGGCGCCGATCTCGTGAACCATTGCGTCAACGACATCGCCGTTCTCGGTGCCCGCCCATTGTTTTTTCTCGATTACATCGGCGCGGAAAAATTGGAGCCTGACGTTTTTTCTCAGTTGCTGCGCGGTTTTACTCGCGCTTGCCGCGCCGCCGGCTGCGCTCTCATCGGCGGCGAAACCGCGCAAATGCGGGGAATGTATCGGCGCGGCGAATACGATCTGGCCGGCTGCATCGTGGGCGTGGTCGAGCGCAAAGCGATGATCGATGGCAGTCGCATCAAACCTGGCGACATCATTCTCGGTCTTTCTTCAAACGGGTTGCATACGAATGGTTATTCGCTGGCGCGGCAAATTTTGTTTGAGCGAGCTCGGTTGAAACTTTCCTCGCGCCTCCCCGGGATGCGCGGGACGCTCGGCACGGAATTGTTGCGGATACACAAAAATTATCAGCCGCTGCTGGCGAAAGTTCCGCGCGGGATGATTCACGGCCTGGCGCACATCACCGGCGGCGGATTAATCGACAACATCCCGCGTGTCTTGCCCAAAAATTGCGACGCAGTCATCGATACCGGCAGTTGGCGTGTGCCGGCAATTTTCCAGTTCATTGAAACGAAAGGGAAAATCGATCGCGCAGAAATGTATCAAGTTGTCAACATGGGAATAGGCATGGTCGCAATTGTCCGCGAACGCGATGTGGCAAAAACAAAGTCGATTTTGCGTGCGAAAGTCATCGGTCGAATCGAAAGTGGCAGCGGCAAATCACTCCTGTTATTTTGAGCCTGAACAATGCGTGTCACCGCTGTGTCATTCTGAGCCGCGCAGACGGCGAAGAACCTCTCTTTGGTTGAAATGCTTCGAGCGTTTGGGAGGTCCCTCATCGTCTGCGCGATTCGGGATGACGGAGCTGGCGCGCGCGATTCGCGCGTTTGTCGGAACCGGTTCGCGACATCCGCGCCATCCGCGGTTAAAATTGCTGCATGAAACAACGTAAACTTGGGCGCGGCGGCCCGATGGTTTCCGCGCTCGGCCTCGGCTGCATGGGCATGTCGGATTTTTACGGCACGCGCGACGATAAGGAATCGATCGCCACCATCCATCGCGCGCTCGAGCTCGGTATTACTTTTTTCGATACCGCCGATATGTATGGCCCGCATACGAACGAGGAATTACTCGGCCGCGCCTTGCGCGGGAAACGCGAGCGGGTCGTCCTTGCGACCAAATTCGGAATCGTGCGCGATGGTTCCAAGCCCAACTATCGCGGCATCAGCGGCAAACCCGATTATGTCCAACGCTCCTGCGAAGGAAGCCTGCGCCGGCTCGGTGTTGATTGCATCGATCTCTATTACCAGCATCGCGTCGATCCCGAGACGCCGATCGAGGAAACCGTCGGCGCCATGGCCGAGCTGGTGCGCGCGGGCAAGGTGCGCTACCTCGGCCTTTCCGAGGCGGGCGAGGAAAATATTCGGCGCGCCCACGCCGTTCACCCGATCACGGCTTTGCAATCAGAATACTCGCTCTGGACGCGCGATCCGGAAGAGAAAGTGCTCGCCGTTTGTCGTGAGCTCGGCATTGGGTTCGTGCCTTACTCGCCGCTTGGGCGCGGTTTTCTTACTGGCCAGATAACGAAATTTGAAGATCTACCGGTCGACGACTACCGGCGGACATCGCCACGCTTCCAAGGGGAAAACTTTCAGCATAATTTGGATCTTGTTAGCCAGGTGAGCCGGCTGGCGCAGGAAAAGGGATGCACTGCCGGTCAGCTTGCGCTCGCCTGGGTGCTGGCACAGGGAAACGACATCGTTCCGATTCCCGGCACCAAGCGGCGCAAGTATCTGGAAGAGAATGTCGCCGCGCTCGAAGTGATGTTAACCACCGACGATCTCGAGCATATCGATGAAGTAGCTCCGAAAGATATCGCCGCCGGTTCGCGTTACCCGGAAGCGATGATGGAACTGCTGTCGAAGTGATTTGTAGGGCGGGCGCTTCGCCTGCCCTGCGCAAGGAGAGGGAAGGTAACCGCGAATAGAAGCGAATGGGAATAAAGTGCTGACTTCTGCTTTCCACTCGCGGTTGCTAAGTCCGTAGATGTGCATGGCGCCTCATCATCAGGAGTAAATCGCGTTTATTAGTGTTGATTCGCGGTCAACTTTTCCCGCGCCGGCAGCATCGCGTTCGCCTCGAAAGATTGCACCACTTCGTCCCGCTGATTACGCGTCACATTGCGGATTCGGATGATCCCGAAACCTGGCCGCGAATTCGAACGGCGCGCCTTTAGTATTTCGATCTCCAAGTGTAGTTCGTCACCCGGCCTGACCGCGTGCGGCCACTTTAGCTCATCTACTCCCAGGCCGATGATTCCACCGGCCACCGCCATCGTATCGACAAACAAACGCATCGACATCGCGGCAGTGTGCCAGCCACTTGCCGCTAACCCGTCAAACAAGGTCTGCTTCGCTGCACTGGCATCGAGATGAAACACTTGCGGATCAAATGCATTCGCGAACTGAGCGATTTCCTCCGCCGTTACTCGATAGCTTCGCGAAGTAAGCCGCGTTCCCGTTGGAAAATCCTCAAACGCGCGCAACATCGTCCGCAACCACTATTGCATCGCGGAACGACGGCCCACTTCGCCTTCGCTCATGGATTCACAAAAAACTTATCGACATCCACATCGTGCACGCGCGCGCCGTGCGGCACCGCCTGCACGTTGTAAAGCCTTTGGGTATAGGGACTGCGAACCATCCCCGGCTGACCGGAAAGCGTCGCCACCGGAAGATTTTGGCGGCGCAGTTCGCTCGCGCTGGGACGCCGCCCGCTCGGCAACGGCGCCAGCCGCACCATCACCGGATTCGGATACAAGGAAAACCACGCACCCGTGCCGGCATCGACTGCCACGCCGACCGGACCGCCCAGAGCGATGTTGCCTGCGGTCGCCGCCGCGCCTGCGCCTGAAGCTCGGCTAACGACGTTAACAGTTTGCGGGACGAATCCCTGCTTACTTACCGTCACTTGGAAAGCGTCTCGCCGGCGTTTCACAAAATTCGTCGGCGTAACCCCCGTTTCGCCGCTGGAAAGATTCACATTGGCGCCTGGCGGATCGCTTAACACTCTCAATTTATCATTCACCCCGCGGACCACAGTTGCGCATGAGCTGCACAACATCGCCGCCCCCAAAAGACTCAGCACTTTGAAAAACATTCGTGCAACCTAAAGCGCCCCTCTGAACGCGCAAACGCCGAAAGCAAAGTCGTGTGCTCATTTCCCACGAAATTCACCATCTTGCCCGGCCGTGTCGCCGAGGTAAACTCTGGCCAAACACGGGCGGTTAGCTCAGTGGTAGAGCGTCTCGTTTACACCGAGTCTACGACTCGTTAGCTTATATTATCTCATTCGCTCACACCTGCTCATCTAGAGGGGAGAGCATCGAATCGCTGCTATCTCATCTTGTCTCATCTATCGTCAAAAGAGGCGTGGCAGTGGATTGCGACCGAATTTGTAAATGAAATGATTCGACCTCTCGTCGAAAAGATTGATGCCGTCCACTACACTAAAATGGCCCGAATCATGGAGATAACGAGGAGAATGTCATCATAATTTTGGATTTGGAGATCGCCACGAAGTATAAACGCACTGGCAGGCCAATTTCGCTCATTCGAAGTATTATCCGCGTCGGTAAGCGGAGACCTTCTCGAACTGGGAGCACAGGCGCGCTCGGAGGTCGGGATTCGTCTTGTTTACTGTCAATGGGCTTGATAATGTGGTTTGGGAAAGAGGCATCGTACGAGGCATTGGAGCAAATGGCTCGGAACAGCAGGCCGATTGCTTTTTGACACCGCGTTCAGTGAAAGCAAAACTTCGTAATGGTAAGGCTCCCGATCCTAAGCGCAGGCTGGAAAGGCGTAAGTTCGTCATACCACTGCTCGTGCTTTTGCTGACAGGCAGCTGCTTTGCTGACGATTTAGAGGATGTTTACCAAGAACTTTCGCCCGACGAAAGCCTGCTGGCTGCAGCACGCCGAATTCCCGATCCGACTTTTGTTTGGAGAGCAGGTAATGATGGAACGAGAGTAGTCGTTGTCCGCTCCGATTTAGTTGGTAAGCCGCTGATTGCCGCCCATGACTTCCCCACTTTGACTGTCGAGAAAATAGCGTGGAGTCCAGATGGCAAGTTCTTAGCTTTTTCTATGACCAACTCCGGCGGCCACTCTCCGTGGCATGTCAAAATGTTCGTCTGTTCCATTGCCGAACGTTCCTTTCGCGACGTTGACGAAGCAACGGGAGGTCAGGTAGCAAGCGGCGACTTCACCATCTCGGCACCCGATAAAATTTCATTCACAATCGAGCGCAGCGCATCGTCTTCAACCGATGAGCCAAAGAAGGTAGAGCTATCATTGTTCCAGGCCTTCAAGAGAATGAAACTCTTAAAGTGAAGGCCGATGTTCTGGCTGCCCCTCGTCGACCTGCCAGCAAAGCCAACATCCGCCCTGCCCAGCTCCGCTAACTTGATTCCTCGCCGAATCGGTCAAATGCATTGAACTTAACGCGACGAAATTCTTGCTCCATTACAAACATTCTGTCAGAACCGCGGGCATGAATATTCTCCCTTCGTCGGTTTCGGTGCTTGCCCTAGTTTTTCCCCTAATTTTTCTTTCGGGCTGTGCTACTGCGCCGCCCCTCCAAACAAAATCCGGCAGGCCCGAAGTTACCATCCACAACCGAACCGCAGTTCGAGTGAAAAGTGTTGTCGTGAATTACTTTGTTGATCAGGGGTGGAGCGTCGCCCGAGAAGAGGGAACTCAATTGATTTTCGAACATCAAGGTACGGCGGGCGAGTCGTTGCTAATGGGAATGCTGACTGATAATCCGCAATCGACCAACCGAATCACCATCACACTCATTGAGAATGGCTCCGACGTGCGGGTTGTAGGCGGGATTGCCGCGGTGGGTAGCAATAACTTTAACAGGCAGCAGGCGGTTGAGTTAACCGGCAAAGGCTATCCGAGCCTTCAGTCCAGCCTTGAACAGATTAAGAGCAAAGCCGAGTCAGGTAGCTGACTTAACGTGCGGCGCAAACGCGTCCATTAAGTCCCCAGTAATTTCCGGCGGATAGGCCTTGGAGTATCAAAGACGCCGGTGGCAGTGCGCGACACGAAAGCGGGGCGTATGCGGAGGCGTACACCGTTAGCGCCAAAAGGCGCTAACGGTGGCACGATGGAAAGTCGGTCTTTTAAGTTCCAAAGATTTTACGAAGGGAGTCACCGGAGGCGCATTGTGCCCTTCGAAGCCTGCGCAAGAACGCTGCTCCCGGCGAACAGGACAACCACAGCGAACGAAAATAGGACCGCTGTTGAGCCTGTGTCAGGTACCACCGTGGCGGAAAATTGTTTAATCGATCCAAACACCGCAAGACCGTTGGGCCCCTCCGCCACTAGTTCTCCGCCGTAATAGTTTCCGCTGCCGATGGTGTTGGTCAATTGTATGGGAGACAAATGCAACGTATCGCTCGAAATAGATGAGCTGAACACCTCAAATGTAATGTCAAATTGTGTACCCACGAATTCCCCGGGGCCGGTAAGATATTGGACACTACCTACCGGAAAGATGGGCACTACCAAGCTTCCGATCTCGATCTGACCAGCGAAGGGGCCGGTAAACGTTACACCCGACGCATCTGCCACGCCGACTAAATTGGTGTCCAAAGAAATCGTAATGTGGAAATCAGCAGGCAAGGGGGAGCCGCCCGTCGGGTCCACCATAATCTATATCCTTGCCATTGTACGTTGAGGTAGCAATGCCCGGGATTGTCGTGCCAAAGAAATTCCAGTCGATCGGTGTCGCGTAGACCGGAGCGGCAGCGGTAATCAGGGAGAAAAGCAGCAGTTTGTTCAACAGGGGGAATCGTTTCATGTGACCACGTTCTTTTCCCTCGTTCCTGATGTCAAGACTATTTTCTGAGTTCAACGACGTAGAATTATTGGCCCCAAATTTTCTTTCTGCCGGACTGTGGAGCAGGAAGATTTTTCTCATGGGGTCTATACTCTGCTCCCAAAGCAGGCCGCAAACGCGTTAAGTCACCAGTAATTTCCGAACACGCTTCCGAGTATCCGAGACGCGGGGCGCACCGTGGACGCGATGGCGCGGCGTAAGCGATTCAAGTTACCGTTAGCGCCTTTCGGCGTAAGAACAAGGTTGCGATTCTGCACTGAGAACTCCTATGCTTCACCGTTTCCGCGGAGTGTCAGGGTCGGATTTGAGAGGCGTGGCGTGAAATAGAAGTCTGGGCGGCTCGGCTCGCTCCTCTTGAAGTTTATCGCTGTAAATGATTCGCACTACGTATCCTAGGTAGGTTCTGCGAGATGTTGATTTCTTCGCGCGAAAATACGTGACGTTCAAGATTTCAGGATTCACTTCAATCCAATCGTGCCTTGGGTCCGTCCACTCAGAATTTACTTCTGCATCCGTCAGCACGATCTTTTTATCGAGTAGGTCGTAAAACAGAACGATTATGCGCAACTTCGAGGGGTCTATCGGTTCGCCCTCTCCTTTTCTAATGCCAATTTTCAGTAGCAGATTTGTTGTGTCGCGGCCTGAAGTATTTTCCGTCTTAATATCCGATATCCCAACAATCGGGCTCTTATCAGGCTGCTTCGAAGTAATCCGCGTTCCGTCGGCCAATTCCTCGCTCTTGAGAGCGTTGAGCGCTCGATCCTTTGCGCGCATTTCGGAGGGATTCTCTGCGGGTTCAGCCGAGCTTTTCTGCCGGTACGGCTTGCGGTCTCGATATAATGACAGGCGCGCTTCCATGTCTTTGCGCGACGCCTCGTCAACTCCTGCCAAACTCAACGCTCGGAGTTGGGTTTTCTCGGCTCCTTCCCAGTCTCCAGACTCCGCTAACGCTGCCGCAAGAGTATCAACATACTCCCAATCCAACCACTTAGACGCTTCGCACGCCTCCTTTGCGTAGCTGACTGCCGCAAATCCATCGCGAATTGTGTCGTCTGGACAAGTTGCAAGCAGCCACGCCAACTCATTGTGGGAGTACCCATTATCCCCAACGAAAGACTTCTTATAATACTCCACGGCCCGGGCATAATCTTTTTCTACGGCAACGCCGTCGGCGTAGTAACTAGCTATCGTCGCGTAATACGATGGCTTTTTCGCAGCAAGTTTGTTGTAGCACCGCAAAGCTGTCGCATAATCTCTGCGCGCATTGGCCCAGATCGCTTCCTGAAGAGTAGATATGAAAGTTTTAGGCGGGAATAAGCTTAATAACAACTCTGGGTCGGCGCGTACAGCCCGAAGTCTGTTGTCATGGTATATGCTGACGATATAGCCAAAGTATTTTCTCTGCGCCCTCTCCCGTTCGTTTGGGTTCTCCGCGTAGAACGTCTCAAATCCCTCGATTCGATTCCGCCAGTTTTCGAATGGCTTATTCCATTGCGTGGAGGGATGATTCTCACTCTGAACGATATCGGTGTCATTACGGAGTTCGAAGAACTGTACTAGCGGATAGACGGGCTGATCGACGACTTTGTTCGAGCCACCTACCGAAACAGAGAAATCCAAGGAAGCCGGAGTTCTCGAATCGCGCGGGACAATAGTAGGCACGCTCAAATCAAAATCAGACCTGTCCGCGAGTCCTTCGGCATCAAGTCGGCTTTTCGGTGTGACTATCCAAGGATTGCTTTCACTGACCCCGAGAGAATTCGCGTTAGCACCCTGAGCGAAATATTGAACTAAAGCTTCCCTGTAGAAGAGCTTTTGGAAGGGCAGTGGGGTTATACTTCTTAAATAGAAATTGAGAGATGTAGCGCCCACATTCCAAGCATAACCTTTCTTAGACTCCCTGCAGTTATCGAAGTCTCGGATTGCATCTATTCTTCGAGGGACACCATACTTATGCTCAAAGTAGGGTTTAAGCATCTTCTCAGTCCAGTTCAGATAGGGGTCTTCCCACCATAAATCATTGCGATATCGAAGCTCGACTGCGACCAACGAATCATGCTTAAAAACGAATCGAGTTCGGTATAAACCGGGATGCACCAATCCTTCTACCGTCCATACCTCGCCTTCATTCGTAGGTGTCTTTGACACAACGATTGCCTCACCGCTTAATGCATCGGACACCCGGTCGGCGGGGTCATGCCATTTTAGATGAAAAGGTGGCGAGACCTCTTCGGGAAGATTTGATTGCAGTTGACTACTATCGTTACGAACTGCCTTTATTGAACCTGCTCTATTATTCAAAGACTTGAATACAATGATCGCCGCACAAGCGGCTGTCGCCGCTAGAATACATAAAACTGCTACCAAGCGTATTCTCTTCTTTGTCACTGAATTAGTCCGTTCACCGATTCGAGGTGTTTGAGTTTTCTCCGTCGGTCAGCAGAAATCGCAGAGTGCGCGGAATTCCACGCAAGACAGGGCTGTCGAGTCCATAACCATGAAACCTAATGCTATTGTAGTAAGGGCGCAGAGAGCAAGGATAAGATTGGACGAATTGTATATCATTAAGTATATATCGCCGTTTTATTCGGGCGGTTAGCTCAGTGGTAGAGCGTCTCGTTTACACCGAGAGGGTCGGGGGTTCGAAACCCTCACCGCCCAGATTTACCGGCTCAGCAATTCTTTCGCGGCAGGAAATATTGCTTTTTCCCAATCAGCATAAGTTCTGGCGGAGGGATGAAGACCATCGGCGGCAATGAGGGCGGGATTGTCGCGCATGTTTTGGCTGAGGGCGAAGATGTCAACGACGCGCAGGCGGCGCTTGGCCGATTCATCCATGATGATCTTGTTGAATGACTGAAGGCCTTTGCTGATGTCGCGGCCACGGGAATAGTTTGGACCATCGGGGGTGACCGAGAAGTCGGGAATGGTAACCACCAGTAGTTTACCTTTGCCGGGTAAGTGAGCTAGCATCTGGTCCAGAAGATTAACGAAGTTCTGCTGAAACTTCTCCGCACTGACTCCTTGCACCCAATCATTCACCCCGATAAGCAGAGTAGCGAAACTCGGGTTTGCCTTGATGAAAATCGGTAACTCCCGGTCGATCGCTTGCTGCGATGTCCAACCGGTGACCGAGGGATTCGCTACCAGCTCAATCTTGATTCCTTCCGCTTGGAGATGGCGCGTCAGTAAAGCCGGCCATGATTGCTCGGGCGTAGCTCCTTCGCCATTCGAGTAGGAATCTCCGATTACGGCATATCTGATCGGTGAGTCGTTAGCATTTGTCATGGTTGCAGCGCACAAGAAGATAGCACTGGTCCAAAGCCGGATCGATTTCGTCGATAATTGCCGCATTTCCCTATTGTCGCAAGAACGCGAGCATAAGTCGAATACTTAACCGGATTGTGGCGACCAGCGCCGAGATGAGAGGCTATCAAAGAACATGACCTCAACGATTGTAAGGATGAATCACAAGCCATCTCCCGAACGTGAGCTCATAATCTCAAAACGCTGTAGCGCCCCGCTGCCTCGGGGGCGAGGAGCGGTCGCAAACACGGGCGACACAGCGCCGTGGCTACAGGACCGCCATTTATGAGATGGCTGGTATTTTTTAGCTAGCCACTGGCCGGCATTGTTGGAGGGCCCAGTCGCTCTGAGAGTGTCATCTCGGGTCGCGTGGGCGGCGTGGGAAATCGCATGCAATCAGGCATTTTTGCGTTTTGCGTCGCGTAGTCAAACGGCGAGAAGCTGGATAGTTGGCCGCAAGCCTTTGGAGCGGCTGCGAGATCCTTCACCGTCTGCGCGGCTTCCTTCCGACTTGACGGGCGCTGGTAGTTCGAGTCGTCCGATGCTAACCTCCGCCACCTTCCGCTAGATTATGTCACGACGATTGCTTTGGGGACACGGCCTGTTGAGGAAACCGTTGCCGTGGATGGCCGGTTGGTGCGTGGTCCTGGTCCTCACGACGGTGTTGGTTTGGCAGTATGCACGAATCTATGATCCCACCTATGGCTGGACGAAGCTGATCCGCTTCGGCGCCAGTTTCGCACCAGGCTCTTTGCCGCAGCTTAAGAAAACGACGCACTACGTGGATCCGGATCCTGGCAATCGCTATGGCTATGACGGTCAGTTCTACGCCCAGATAGCGCTGGATCCCAGCCTGCGAACTCCGGACTTCGCCACCGCCCTGGACGTGCCTTCGTATCGCGCTCGCCGTATTGCTCTGCCCGCGCTAAGCTACCTGCTGTGCGTCGGTAAACGGCCCTGGATTTTACAGGCTTACTCCTTGTCGAATTTGGTTTTTTGGTTCGTGCTCGCGCTCATCCTCCTTCGTCTCCTGGGACGCCCTAACGCGCAGAGCTTGCTTTGCCTGGCCGCTGCGCTCCTCGGCTTTGGCATCATTGTTTCCATGGATCGCGCCGTCTCCGATTTACCTGCCACTACCTTGATTTTCGGCGCGCTCCTCACCAACCTTTCGGTAGGGACGGCCTTACTGAGCTCAGCCGTCCTGACGCGAGAAACCAGTGTCCTCGCCGCCCTGGCGACTGTTGAATGGCGTCGGTTTTCCTGGCGGACGCTTCGCAGTGACGTTCTGCGCCTGGCGGTTGCTCTTCTTCCCTTCGCTTTGTGGTTAGGCTATCTGAAATTTCGTTTCACCGGTCCAACGGCGGTCGGAGGGGGAAATTTTACCTGGCCGTTTATTGGTTTTGGCCGACAAGTAATCCAGACGATTCGTCAAGTACAAGAAGAGCCAACCTTTCAGCAAGCCTGGAATCACATGACCTGGCGGCACTTTGCCTGGCGCCATCTGCTGGATGATAGCTATATCTTTCATTTGGTTTACGACAACTTCGTTTTTCATGAACTACTGATTCAAGCTGCGCTTCTCGCTCAAGGTATCTATCTGTTACTGCGTCCGAATCTCAACTCAATTGTCTGGCGAATCGGAATCAGTTATCTCATCCTCGCATGTTTTCTCGGCCCGGCGGTTTGGGTGGGAGGCCAAGGTTCTTCCCGGGTCTTGCTGCCGATGTCGATTGCATTCTGCATCCTGCTTGCGGCGGAGCGGCGGCCGGCGATCTTCTGGTTGTTCTTTGTCGTAACGGCGCTCGCGATTCCGTATGGCTTCTTCGAGCTTACCACGCTCTATCACAGTTGAGTTATTAAGAAGTGACCTCATCAATTTCGCCGCCGCTTTCTCCGGCCGGAATCAATTCGCGTTTATTGGCGTTTAATCGCGGTTAGTCTTCCAGCGGAAGTAGCCGCGAATGGACACGAATTGACACGAATGGAACAAGGATTCGGCCTTTCCTGTTTCGGTCGAGCGAAGTCGCGACTGCGCGCCGATAGTTCTCGTAAATTCCACCCCGCGCATGCAGAATCAATTAGCGTTTATTAGCGTTTATTCGCGGTTACGACTTCTGGCTTTCCGTCGCTGCGCGATGGCGTGGGCACAGCGGTATTTCCTTGCCCGGAAGGATAACCGCTCCTATTTCTTCCACTGATGATCAGTATTCGAAAAAGTTCGGATGAGGAATACGAAGTAACGGTCAGCGGCACGCCAATGACCACTCACCACGTGCGGTTACCAGAAGCGGATCGAGTGCGATTGGCCGGGACAGAAATTCCGGCCGAGAGACTGATTGAAGAAAGTTTTCATTTCCTACTCGAGCGCGAGCCGAATACCAGCATTCTAAGTAGTTTTTATCTATCGGTAATCGGCAAATACTTTCCTGAATACCCGACCGAAATTCGGAAGCGGCTGGGTTAGATCGCGATCAACTCGAAGAACTTCTCCAGATCGATGTTGCCGCCGGAAACAACGGCGACAATCGGACGTTTACCAGCTTTTCCAGTCAAAGCGGCCGCTACCGAAAGGGCGCCCGCGCCTTCTGTGATTACCCGCACTTTTTCAGCCATTAGTCGCATGGCCTTTTTAGTCTCTTCCAGGCTAACGACAATGGAGCCATCTACTACCGGCTGCATCCGCTCCCACATGCGCGGGAAAAGGCTTTTGCCGCCGGCGCCATCGACGAAGGAGTATTTCCAGTCCACGAATGTTTGCGGAGAACCTTTGGCAAAAGAAAGCGCTCCCGGCGAAGCGGTTTCCGGTTCCGCGCCCCAGACCTTTACCTCTGGGCGCAGCGCCTTGATTGCACTGCCGAGACCGACGACGAGACCGCCACCGCCGATGCCGGCTATGACCGCCGCAACGTCCGGTGCATCTTCCAGGATTTCCAATCCCATGGTTGCGTTGCCCGCGATGAAGTTATGATCGTCGAAAGGATGAACGAAGGTTCCTTCTACTCCGGGATAGGTTCGTTCCTCCATCGCGCGCCAGGCCAGATCGAACGGCACCAGGACTAACTGCGCACCCAAGGCGCGCATTCGCTCTACTTTGGAACGGGGAGCAGTCTCGATTACTACCACCGAGCAAGGGACGCCTGCCTGCCGTGCGGCATAGGCGACGCCCTGCCCGGCATTCCCCGCGCTAATTGTCCAAACCCCGCTCCTTTTCTCTTCGTCCGATAAAAGCGCGACGGCATTCGCTGCGCCGCGCAGTTTGTAGGCGTTGATCGGTTGCAAATTCTCCAGCTTTAACCGGATGTCTGGGTAGTCCGCTCCCAGTTCCAAGCGAACCAGCGGAGTCCGGAAAATAGTTCCAGCTATTCGTTTCCGCGCTGCCTCTATTTCCGATAGTTCGACTGGGCGAACCGCCGCCAGAGTTTTATTCATTGGCACTTGTTGGGTTTGTTCGACGCGAACTGCCACAATTCGAATCGTAAGATTTCGATAATTAAAACTGGCCAGCTCTCGGAAGCAAATTATTCTCTGTTTCCAAATGCCGGCAGACCAGAAGTCAAGCAGCCCATTAGAGGAAGACATTTCCATTCATGTCTTCGCGGTATCTTCGGCGATGGTCGGCGTATGTCTCACGGTTATCGGTTTAATTCGCGTTGTGATCGTCTTGCGTAAAGCTGATACAATTGCGGACGATTTACTGGCGATCGATTCCATCCTATTCCTGCTGGCCTGTCTTTGTTCTTACTGGGCGCTCCGCCGGCGGAGCAGCCGGCGAATGCTGCACTTGGAAAAAATAGCCGACACGCTCTTTATTACCGCTCTTCTCCTCATGGTAGGAATCTGCGGCTACATTGTTTATGCGCTGGCGCGGATTTGAGTAAACAACTCAATCGAGGCGATAAGCAGGTTTCGCCTTCAGTTGATCGATCTTATCCTGCACATGGTCCTGCAAGCCTTCGCTAAAAAGCCGACCATTTTTCTCGAACCATTCCCGCCAACCCTTGTGCAACAGCCAGGACGACATCGTGCGGTCGTAGCCAAGCCACATTTGCTCATCGAGCATACGGTTGCGAAAACAAGCCAGGCTATTGTCCCACTGGCGATAAGCCGTCAGCATCAGGCAATGCCAGCGCAGTTGCTCACTTTGCGAAAGCGACTCGGTATGGTCCTGGCCGCGAAAGACAAACTCCGCCAGCTCTTCCTCGGCGAAGATTTTCTCGAAAAGCGATGCTGAGCCATCGATTCGCAGCTGCGCAGAGTGAGAACGAATCGCGCGGATAGCTAATCGAAACTGAATAGCGAAGTAGATTAATGCCAGCAACAGCAGCAGCAGGCCGGCCGCCAGCGTCACTGGAACGAGAGCGTGGATCGATTCGAAGGTCATCGGTCAGCTAGTTCGCCTCGCTTCCGAGCAGGTTAGCTACGGTTAGCCGTTTGCTTGGCCGTTCGAGTGAGGCAACGAAGGTTTGGAAACGCTCGGAGAAAAGGTCATGACGCAAATTCCAATAATGCTCCAGGCCAGGCGAGGCGAGGTAGTGGCGATAGAGATTCCACCAACCTCGCCAAATCTGCTCATCCATCAGGCCATAAATGTAGTGAAAGTGGATCGTCTCCATCGCCTTGAGGAATTGGAAGGCGACATGATAGAAGCGCGCGCGATCGTCGGCCGAAAGTGATTCGATGTTTTCCAGGCCAACCCGCCAAATCCGGCCTACTTCGGCGTTTTCGGAGAACGGCTTGGTTACATCGCGCAAGGCGGCGGCGGCGGAATCCTGGGCGGCGAGCTTCGCGATGCGCGTGCTGCGATGGACCTGAATGGCCAGATACCATAACGACGCCACCACTGCGAAGGAGCTAACCAGTTGGGCGGTAGCGTTAACAGCTTCCCAGTTCATAAGCTACTTGGGCTTCGACAAGTCCGAGACTTTAAGCACAATTTTGCCGCGCGTATGGGTGGAGGCGATCTCCTTCTGGGCTCGGGCCGCTTCCGCCACCGGGATCACTTCCGAGACAATCGGTGTCATCTTCTTCTCATCAATCAGCCCGGCTAGTTCCTCCAAATTCCTGGCCGAGGGATGCACCAGCATCGACGTGCCGCGAATGCCATATTTGGTCAACTGCGCCGGATCGGGATCGCCAGTAATCGATACAATAATGCCGCCTTTCTTAACTACCGGATAAGTGCGCGCCAGGCTATCGCCGCGAACCGCATTTAATACCACATCGACATTTTTGACTACGTCCTCGAATTTGGTCGTAGTGTAGTCAATTGCTTCGTCTACTCCAAGTTGCTTGAGCAAATCGAGATTTGCAGACGAAGCAGTCGCGATCACTTTTGCGCCACGCGCTTTGGCTATCTGGACGGCGAAACTTCCTACTCCGCCGGTTCCACCCTGGATAAGCACCGTCTGGCCTGGCTGAAGTTTCGCCTCATCGATCAGCGCCTGCCAGGCAGTGAGAGCCGCTAATGGAACAGCTGCCGCCTTTTCCAGGTCGATCGACTGCGGCTTTAGCGCCACTTCATCCTCCTTTGCGACCGCATACTCGGCATAGGCGCCCTGTTCTTTAAAGTCGAGATAAGCAAAGACGGCATCGCCGGGTTTAAACCTGCTTTTATTGCTGCCCACTTTTTCTATTATCCCGGACACATCTAACCCAGGAATAAATGGTAACCGGTCACTCTTGAAGCGTCCTTCGCGGATAGCCACATCGACCGGATTTACGCCTGCGGCGGCAACCTTGATCAAGACTTGGTCATTTTTAGGTTCCGGCCTGGCGGCATCTTCATACTTCAATACTTCTGGGCCACCGTAGGCGTGGACAACGATTGCTTTCATCCGGGTAGATGATGCCGCCGTTGCGAGCAAGAACGGAGCTATTAAGGCGATTGCGAGGAGTTGTATCTTCATATTCGTAAGCAGACACAGGCATTGTTCTCTGGGAGTTGCGTCGGACGGGGGACGCCACTGCGGGCGTCCCTCCAAGTTAACGGTTGGCGATAACGAAAATGGTTGTCCGACAGGTTCATTATTGAAGAAAGCCTCTGTAGTTCACGCAAACTCGTGCCGGATGGATTCATTGGCCACTTCCACGGCGGCGAAAACCAGGTTGCGCAGAAAAATATCCGCGCCGCAAATCGCCATGGCTTCGGTGGGAAGATGGTTTACTTCGTTTAACGAAAGCTGCTTGTCACCTATCCAGCCACGGGTTCCGTTCGGCCGCTTGGAAAAAAGATAATCATGCGGCGCGGAGGGATAGAGAATAATCGGCGAATCATTATCAATGAGCGAGTGCAATCGAGAAGGGACACTGGCGAAGTCGGTCGGAAAATTTTCCGGGATTTCGATCACGCCCCATTTTGGAGAAAGATAGCGGAACGGCGCGAGAAAACGCCAGTAGGTGCGATCGGTTGGCCAGCCAAGCTGCTGCGCTTCATAGATGGTGACCGCTTCGACCTCGTATTTTAAGGAAAAATGTTTTTTGAATTCGGCTTCGGTGACGCCGGGCCGAAAGGTGAGCGGGATTTGCGAAAGCAAGCCGGTCGTTTTGGAAGAAGGGATGCTGCTATCCGGCGAGGGCATCTTCTATTTCTCGTTAGCGATCATGTTTGGAAAACATCTCGCGCACTTTCTCGTGCGGCAACGCTTCTACTTTGTGTCCGTCGCGTCCGGTCATGTCGTGGTTATCGACCAGGGCGTTGATGATTGCTTCTTCGGTCGCTTCCACCGTTGCGGTGAAAAGTGGGTCCATGACATCGTTTGCCATCGTCTCGATTCTCCTCGTAGGCGGAGAAGCATCCGCCGCGTGCGGGTTGGCAGTAGAAAAGGCCAGGAACAGGTCGCCGGAACCGTTGCCCGAAACGCTTCCGGTGCGGGCCAGCCCGAGGGAAGCGCGCCGCGCCAGGCGACCGAGTTGATTCGGCAAGAGAGGTGCATCGGTTGCGACTACAATAATGATTGAGCCGGTCTCCTTTTTATAAACTGCGCCTGGAATTTGTTTGCCCACTTCTATTCCACGAATCGTTAGCTGCGCACGCCGGCCGCAGTTGGCCTGCACCAGCACTCCCAGAGTGTAATGATGGCCGCCGATCTCAACCAACCGCGAGGAAGTTCCCATCCCACCTTTGAGCTCATAACAAATCATGCCGGTGCCGCCGCCGACGCTCCCTTCCTCGATTGCGCCGCCGTGTGCGGTGTCGAGCGCATGCGCGACGTCCGCCGGCTTCAAATGAAAACCATCGATGTCGTTTAGCCAGCCATCCCAGGTCTCGGCCACAACCGGCAGGCTCCAGGCGAATCCTTCCGCGTCCGGCCCGCCATGCGCCAGTCGCCACGCGATCACCGCATCGCGTGCGACGCCGACGCTATGGGTATTGGTGAGCACGATTGGTCCTTCGAGAAATCCGCTTTCTTCCAGCCACGCGATCCCAGTCATTTCGCCGTTGCCGTTTAAAGAAAAATAGCCGGCAAACACCGGATCGTTCATCGCACTGTGGCCGCGTGGGAAAATCGCGGTCACACCAGTGCGCACCGGGCCCTTGCCGACTTCCAGCTTTCCTTCGCCGCTGATCAAAGTGGTGTAGCCGACTTCCACGCCTGGTACGTCGGTAATGGCGTTGAATT
>DAIOVO010000003.1:76805-81788 GCA_036758965.1 Chthoniobacterales bacterium
TTTCCAGTCGCGCCATCGAATGGAATGCCGAGATCGCGCGCGCGGACGACTGCAATTTTTGGCGGCGCCGGAATCGGTTCCCGCGCGCTCGCGGTAAAGACGAGGAAGAACGCCGCCGCCGGAATGATGGATCCGATCCTTAATTTTAAAGGAGCCCGCACGATTGAGATTCAACTATCAACTATCAACCATCAACTTTTCCGTTAAAGTCCTCGCGTGAGTTACGAAGTTTTCGCGCGCAAATACCGGCCGCAAACGTTCGACGATCTCGTGGGGCAAACGCATGTCACGCGCACGTTGAAAAACGCGGTCGAGCAAAACCGGCTGGCGCACGCGTATCTTTTCGTCGGCCCGCGCGGCACCGGCAAAACTTCCACCGCCCGCATTTTGGCCAAGGCGCTGAATTGCGAAAAAGGCCTGACCGTTACGCCGGACCAGACGTGCGATAATTGCCGCGAGATCGCCGCCGGCAACAGCCTCGATGTGCTCGAGATCGATGGCGCGAGCAACAACGGCGTCGAGCAGGTGCGCGAGCTGCGCGACAACGTGCGTTACGCGCCGGCCAAATCGCGCTTCAAAATTTACATCATCGACGAGGTGCACATGCTGACCGCGGCTGCGTTCAACGCGCTCCTCAAAACGCTGGAGGAACCGCCGCCGCATGTGAAATTTATTTTCGCGACGACCGAGCCGCAAAAAGTTTTGCCGACGATTTTGTCCCGCTGCCAGCGCTTCGATCTCCACCGGATCGCGACCAATTTGATCGCCGATCATTTGCAATTGATCGCCAAAAAAGAAAAACTCACTCTCGCGCCCGCCGCCGCCCATGCCATCGCGCGCGGCGCCGAGGGCGGGATGCGCGACGCCGAATCGATGCTCGATCAACTGGTATCGTTTTGCGGCGAAAAAATTGAGGAGAGCGACGTGTTGAATGTGTTCGGCTTCACCAGCCAGCAGGCGGTGGCCGATTTTCTCGGCAAAATTTTGAATCGCGAAACGGCGGATGGCTTGCAGTTGTTGAACGACCAATGCGAAGCCGGGAAAGACATGATGAAATTGATGTCCGACGCCATCGCTTACCTGCGCGATCTGCTCGTCTTTAAAGTGAAACCGGACGCGCTCAGCGATGAGGTCACGCCGGAGATGCGCGCCGCTTTCGAGCAGCAGGCTGCGATGGCCGAGACCGACCGCATCCTCGAACTGATCGAGCAATTTGCCGCCGCCGAAGGCCGAATGAAATGGGCGCCGAACAAAAAATTGCATTTCGAAGTCGCGGTGATCAAAGCCATTCAAACTCTCGGGCAGACCACGCTCGATGAAGTGATTGAGAATTTAAGCGCGCTGCGCGATGGCCGTGGTGGCGACGCCTCGTCGAGGTCGGCAAAACCCCGTGCTCCAGTAAAGCAAACCGCTTCTCAGGCACGCCTCGCCTCTTCGACGCCGCCCAATCCTGCGCCATCGAATAATCAGCCATCGCCTGATCCTAACGAGATCTGGGCAAAAACCGTTGCTCAAGTTAAAAGCAAGCGGGCATTTATCCGGACCTGGATCGAACAGGCGCATGTTCTGGGTGTCGAGGGCCGCGATTTCCTGCTCGGTTTCCCGCCCGACCAGAAAATCGTGATGGAGCATTTGTCCTCGCAATCCAATCGCAAGTTCCTTGAATCGCTTTTGCAGGAAATCAGCGGACGAGAGTGGGCTTTGAAGTTTGTCCTGCGCGACGATTTGCCCGAACCGGTAGCAGCGACCAGCGCGGAGCCTGCCGAGGAAAACAGGCCGGCGATCGTGCAGGAAGCGTTGGAAATGTTTAAAGGCGAAATCAAAACCCGGGAGCGACGACGATGATTGTAGGGCGACCGCTCCGATTGCCCGAATAAGTACGACTGCGAGCATGAGCATGATTAGGATTAAGATTAGGAGGAAAAACCCGGAGCGACGACTACGATGAACCTGAACAAGTTAATGAAGCAGGCGCAGAAGATGCAGGAACAAATGCAGAAGACCCAGACCGAGCTGGAAGATAAGACGGTCGAAGTGCAGGCTGGCGGCGGCAAGGTCACCGTCGTAGCTAACGGCGCGGGCGACGTCGTCTCGATCAAGATCGCAAAGGAGATAGTCGACCCCGAAGACGTCGAGTTTCTGGAGGAAGTAGTCTTAAATGGAGTAAAGCAAGCTATCGAACAAGGCAAAGCTTTGGCCAGCTCGGAAATGTCCAAGATCACCGGCGGCCTGGGAGCCGCCGGGTTAGGCTTGTAGCTACTGAAAGCGAGACTGTTTACTGTTTGTCGTAAACGGCCTTGCCTTTGAACTTCTTCCCGTCCGCGTCCGTTCCGTTGACGGTGACGGTGCGCGATTTGCCGTCGGACGCGACTACGATTTTGCCCGACCACACCATTTTGCCATCCTTCATCGTGGTGATGTCGTTAGTCTGATCATTAACCATTTTGTAGGCGACCGAATTATAGGGCAGGTTGCCTTTCACCGGGTAGCTTTTCCCATCGAACTTCCCGACCCAGACGCTGTGGGTCGCCTTCCCATCCTTGTCCACTCCTTCCACCGTCACTTTGACTTTGTCTCCCTTTTGCTCCGCGTAGGTGACCATCGTATTCTTGCCCATTCCCTGCGGCATTTTCGACTTCGCTTCGTTCAGCTTCCAGGTGCCCATTTGAGGGCTGGCCGCAAAACCGGCTGCCGCCGCCAGGAACGATAGAGCTATAGTTGCAACCGCAATTCGAGTTTTTGTCATGGCGCGATTCCGGCAGAAGCGCCGGTAGAGGTCAATCTCAAATGCTGCATTCTTCGCGTCGTGGGCGCGGGATGACAGCGGTTATTTTTTGCGCGAGAATATCGCCGCCATGACGACAGCGACACTTACCGAAAAACAGCAGCTGGAAGCGGAAGGAAAATTCGATTGGCCGCTTTGCTACGAGGCGGAAAATTTTATCCTCGAGCGGATCGACGCCTTCCTCGCCGCAAACAGTTTCGCCCGGATTCTCTGCGAACGGATGCGCGCCGAGACGGGCACGCTGTTTCTCGACTGGGTCGATCACCTCGTGGTGTCGCCGGACGACGAAATGGCTTTTCGCGAGGTCGGTTTCACGGAGGATCCGTTAGGCGAAAACCAGGGCGACCTGAAGGCGCTCTGGCATCCCGAGGCGATGTTGCCGCGCATTTTGCTCGGCGCGAAAGCTTCGAAACATCCGAGCGCGCTCGCCATCCGACCGGAGTTTGTCGCGGAGTTTGCGGCGATCTACGGAGTCACGAACGAGATCGAAGGCGCGCCGCTCTCGCGTTTTCGCAAGCTCCTCGTCTTCGAGGAAAACGACGCGGCTTTCTACGCGATCGAGCGGCGCGGTTATCGCGGTTACATCTCGCAACCCGCCGACGTGAAGAAATTCCTCGCCGCGCGCGAGATTTGGCAGACGCGCCGCCGCCGTTGGGACCGCGATGTGAAGGGTTACGCTTACTCACTCGAGCGGTTGCAGGATGTGGTCGATCTCGTCGGGCCCGACCTCGCCTGTCATCTCGTCTTCGAAGAAGAGCGCGCCTTCTGGCAGAAACGCAATCGCGCCGCGATCGAGCAGAAGCGCCGGCAAGACTCGTTAGGCTTGGGCTGGGCGAATCACGATCACCATACTTTCCGTTCGTCGCGCAAACATTTCGTCGATCTCATGAGGGCTTGGGAGATGCTCGGCTTCCAGCGTCGCGAACGCTACTATGCCGGCTCGCAGGCAGGCTGGGGCGCGCAGATTGTCGAGCAACCGATCGAAGGGATCACGATCTTCAACGACGTCGATCTTTACTCCGACGAGACGGGGATCGATTTCTCGAGGGAACCGCTGTCGCCGGAGGAGAAAATACTGCGCACCGTAGGGCTTTGGGTTGGACTGCATGGCGAAAGTTTTCTCGATGCGGGGATGCATCACCTGGAGTGCCGCTTTGATTACGAGCTCCTCCGCGAGCAACTCGCCGCGGCCCATATCAAGACGATGGCGCCGTTTTCCGATTTTCCTTTCCTCAAGCAGGCTTTCACTCAGGGTGAGCGATGGGCCGTGCGGCCAGAGCGAATCACAAGGCTGAGTACGAGAGGGCTCCTCACCGAGGAGCAGGCGCAGAAATTTGCGCACGAAGGGGCGATCGGAAGTCACCTCGAAAACCTGCAGCGCAAAGGCGGCTTCAAAGGTTTCAACCAGAAGTCCGTCAGCGTGATCATCGAGGCGACCGATCCGCGCAAACAGGACGCGGTGCACAAGTCGGCCTAACGAGCGTCGCGATCTGGGTCATCGCGGGCGCAGACATTTTGTCGTCTTGAACCGGCGAAGCGCGGTGACGGACCTCACGATTGCACTCCGCGTTTACCGCCGGCCGGGCGCGCCCGTTCCATCCGCGAGGTCCCTCGCGGTCTGCGGGCTCGGGATGATGGCGAATGCGGCTGGACGAAGGCCTCGGGTTTTGACTCGACCGCCTTCGCTTTTTCTTTTTGCCGATGAATTTCTCCACGAAGTAGAAGAGCACGGGAATAAGAAAAACGGCGATGAAAGTGGCGGCGAGTATTCCGCCGATCACGAGGATGGGGCGGAAGCGCAGTTTCGCGCCTTCGAGCGCGGCTTCCACCAGCCCCATCCATTCTTCGTATTTCGTCTTGGCGAATTCGACGATGAGGATGGCATTCTTCGCTGCAAGGCCGCCAAGCGTGACCAAGCCGATCTGCGCGTGGATCTTTTATTTGCCATTCCGCGCAACCAGAGCGTCAGGAATGCGCCGAAAGACCGCGCCCGATGTGCGTAACAAGACGCTGAAGGGCCGCGACCAGCTTTGGCAAACTGGAAGTCACGGTCGTGTCGCGGGAGAAGGAGAGTCCGCATTTTCAGACGGTTTTCGCGACGGGCTCGAAATAGGAGCGGGTACTTCAGCCTTGAGTTTCGCCCCTAGACTTGGGCAGATAGTTCCCCTAGTACATTGCTCGTGCAGCGACGCGATCAA
>DAIOVO010000004.1:0-13266 GCA_036758965.1 Chthoniobacterales bacterium
GGACGGCAGATCGGCAGCAGATAAATCAAACTGCGCCCACGCGCCGCCACCACCGCCACCGCCAGCACCACGCACAACGCCGGCTGTACCTTTACGACCAGAGCCGCCGCCGCCGCCACCGCCGATTAAAATAATCGAAACGGCGCTGCAAGTAGTGGGCTTCGTCCAGGTCGCCGAGGCCGTGAAAATCTGTATGTTCGTAGCCCGCAGAGCAATCGTAACATCGCCCGTCCCGGCATCTGCCCCATCGGAAGAGAGAAGGATACCATCACCTTCGATCGCTTTGCGAATTACCGCCTGCCCAACAGTCGAAACATCAAGATCAGCGCGCTGAATTGAACCATTCTTAATTTGCAGTCCGGTCGGCTGCGTTGCGGCCATTACTTCAGGTAGGTTACGCGCAGACGATCGCCCGTAGCCGGGGCAGTGAGATAGGTAATCGTTGCCCCGGAAATCGTGTAGTCATTGCCCGCGCTCGGCTCCTGCAAAATTCCATTCAGAAATACCTGTTCTGTTCCAGCGATAGGTGTGTTTGCTAAAGTATAAGTAGTGTTAGAACTGTTGACCGCGCCACTCGGAGTTTCCCGCGTAATCACGCTCGAAGGCGCAATGTAATCAGTGCCTGCGCTCGCCGCCGAAATTGCGGTGCCGTTGCCTTTTAATACTCCGGTAATCGAAGTTGAAACAGTGATCGCCGGAGTAGTCGTCGCAGTGGCGACAGAGCCAGCGAAACCATTCGCACTTACAACCGAAACCGAAGTAACCGAACCCGTTCCCGCAGTAGTTGAACTGTAAGCGGCATCCCACGTTCCCGCCGTAGTTCCAATCGTAATTGCCGTTACTTCCAACTGGGTGCCAGGCGCCATCGTTTGAATCAGGCCGCCGCCGTTGGCATTGACCGTCACTACTCCACTTGAGCGGTTAGCGATACGGAACGAGAACCCAACCGCTAGCGTAGTCGCATCCGGTAGAACAACGGTTTGAGTTGTCGAACCGGTAAATTGCTGAGTATATGCGCTGGCCGCAGTTAGCGTAGTTGTGCCTGCGGCTGTGGCCGTCGTTGACGCGGCTAAAAGAGAATTGTTCGCCTTCATGTTGGCGCTGCTATCGCGCAACACAATTGCGCTTGCCGTAGCCGCCGCCGCCAAAGGAACGGCGGTTGGCGTGGCGGAACTGCCGGTAGAGTTACCGATAACACTGTTCGCCGCCAGATTCGCGAGCTTGGAAAGCGTGACGGACGCTGCCGCCAAGGCGGTCGCGAGCGATCCTGCGGAAGTAGTAATGTCGCCGGTTAAGGCCGGGAACTGTCCGGCCTGCAAAGTTCCGGTGAGCTGGGTCGCGACAATCGACTTATTTGTGAAGGTCTGGCTTCCAGTCAGGGTTGCAACAGTCGCGTCAATCGAAAGGGTATTGCCGGTCTTGGATAGCCCTGTTCCCGCCGTGATTTCGCCAGTGCCTGTGAATTGAGTAAAGACGAGCGCCGTCGTACCGAGAGTAATCGCGCCAGTAGTAGTTAAAAGCCAGCCTTGCGAAGCCTGTGTAGTTCCCTCTTCGACGAAGGTGTACATTCCAGATGTAACCTCGGCACTAATGTCTGCATCAGTTGTCCGAGTCCACGCGCCCGCCGACACAAGGTAGATACCGTTGTCCGAGCCGGTTGTTTGGTTTTTTACTAAAATTCGATCATTGGCAGATAGGGCCACACCATCAACCGTCTGCGTAGCTGAAAGAGTTAAGTTGGCGGTCGAAGCCGCGCGCACCGAAGCTTTAACATCGAGGCCCTGCGCCCCAGCATCCACGTAGCCCTTAGTCGCGGCGTCAGTCGAAGCGGTAGGTGTTCCTAAATTGGTGATCTTAAACCCGCCGAGCGGTTGATCTGCGGTGGGAGTAACGCTCCCATCTTTCTTCAGGAAATTAGCGCCATCGGCCAGCTTGGAAGAAGCGATCGCGGCCGCGGAATTGATCTGCGCATCAACGATGCTGCCGGCGATGATTTGGGTGTTACCGCGGATTTGGGTGGCTGCCATGGTGTTTCAAATTTTCCTTATCCTGCCGCTAAAGCAAATAGAAAGCGCTGAAGACATCTCCAACCTCCAACGGCGTGCTCAGGGTAATATCCATCCCGGAACGACTGAACTCCGATTGCGGTTGCGACAAGCCATTAACCGAGACCAATACCACGTCGCTTGGCAGTTGCGTAAGAGTGAAGATAGTCTGCCCGGCAGTAGCGGCAATATCTTCCTGCTGGAGAGAGCCGCCCGTTTCAGGATCAACCCATTCCGTATCAAAATTGGTGTTGCTCGTCTTGGCCAGGTGCTGGCCAGTCGTCCCGCCAGCGGGAACTCTGGCCCCCAAAACCAAGGAAGGCATGTCGTCATCGTCCCGGATTACGTCGTTATCGATGACAACAGATAGGGTCTGAGTTTTGTAATCCCGGCTGGCATAACGCCACGACACTTCCCCCATGAGCGTGAGCGACGCGATGTCGTTTGTTACGTCGGCATCTACCTCAAAAAGCGCATCCAGCGCGCCGGTAATAAGAGTAAAAGGGAAAGTGTAGAAGGTCGCTTCGCCCGTGCCTGTTTTCACCCAGGCCAGTGCGCCGGCCAATGGCGCCGAGTCGTATTTGGGTCGCTCCTTTAATCCCCAGATACCGGCCGCATCGGATGGCAGCTCGATAATGGTGGTGCCACGGCTGAACTGGACCTCGAGTACGGCCTGCGGCGCGCGTTTAAAGGCGAGCTCGTCCGGCTCCGCGGAAACACCGGGAGCGAGCACTACCCGGTTGGAATCGAGATCGATCGTGATGCGCATGGTTAGCTGAACGGGTCGTTCAAGATTTCGCCGGTGTCACTATCATAGACCGGGTCTCCGTTACTGGTGGAATACGGCCAAAAATCTGTTGCAATAATTTGCCCGGAAAATGTCGAACCAGACATATCGTAATCCAAAAAGGTGTCGCCACCGAAGTTTATCAAGACGGCCAAAGGCTGCGCGATAGTAGTGCCGCCAATCACGACGTCAATGCTTCCAACCTTTCCGATTTCACTGCCGCCGCCGCCATAACTTACTCCCCCGATCGCCGGGAGAGACGGAGCATCTGAACTGAAAGAACGAAAAGAAAATCCCTCAATCCCGATCGTCGCACGAAGAAAAGTGTCGATGGCGATAAAGCCGTTAACAATAATCAGGGGATGATATAAGTCCGTATCAGGGTCATAGAACGCCGGTGGCCGATGGACCGCTCCCAAACCGTTTATGTACAGCGACGCCGCCGCTCCGGTAACGTGCGCATGCTCGTCCGTAGTAGATACAAAAAAGGTTAAACTATCAAAAGCGTGGAGTGTAGAGGCATCCACATTGCTATCATTACTACTGCCGCCGCGAAGTAACACCGACTCTTTCGTTAGGTCATGGCCGGTGCCTTCGTTAATCCATCCAAAGTCTCCGTCGGTCCACGAAGCATTAGCTACTACGTCGTTAGGGCCGCTCAGGTCGTACGCGCTCCACTTAACTGCACAATCCGTTAACGTCCACGTCCGCACGCGCAAGAGAATGGCTAACGCGGTCTCCTGATCGAACCCCCATGGATAACTTCTTAAGATTTCGGTGTCGGCGTCGTCCGCGGTAAATCCCTGCGAGATCAAAAAATCTCGATACTGCGTCTTAGTCCATATAGGCAAATGAAGAGTTGGAGTAAATGGCGACGCGGCGCCCAAGAAAAATGGAACTCGACTACTCATCGTCAGGCGGAATGGCAATTTGACCGTAGCTCTTCAGCAGGAATAAACTCGGTTGACCATTCACCTGGCCGTAGAGGAAGTCGAAGTTGATGTCGCCGACTTCAATCTGTTCGATTGCAAGGATCGGATTACCGTCGCCGTCATAGGTTACTTGAAGGTCCGCAATCGGAATAATCGCCGTCCCATCTTCTGAATCAGGCGGACTATTACTAACGCCCAAGGTCCGGGAACTAATGTCAAGAGTCTCGGAATCAAAAGTCACAATCGCATATACCTCTTGAAAGGATTCCTCAGCCACATCCAAAATGTAGTTACCAAAACCCATCCCTGCCGGAAACTCGCCATTAATTTTGCCGTCAGTAACTTGGACCTTCAAGCCGTCATCGGCTGACACGTCCTTAACTTGAAACGGTAGACTTATACTACCCCCTCCGGCCCTGCCGCCCGAAGTGGCGGTGGAAGAGATTTGCCGGCCATGATCGGTCTGGTCCAGCGCGATACCAAGCCCTTCAATCGGCTGGATCTGATTCAGGCCATCGAAGAGCCGCTGGATAACAGCCTTGTAGGGACCAAACGGCTTGTCCCATTTGAATTTCTCGCCCTGAATCGCCATTAAATCGCTCCCATTTCCGTCCTAAGAACGTCCTCGCATTCAAAATAGGGCGTACCAAAGACCGGGTTGCTGCGAAAACTGGCAAGGTTCGTGACCACCGCCGGGGCCAGGGCCGGACCAATGGCAAGCGGGGCCAGAATGCCGAAATTCGCCCCGTCGCTAGTGGTAATGCGGGCGCGTTTCAACGTCGGGCTGTAAGAGAACCCAAGCGCGTGATAACGCGCGCCGTTCGGCTGCCCCACGGAAATGTAGCGGTAAGTGGTCTGCCCGGCGTTGTAGGTAAATTCCATGCTCGCGCCTATCGCCTTCAAATCTTTCCCGGCCGCATCCTGGCCGTAAACAATCCCGGCCGGGCGCGACCCGCCCAAAGTAAAATCGGCCGAAGTGCTCCCGGACGCCGGGACGATATCATTAATCACGATCGGTTTGGGCGTGCCACGCAAAAGCCCTTTGTAATACAACGCGACCGTGGCAAACGGGGTCTGGTCGTCCGGGTCCCAGCTCTGGAGATAAAACGCCCCGTAACCGGGGCAGCTCTGCCCCTGCTGGAGTGTAGCCAAAAACACGCTCAGGAGCGAGCGGGCGCCCTTCATTTTGCGCACAAGCGTATCGATGCCCCACTCGTTCTTTCCCGGCGCCGGGTCTGAGATATCCTGATAATTGACGTTGCCGCGGTAGGTGAGCATTTTATTTCAATTTACGGTTTCTCGTGACTTCTAGGCATTATAATTGCTAGAATAAATCCAACATGAAAACCTTATTGCTTTTAATGAGCGGATTAGCGCTCGCGGCGTGTTCTAAAGTTGAAGTGACTGTTCCCCAAGCGAGCGTACCAAACCCCGCGCCGACCCCGCAGGTTGCTCTAGTCTCAGCGCCAGCGGCACCCGCCCCCATGAGAGCCCCAGACCCCGCGGAACGTCTGGTCGAGATTGACCGCGAACTGAGCGTGGTCACAAGCGACCCGAAAGACGCCGATCGCCGCGCGGCACTACGTGCGGAAAGAGCGGTCTTGGTTAGTCGTGGCACGAACCCCATCATCGGTTCATCCTCTCGCTCGCAGCCCGTTTCTCATGCCATCGCGACGAACCGGCAACCGCCGCCACAGCAACCCGGCAAGATTATTGTCGCCCCGAACTCCAACGCGAGTTCCCTGCCATTCCTTGAGCAAATGACGCCTTCGGAACGGAAACGCTATCTTCAGGCCGTTCGCACCGAAAACACGACCACGATTGATATTCGTCATCGCGGGAACGGTTCCAACTATTGAGGTCATTGTTTCCACGCCTGTTCAAACAACCCCGTGAGCTTGCGCAGTTCTTCCACCACTTGCGCGGATTCGTTCGCTTTATCTGGCGGCAAGGGCGCTTCACCGCGCTGGACCGCGTTGTAAGCCAGGCTGCCGTAGGCCGTGGGATCGTTCGTCTCTTTGTCCTGGGTTGCGAGTGAGCCCCATCTGCCGTTCTCATCTTCAAAGTTACGGTTGGCGATGGTGCCGTAGGCGAACGGATTCTTTGGCGTCGTGTCCTTCGGCTTGAACTGGCGCACATCGTTTTCTTCGCTCAGCTTTTGCAGTGTTAGTGAGCGGCGCTCTTCCGGGCTGAGATCGGTTCGTTCCAACTGGCGATTGGTCGCCTGAAGTTTGAGGCCGGCTTCGAGTTTCCGTTCCGCTTCCGGCGAGGCGTTCAACCGCTTTATTTGGAGCAGTTTTTTCGCGTCTTCGAAATCTTGCGAGGCCGCTTCCTTGTTCAGCTTGTAGTTTTTATCCAGTTGATCGCCCTGCACCTGCAAAGCCGCGATTTTATCGCGCGCTCCCTTGTCCTGCGGTCCCGCCTGAATAGCGGCGATCTCGTTTTCGATCTTGAGCCGCGCTTCCGCCAAGGCCACCCGCTTCGGATCGTTGCCAATACCAGCGATGACATTTTGCCGCACCAGCTCGTTGCGCCCGCCGCGTTTCTCCAATTGCTGCCGATGCGCGATCGCGGCGCTCAATTCTTCTTGATCTTTAATCCCAGATTTCCCCAGGTCCAACAGACGTGCGTCCTTACTTGACGCAATGTCCTTGAAGATGTTGATGAATCCGTGCGCAAAAGTGCTCTCCTTTTTCTGCAAATCGTCGATGTCCGCCCCCAGCGATTGAATCGATTGTTTGAGATCGCCACTGGAAAGGTTGCCCACGATGTTGAGCGGGCGACGCATTTGCACATCGAGCTTGTTCCGGGCGGCGCTTACTTCATCGACCGACTCCTTGAGTTTAGAGAATATTTCTACCCCAGCTCCGATCGCCACACCGATTCCAAGACCCAGCCCGCTGATCCGGCCGGCCAGCTGGGTTATGCCGCCGACCACATTACCGCCGGCCAGGTTACCTACCAGGTCGCTGACCGCACGTTCCGCCCGGCGTCCTGGTGTGCGTTTGAAAAGCGATTCGAAATTGCGGCTGACTTTCCCGGAAAAGGTTTGCGCCCGCGCTTCCGCCCGCGCAATACCGGCGGTAAATTGCGCGTCGTTAAAACCGAGGCTGGACTCAAGCCGTGCGACCGTAGCCATGGGTTACCTTTTACTCGAAAACCTTTGCGCTGTCGCCCCCATTAGTTGCCGGGAATAAGTTAGCATGTCGTCCGCCACGAAGTTGACCGCTTCCTGTAGCGCCTGCGCCCCAATTCTTTCCGCGCCGGCTGCTTTACCGGTAGTTGGTTGCGACGTGATGGCGACTACTTCGGCCAGTAGCTTCGAGACCGTGGCCTTATTAGCAAAGCCGCCCGCGCCTCTGAATTTTGCACCCTTAAAACTGCCGCCCAATTCCTCGATCGCTTTCGCCCAGGCCGCTCGCAGATAGTTGGCCGATGACGCCCGGCGAGAAATGAACCTCTCCACTTCCTTGGCAAACTCGGGCGACTTTAACGCCCCAACTCCGCGTTTCTTTAGCGCCATCGCGGTCAAGGCATAGCGCAGGTGTGAATCGCGCGTCAGCGAAGCCCGGATGCGGCCGGCGTTGCCCTTAGGCGAGAAACTCGCCGATCGGAAAGCTACGTTCCGCGCCGCCCGATTAAGAATCTCGGCTTCATCCTTTTGGGTTGCGGCTTTGTAGGCCCGCAAAGCGAAGATGAACTTGCTGGTATCGACTTTAAGAGAAACATCATCAGCCATTATTCGATCACCCGTTTCAAGGTCGGCTGCGACACGTTATCCGCCAGCTTGATTCCCTTCGATTGATACCAGGCGGTGCGGAATTGTAATCCGATCGCATAAGGAAGTTCCCTCATAATTTGGAACGCGTTCAACTTGCTTACTTCGGCCACCATAGAGCAATAGACGATCCATTGACTCAGTGGCGGCCCTACTAGTTTGGGTCGTCTTCGTCCTCTTCCTCGCCAGTTTCGGCCGGTTTAGTGGCGGAATGGTCCACCTCGTTCATGATGCCGCTAAAAAGGTTGTAGGCCGCCCAGAATTCGTCGGAATCGATCTTGTGGATGCCGCGGCCACTCGCCCATATTTGCGACTGCCGGTAGGCATCCTGCGGCGAGCGATCGGCATCTTCCACCGCCTCATCGTTCAAGGTGCACAACCAAAGAACAATGATCGTATCCTTCAGGCAGCCGGGATACATTTTGGTGCGCTGAAATTGGTCGAAGCCTTCTTTGCCGATGCGCGGGTAAAGCAGGCCCATATTCTGGCCGGCAATGACACGCGACGGCGTCCACGGCTTGAGCTTCAAATCTCCCAGGACGTGTTTATCGCTGCGTTCAAAAGCTTTTTCGACCGCTAATTTCTTCGGTTTCTTTGTCATAAGGCTTTGGTCCAGACACCGGGAGTCCAGGAAAAACCCCGATGCCCAGAGCGGAGACTTACTTTCCTTCCGTGGTAGTGGTGGTGGTGGACGGTCCGCCCGGTGGCGGCGTGGTGGTGGTAGTTGTTTTTGGTTTATCACCTTGTTCTGACATTGTATTTCTCACCTGCCTTTCCTGGTTTAGTTAACCTAAAGCTTCATCTCTTTCCTCGTTCCCTCGCTCGCGTTTAGCGACACCGCGCGATAGCCAGGATTACTCACGATCTTACTTCCGCGGGGACCATCGCGCGTTGCTGTTTTCCCGGCGTTGGGAACGCGGATCAGCGCCAAGTCTTGGCGTTCTTTCCAGAGGTTGAGAAATTGGCCGCGGGCTTTCAGAATCAGACATCCCAGCCGCATCAGAGCTTCCTGAATGTCTGTCTCCTTTGCCGCAAAGCTCTCCATGATGGCTTTGGCTTCCGCGGTGATAGTGCCTTCACTCTCCTGCACCGTCGCTTCTTCTACCTTGAACGCCTCAATCAAACTGTCCAGTTCCGCCGGCCACTGGAACGAGTATTGCACACTCCCTTTCTTGCCCGCTGCCAGCGCAGCGCGTGCGCCTTCTTCCAAGGTCATGCCAGCGAACCCAAGACGCTTCAGGATGTCGTTGTCGTAGAAGTTGGCCAGCGGCCGCCGGTCATCCAGAAATGGGATGCCAGCCAGGTAGAGACAGAAGGCAAGAATGCCGTTGCTGGTCGTCAGTGGGCGGTCGCCCGGATTGATTGTGTTCATATTTTACTATGCGGTTTTCAGGTTTACCGCTCCTGTTTTAGCTAAAGTGTTACGGCAAAGTTAATCCCGGATTACTCGAAAGTTTCGTGCTGACTTTTCTCCAGTTCGCTCGCTCCTGCGTTTCGGTCGCCTCGTCCAATAAGAGCGTACCAGACCCATCCCCGAAAACCGCGGTATCGTTCGCCGGCACACAGGCCGTAGCCAAAGCGTATGCCATCACGCCAGTAGCGCCGAGTACTTCGCCTTCGCTCGTCGCTTCCCGGGAAAACTTATTCGAGATGGCGCGACCGCGGGTCTCGCCCACGTTGTCCATGATCTTCTCATTGATCTCGGGAAAATAACGGCACTCGAAACGCTCAATCGAAATTCCTGTCTCGCTCAGCTCAACCCCGCGCTGCCCGGTAAAACCTACAACGGTGAGTGACATGCTACTTCGATTCCTTTCGCAGCGCCTTGCTCACTTCAGCTAACTGGCGCTTGGCCCGCGCAACTGCCCCGTCGTGATCGAAGGATGGATGATCTGGATTTGGAAGCTTTTCCAGGCGGGCGATCTTCTCTTCCAAAGTTTTCTTGTTATCCTCCAGACCTTGTAGCGGATTCACCGCTGGGATACCCGCACTGGTGCTTTTGGCGTCGCTCATCGTCAGCCATGACTTTGTTGTTTCAATTGGCCTTGTCAATAACATTTCTCACGTCAGTTTTGCAATGATCGGAATGCGAGTGGTGCGCTTCCATAAGTTGCCGGTGTTCTCCTGTTCCACGGTGCGGCCGTCATCGATAAAAATATTGCTGCTGGCGCGTTTGAAAGTATCGGCAATTGCGGCCGAGATCGCTTCCATCTCCGCTTCAGTGATCTTGGCTGCCGGGGCGCGATATTCGATACTGAGGTTGCCGGATGTCCACCCTTGCACTTGCTCCTCGCCTTCGGTGGCCGTAAACACAAGACTGTTTGCCTGTGCCTCATCTTCGCTGTTGCGATGGAACATCGGGATTGCAGCAAGGGCAGAGTTGGCCGCTGCCAGTTCCATCGCGTATTCTTCCACCTGGTATGGCAATGAATCAGCCATCTTATGCGTCGCTCACCAGGCTGCCAGCGGTGATCTCGTAGGTAACGCCGTTGCGTTCCGTCACATCGAGCACTTCCAGTTCGTTTCCCCGTGCGGTGACGTTGTCGCCCTGGGTTGGTCGCGCGTTTAAATCAGCCAAAGCAACCATGATGCGATACCCGCCTTTCTCGGCCGAACCGCCTACTATCGCCGCCTCATCAAAACTGATCTCTTCGATGATGGCACGGTATTCATCTGCGCCGATCAAAACGGTTTGAGGCACACCGCAAACAGCATCGTTTGCGTCCAGAAGCTCAGTAAAAGCTTCCGAGAGATCGGACATAAAGCCGACCTACTTCTTTTTCCGCGGCTTGCCCGGAAATTTCTTGGAAATGTCTTTGCTGATCTCGGCCGTGGCTTTCTCTACTCCTGCCACGGCACCCGGCGCGTCAGGACTCACTTCCGGCTCAGCGCTGCCCTTACCGATCAACTTTTCCGCGCCCTCATATTTGTCGAGCGTGGCCTGCTCAATGGATTGGCCTTCGCGGACCAACAGAACCCGCGCGTCCTTATGACCTTCGGGGACCGCCTTGGTCCGTTCCGCGTTCAGGTAAACGGTTTTGGATGCGATCATAGGGAATCAGCCTTTCAGGGTTACTTGGAAGTCCAGGTCGGGCTTCCGCGGGTAGCAGAACTATTGAAATACAAGCCGGGCGTTAAAGTATCAACCAAAATCGTGCCTGGCAAGGCGTCGCGATAGGTCGCGCCCACACCGGGCGTGGTCGTAGTCAGCGTCGGGGCGGCGCCGCCGGTCAACGAATTTGTCCCGATGCTTAGCGCCGGGAAATCCTGCGCCGCATTCTTGGCCGCAAAGGTAAGCGTGATCGTGCCGATGCCAGCCGTCAGCGAACCGGCCGCGGTAGTAACTCCACCGGTGCCGATGGCTCGGAGATTTTCCAGCGCCGCATCGATATTCGCGATCAAGGTAGCGTTGGTCGCACTCCACGAGATGGGAACCGTAGTTCTACCCCCAGTCAGCGCGATGGTAAAAGTTCCACCGCTCGTGCCCGTCTGGATAGTGAGAGTATCGACTTCACTCGTGCCATTGCCGGGCACGCCGGCATAACCGTACACCGGCCAAGCTTTGACGGTTGAATCCTGCGCGAAGGCGGGAACAGCCAGGCCAACTGCGGTGAGGATGAGAAGGAGTTTTTTCATGATTCTTTGTTTCTTTTCGTTATTAAACGCGGGCCGGCATTCCGGTAAATTCAAGGAAGCAATTCGGACGATAAACCGCCAGCGCCAGCCGATGCTCGGCCCGGAGCGCGATCAAATTGCGCTTGAAATCGTCCTCATTGGAATTGGTCATCTGCAACCGCATTCCTTCGCGCATGAAGTATTGTGCGCCGAGTTTGAAACATCCGGCCAACGGACTGCCATAAGCGCAGGCGGTGGTTTTCACAACCGGCTTGCCCCAGAAAGTGTAAAGCTCAAGGAACACGCCCGCGGTGTATGGGATGTAGAATGGGCCGCCACTCAGAAATCGGCCTTGTGAGTCGGTCAGCAAAGATGCGGTTTCCCAATCGTAGGGGTGAAAGACGTAGCCGTCTGGCTCGAAGTAAGAGTTGACCTGAATATCGGTCAAACCTTTGCGGAGCGACTTGGCCACCGTGGTATCGCTCGCCACATCCATTGCCCGAGTCAGAATACCAGATGTGCTGTAAATACCGAGCAGGTTGTTCCCCAGCCCGTCGCCGTAGAGCAACTGAAACTCCGTTTCGGTGTCCACCATGAACGGCAACCGGCCATCGATGTAACTCTGCGCCGCCGGAAAATCTGCCATGAATTCGTCGGGCACCTTGGTGGTGATCGCGATCTTTTTGACGTTCGCAACCGCGGTGGTCAGGTCCGGGTCCCAGTTCGGTTTCAACCCGCGTTCCCCAACACTTTTCGCACGCGGCATTCCAGGGACCCCACCACTGCCGGCCGCAACTGGCACGCCATCAATTGTGCCGAAAGTATTTTCCCGCGGATAAATGATCGCCGCGGCATCAGTGGCGCCGCCGGTGAGTAAATCCATCACGGTGAGGCGCTGCATCCCCAAGCCAATGACCTGGGGCTGAATCTGGACGCTGACCGGAGCTAGGTCGGGAGAATTAAAACCGGCGCGCTGAGCCAGTGCCGCCCGTTGCGCCATCGCGACTTTGCCGCGCAGACCCAGCATCCCAATGTCGTAATCGACGCTTACGTCGCGTCTCATACCGGTCTGACGGCCTTTCGCCTGAAATTCTTTCGAACGGACAAACTCTTCTCCGATGCTCATGGCCTGGCTAGGCTGGCGACTGCGTTCGCCGATCACTCGCACTTTGCTGGAGCCATTGCCACCAAACCCGGCGCGATCCGATTCCGTTTCGTTCGTGACCACGGTTTCGACTTCAGGAAACGTTCCAACCATGACTTCATCCCGAAATTCAGCGGAAGTTTTCCCGTCGGCGATGCATTGATTGGCCAATGCGCTGGTATCAATCCTGCGGCCAGCCAAACCTTTCTTCGAGAAATGCGCATTCAAATCCTGGATGTCCTTTACCCGTTTGCGCTCTTCCGCCCTGGAATCATCCTTCGCTTTAGTGATGTCGGCCTGGCTCACGCCACTGCCGGTAGTAGGATTGTCGCCTTTGTCGGCTTCAAGGAAGAATTTCTTTTTCATGTCTTGTGGTTCCGCGGGTTGGTCCCCGCTATTAGTTGTGGATTTATCACCCGTTTCAACATCGTCAACATTTTTTTTCACTATTTCAATTGTGGCATCGTCCGCATCGACTGCCCGGCCTACCCCAACCGTGAAATCGGCCGGGATGGTAACAAGGCTGCATTCATAAAGCGTCCAGAGGAGCGCGGTATAGGTTTCGTCGTCTTCATCAACCTCGAATTTGGTCACGTCGTAGCCAATGGAACATTCGGTGAGAATACCGTCTTTGACATCGGCCAGCGCCTGCATGCCCGCTTCGCTTTGGGAGAATTTGAAGTCCACAAAAAGCTTGCCGTTGCGCAGTTGCGGGTTGGAAACCTTGCCCAGCAAAGCGTCGCGGTCATGGTTGTAGAGCAGGGGAGAGGCGCCACTCGTGACCCGGTCGAGATCAACCGAGCCAGGCAAATGGGAAAGAATTTCCGTCCCGTAGTAGCGTTCGTAAGGTTCGTCGCTGGAAACACTCACCCCGCGAACGATCCGGTTGGCATCATCGATTTCCGCCCGAGTTTCGCCGGCCTTTTCCGATAGCACAAGGGTGGCGGTGCGATACTGCGGCGGGG
>DAIOVO010000004.1:13276-50401 GCA_036758965.1 Chthoniobacterales bacterium
GTTTCTGGCCGTTAACGAGTTTCTTTTTCATCGGGTCTGATAGCACGGCTCGTTTAAGCGAATCCGTTGCGGATCGCGGTCCTGAGCACGGTTTTTGTTCGGCAAAGGCTTACGTTTCAATTTCTCCGCTTTCGCAGTTTCCGGCTGTTTTTCAACCGGATTCTTAGAGTCGGCTCTGTTCGAGTTCTTTTCCATTTCCGTTTACTCCAGGTTTTTTTATTGGTGAAGGCTTGGTGGTGCCGCCTGTAGCAGGAGTGGTCGCTCCTTCGGTTTCATCGGCCACTGACGCATTAGGCTTTACCCCTTCCACTGTTGTCGCAGTTTCCAGACCCAATGATTGCAATAACATTTCTTCCTCGGCCAACTCGAAGGCGTTATCCTCGAAGTCGATTCCTTCGTCGGCGCATTCCCGATTCCGGCTACTCAACTTATTGGCGATACGAAGAGCGGCCGCATTGATGGCCTTAACTTCGTCCACCTGCGCCCAGCGGCGCCCTTGGAAAACCGGTTTGTTGAACTTGTCGTATTTCTGCAAAGGCAACGCGATTGCCCCGGTAACGAGCGCCATTTCCAGCCAGGCTTCGAAGATCGGTTGTTCCGCCACATCGATGTCGAAGCGCTGGATCATCTTGGACATTTCGTTTGTGTCCAGCCGGCCGAGTCTGCCCGCAGAAAAATTGATGTTCTCAAGGTCGTTGAAAATGGTATTGTAATCGCCGGCCGGCATTCCCGCCGTCATGCTTTGACCCATCATCTTGCGAAATTGGGCGGCGTTGCCGTTCGGATGTTTCGGGTCGCGCTCCTGATAACGGACGCCCCATTTCAATGCCCGGGTTTCACCGGGCGCGAGCGCTTCCAGCGAAATTCCGGTTGTCGGGTCAGGCTGATCGTATTGCGCGCTGCCGCCTTCGGGCAAAACATCCGAATAATAAAATCCGGTCTTGCAAGCTGCTTCACGTGCGGCAATGACTTCGGCGAGTTCGTACTGATCAAGCTGCCGGCCTTTAACCATCGTGCTCGCCGCCCACGGCGCCGGGCGGGTCGCCTCGGAATCGACCGGGCGCGCGTAGTGGATGATGTCAGCGGCCTCGATTCGAGCGCGGGCGATATTGCGGGCGTAATTTCCGCCGAGTCCAAAGCCGACTGCGAGCGTGGAAAACTGCCAGTCCCGCGGCTGGCGTTTGATGAAATAATAGGCGGCCGGTTTGCCCAATCCCCACTCGTTCATTTCATACTCGATGCCCATCACGACCACGTTCCCATTGGGCAGCGTGTCGTTATAAAAGCGATCGCACCATTCCGAGGAAATCATTTGCAGCGCGTAGCCGAACTGGTTTACCTGCTTTTTTGGATCCCGAACATGGCGGAGAAAAAAATCGCCGTCGCGCACGCCGTTAATCAGCCTGAGCTGACGAAGGACGTGATAATTGCGGCGGCCGCGCACATCACAGTTCTGCGCCCGCTGCCATTCCGACCATGAATTTTCGATCAGTTGGTTGGCAAAAACGTCCGGGTCGCCCACCTGGATGGTAGCTTTCCCGCGAATAATGGAGTCCGTACTCGAGCGTTCCATCGCATCCGCCAGCTTGAAAGCGCGATACCGCTCAATATCGGTGCTGAGCTTCTCTTCCGCCCATTGCCGCAACCGGTTCACCCGGCGCTCGTAGGAGATCAAGGCTCGTGCTTCGTCCGGCGCGTAAACGATGCGATCTTCCGTCTCCTTAATCTTCATCCGCAGCATGATGCCGTTCTCCCCGAAAATGTTGCTCCAGAGCAGTTCGCGATATTTGATGTAAACCGGGTTGGTCTTGAAAAGGTCGCGCATCCGGGCCGTGAGCATATAAGCGCTCTGCCAGAGATCGGCATCGTCGCCGATCAGCGCCGGACTCCAATCAGCATTGGCGCTGCCGCTTCCCACCGAATCAGAGAAGCCGCGCTGCTGTTTTTCGGATGAACCGAAAATCTTTTTCCAAGTGTCTTTGAATGCGCCCATCGTTACCTCCAGAAACTCCAGGGCAACCAGCTCGAAGTCCGCGCAAAAGAAATTCCGCCACGACCGGTATCCACTCGCGGGCATTGCCGGGCGCCATCCGCTCGCGCCTGCTCCCGCAACACTTCCGCTTTCCAGTAGGTGCGCTGATCGGTCAGATTTTTCAGGTCCCTTTTGGTGAAGCTTTGCCCATTGAAACTCACGCTGATATTGTCGCTGCCGCTGAGTCTTTGAATAGCGGCTTCGATCAGGGCAAGAGTGATCGCGGCCGTGCTCAGAACCGCGGCCTGGGTGAGGTCCGGGAGAACTTCAAGCGTGCCGGTGCGCGCGGTGGTGCGCTGGCTGGTGGCGGTTTCGGTGACGTATTCCGCATACTCGTAAACGCCCGGCGCGAGATTTGTCGGCAACGCCACCTGAAAAAGACTGCTGGAGATGGTGGCGGCGATTGATTGGGAAGCGCCATCGGGACCGCGCAGAACAAACTCCATCGTCCAGCCCGTCACCGGGAAGTCAGTGAATGAGTCGGTGAAGGCTACGTAGTTGCCTGCTTCCACCTGGTCGGGTGGACCACTAAGAATCGGGACCGGCATTTCCGGCAATCATACATTCTGTTTCAATTGCCGCAAGCTTTCCGCCAAAGCCAGAAACGGCGCTCAGTCAGCTCCCACTCGGCGTGTTCTTCTTTTTCAATCAGGCGCTGGAGCGGGCTGGGTTCGGGCTGGATGAGATCGGCGAAGAAAAAATCTCTCACGATTGCATCCTCAAAAAATGGGCGGTCAAGGCGGACGGCGGCCTGTAGCGCTAGGCGGGCGCGCTGGTGCCAGCGGCGGATAGAGAGCGGTTGCGCTTTGCACTGCGCGATCTCTTCCGGGGTGCCTTTGTGCGGGACGCCGATGGTGGCGGCAGAGAGCGCGGCGCGATGGGCGGCGCTAAACCGAACGCCTTTGCGGGTGACGCATTTATTGCGCGCGGGGAGTTCGACTTTGAGGAATTGCTGGCGGCGCGGGGCGCGGGCGAGGCGGAAGGCGCACCAGCCTTTGTGCCCGTGGCGTTTCCCGCAAGGGCAGGGCGGGCGAGGAGTGCGATCGGCAATGGCGCGCACGGTCGCTAGCGCGGTGCGCAGGGCGCGAGAGATTTCACGCCGGCTTTCACCCGCCAGAAGCCGCCGGGTGATTTCGCGAACGATCTCCGGGGCGAGGCGGCTCACAGCTTAACTCTTGTTATGGCGTGGTAAAAACGACTTCGTTCGTAGGCGCGCCGTCCGCGCCAAGGGCGGCGTTGCGCACCTGGAAGTAATAGGTCGTTTTCGGAACGAGGTTGAGAACGGTGTAAGTGAGCTGGTCCCCGGCCAGGAACATCCGGTCATATGCACCGGGCTTGATCCCGACGTAGGCGTAATACTGGGACGGTGGTCCAGTCGGCCCCTTCCAAATAAGCGTGGCCTGCGAATTGCCAGTGGGGATAGGCGTCGGAGTGGGCGGTTTGGGCGTAGCCGATGGTTTGGGCGTCGCTGTAGCTGTTATCGTCGGTGACGGCGTGGGCGTGGGCGAGCTACTGGGAGTAGCCGTAGTCGAAGGTGTGGCCGTCGGCGCCGGTATAGGCGCGGTGGCTGTAGGCGAAGGTGAAGAGCTGGGAGACGGCGATGGTGTTGCTGAGGGACTCGGCGAAGGGGATATGACCGGCGATGGCGTTACACTGGGCAGTGGCGTGGGCGATAAAGTCGGACTCGGCGTAGCCGGAGTCGCCGAAGTCACGGGAGTGGGACTCAGGGTCGGGGACGGCGTCACCGTCGGGCTCGGGGTAGGAATCGGCGTACTCGTCGGAGAAGGCGTTGGCCATGGAGTGAGAGTTGGTGACGGAGTGGGAGCGACAGTTGGGATTGGCGTGGCGGTTGGAGTCGCGCTCGGCATCGGCGTGGGAGTGTACTTCGGCGGCTTGGGCTTGTGATGTTTGCCATCCAATGGCGGTGCGCTCGGCGATACTATCGGCGGTTTGGGCGGAGAGGTAGAATTAGTCCCGCAACTAACAAGAAGCAGGCAGACAGAAAGAATGGTGAAGTTTTGTTTCAGATCACTCCTTCTACCAAATCAGCCTCGACGGAAATCACAACTGGCTTGTTATCGACCGTTCGCAATTCCAAATAATTGTCATTGGTATATTTTACATAGAACGGTCCGCCCGCTCTGCCAGCGGCCTCCATTTCGCACCATTCCGCCAGTCCAATACGCCGGACACCATCTTCGCTACCAGTGAGTGCTTGAATCGTCATCGTTGATCCTGTCTCAATTTCTAACCGCTCTACTGCACCCTCGCAAGAGCGAAAATGCAGTGTGGCGTTAGGAATTGGCGAACCGACTGACTTCCGATTGCGGAATGGCCTCGTCCACGGAGCCAATCGATGATGGAATCCCCAAAGTCTCGCGCAGGTTCCGAAGTTCATCGGGAAACAATCGCTGACCGAATATCCGATCTCTCCCCATCATGCGGCTCCCCTCCTTGCTTGTCGGCCGCCGCATCGCCCCGATATGCAGCTTTGCGCAATCTTCCGAATTCTTTATTCGTGATTGACCCTTCTTATTGATTATCCGATTGCGGATCACAGGATGCTTCAAGTTAATCGTATTTGGGCCTACAGCCTCGCCAGCATCGAATTTCAGTAGATGCACACGTCCAAGAGGCGACATCGGAAACGTATAAACAATGCCTTGCTCTGCATCAGTTACCCTCACGTTGTTTTTATCCACCATCACGTTGCTTAATTTCAGGTAACGGCGTTTGATCGCCTCTGCATACATGCAGAAACGGGATTTTTCCCTACCCCCTTTCGCGATCGCACGATCGATGTCTTCTTGCCTCATTTCGATTATTAGTCTCTTGATCTGCTTTAACGGCGCTTTCGTTTCATTTTTCATACTTTTTTACTTTCTGGTTTTACTATCGCAACTCTTACTGCACCCCTCGCAATCAGATTAAACGACATTTCGTATCTTGTGTCAATTCAAATTTACAAATTCCACCCTCGCCCAAACCCACCCCGGGAGTCTCGTGCGCTCATCTCTGCCGGCCGTTGCGGTAGTCGCTCATCTCTCCCCTTGACAGGAATGGTCGCGAGATTCTTTCGCTCTTCCTGTTCCCAATTCACAGGACCACGAACGTAGAGCGCGGCTAAAGCGTAAACCCGCTTATCCAACGCCTCATTTCTACTGCTGCTGTCCTCTGTCGGCGCGGTTGGCATTTCGAAAATGGTCATCTCAACGCCGCGATCGCGCTCGGTATGGCTGTCTTCAGCGAGAAGCTGTTTGAACCATTCCTCATCATAGTCATCAGTTTTCGGGACGTGCATGTAGCCTGGACCGGGAATAGTGATACTGGCGCGCTGATAAATGAGCGCTTTGGCCCGGTTCGTCCCGATAATGTGCAACCGGATGCGTTCTTCGCGACGCCCAAGCGCCCAGATCGGTGCCCACTTCGCGCTTGCGCCTTTCATCGCGTAGTAACGACGGATCAGTCGTGGCCGGAGATACTGGTAAAGCGCCCGCTGCGCGCCGGCATAGCCGGTATCAAAACCGCCACAGACAGCTTGCAGCCGCGCCCCGTCTTTCCGGGTGAATTGCCGGGTTAGCACGCTCTCCAGTTGATCATATGCCCAGGGCCGGCCTTTGACGAACATCTTTGAGAAATCGCCTGGCAACATGAGGTTCCCGAGTCCCCACGTCTCTTCGCCCTCCCCCCAGCCGATGAACTCCAGCTCGGCTCTATCTATCTGAAAATCTACACCGAAGCTCACGAGCTTGACCGGCTTCGGGACTGCGCATTCGAGCGCGGTCATGTCAACGCCAGCCCCGGCGTGACATTTGTCCGCTGTTCAATCAGTGGGATATAAGCGGGGTTTAGCTCGATCAGAATTGCCTTACGTCCAAGTTCGAGTGCTACCATCCCTGTCGTTCCACTGCCCGCGAAGGGGTCTAAGACGGTATCGCCTGTTCTACTGCCGGCGAGAATGCACGGTTTGATTAACTCCGCTGGATAAGTGGCGAAATGGGCATCCGGGTACGGTTGCGTCGTCACGGTCCAGACGCTGCGTTTGTTGCGGAGAAGATCGGGTTTTGTTAGAGAGCAACCGCTGTGGTCGCGAATCTTTGAACCATTGCTCCCAGTACTCTCGCCATCGTGCTTGCGCTTGCCACGATCTTTATTTGATCGCCGTTCTTGCCCGGGGCCATCACTCCTTCCCGGAACCGAACCTTTGTAATTATGAGGCGTCCGCGGTGCTCGCCCAATCTCAGCCGAGAAAGTCAACGCATCCCGCGGCTCGTCTCCTTTACCCCAACCAGCGGGCCAATTCTGACGATTTTTTAGAATGCGCGATTTGACCGCGCTCGCGTCTTGAGCGCCCGCGAACGCGAAATCTTTTGTCGCGGTTCCACGATAACCTTGTTTAATTTCGCGCAGCATTGATTCCGACAACGGCTCGCGGATGGCTTCAGCGTCGTAGAAATACCGCCTGCTTTTGCTGAGAAGGAAAAGATACTCGTGAGATTTAGTGCACCGATCAGTCACGCTTTCCGGCATTGGATTCGGCTTCGCCCAAATAATGTCCTGCCGCAGATACCAGCCATCTGCCTGTAGAGCCATCGCGACCATCCATGGGATAGAAACCATGTCTTTCGGCTTGAATTTAGGGAGCGTCTTGGTAGAATACCCACATGCCATACAAACGAAAGCCCTGTCCGACGTGCGGGAAGCTAATGGACGGTCGCTCTGAACAATGTCGGGCGTGCAAGCCGACGTATGATCGGACGGCTGCTCACCGCGAGAAGATGTCTGTTGCGCTGTCGGGAAAGCCGAAGCTGAATCTGCGCGGAAGGAAGCGCCCCCAACATTCGGTTGTGATGAAAGAGTGGTGGTCAGATCAGCGCAAGGAATCGAAGCGTCAGGAGATGTTGCAGCGGAATCCGAATGCCCGTTATCATGGACTTTCGGCGCGTGCGGCGGCTCAGATTGTCCGGTCGATCGGCCATTGCGAGAAATGCCTTGGTAATGGTTCAGAGAGCAGGCTGTCAGTTCACCATCGCAATCGGGACAAGCACGACCAGCAACGCGAGAATCTTCAAGTGCTTTGTCATCGCTGCCACATGAAGGAACATCGCGGAGAGAAGCGGAACCGGGTTTCTGTTTCTTGAATTGTCTTGCTTGCTTAAAACCGTCCTCTCCACCGCTTGCGTTAAAACTATTATTACCACCAGTCATGCAACTTCCTGAATAGCTCGAACCGAGATTCAGCCAGAGTGTGCCATCCGCGCGCAACACGCGACGAACTTCGAGAAACACAGCAATAATTTTCGCAATGTACTCATCCGGCGTTCTCTCAATGCCCATCTGTCCATCGCACCGATAATCTCGAAGCGCCCAATAGGGTGGACTGGTAACGCAGCATTGCACGCTTTCATTTGGTAGCGTCCGCAACATCTCCAGCGCGTCGCCACAGAGAATAGTTAGGCGATCAGTCATGCTGCGATCTTTCGGGATCCCAAGGATAACTTCAGTTTTTTTGGCATACCGGATATTCCTCTCGGCGGTCGTATAGAACCCTCCACTCCTGCTTGATATCGCTCTCCTCTTGATACGTTTCGGCAAGGAATGTGTTAACCCAAACCTTGAGCGTCTCCCGCGGACTCTGCGAATGCTTTGCCCGATGCGCGTCCATGGCGAACTGATGCAGTTTCGATTTGAAACCCTTTTCCGCCGGCAACGTCGAGTTGATGCCGTTGAGCCAATAGCCACGAATCCCGGCGAAGGGAGCGGTCGGCTTCCAAACGCCTGCCATGATCATTCGGATGCGTTGAGCGTCATCGTGGGCAGCAGCGCATTGACCACAAACAATCACCGCTTTCTCGTGACGGTTTCTTCCCAGACGCGGCCAATCAACTGTTGCCTGTAGCACGTCGAGCGCGTTCTTTTTCCGCCACATCAAAACTTGAATACGATTGCAACGCCTACACGGAACAAACCACATTCGCTTGTCTGACTGATTGGACCAATGCTCGATCGCCGAATGGTTTTTCATCGTCGCTGTTCCCGACAAGAGCTTGATCGCTTCCTCGAAACCTTCAGCGCGCTTGAAAGCAAGTAGGATCGGGTCGCCCTCTTTCCCGACGCTCTTCGGATAACCGTCAATTTCGTCGCAATAGACTACGCCGGCACGGGGACCTCGAAAGTTTGACGGCGAGCCGGCCGCAGTCATGTAAATCGATCCGCCGAAGAATCGCTTGTAGCCGATCGTGTTTCCCGTTTCTCGACCTTTCGATTCCACGACCACGTCGCGAACGGCCGGCGTCGCGTCGATTAGTGATCGCTGTAAAACGTCGCGCGAAAATTTGTCGCGGCTCTCTTCCTTCGGATAGACGACAAAAATATTCGTCGGCGAGTGCTCGATTTTGTAGCCGATGACGTTGACCGCGATTTCCGTTTTCGCCATGCCGCTGGCGAACCAAAGAACTTCAACCTGGACTTCAGGATTGATTGCGTCGCGCATCGGCTCTGCGCACCACGGCATTTTCGACACGTCGTATCGAATAGCTCCGTGCTGACTGAGCGGACTCGCGCCCTGCGCAATCCAGCGTTTCTCTTGGGCCCACTCTGCCGGGTCGCTGACATCGCGCATCTCGGAATTCTTTCTCCACGCCGCCGACGTTTCGCTTTTGACCGATGGCCAATACTGGGAATCGAGATCAGAAATCATTCCGGCTTGAGCGGTTCAATCACCGCAATCTCTTTTCCCAAACGCATCCGAAGCTCACGCGAGATGTATCGCGCTGATTCGATTACGACGCGGGTTTGCGCAGCCAGGTCTGACACGACTTGGATGTAAAGCGATCGCGGCATAAACTTTCCTTCTTTCAATTGCGCATCAATCTCCGCGCTCTTCGCTTCAGCTATCGTTTTTCGCCGCCGCGCCTCCTCTGATTCCGACCGTTTCGTTTCCGCCTCGTGCGCCTCGTTAAGCGTTACTCCATTCGAACAATCGACGCCGATCGCCTCTAATTTCCTTCGAAGGGTCTTTCTATCGACCCCGAATTCCGACGCAACCCATTCGACCGGATACCGCAATCCTCGCGGGCGCTCCTTTGTTTTCGCCTTGGTGACCAAAATTAAGAATTTACGCTAACTGCAAACTAAACTCACCTCGGAACCTGCACGAAGGGCAACAATCCAGGAAGGACCCGCGCGCCGAAGACTGGAAAGCTCGCGTTTGATACGCAACCTCACTCGCTCTATTTCAACCCATTTGATCACTCAAAAATTCTCTGATTTCTACCATTGTTTTTGTTTTCATAAATCTACGCCTTTCTTATGTCCGCTCATCCACCTGCGTCGATAGAACTTGTAGATGTGCTCGAGTACGTCCTTGAGCTTGTCGCTTACCTTGTCTTCGTTCTCTGTCAGCCAGTTGGAGAGTTGGGTTGCGGCTTCCTTGGCGCTCTTAGAGTCTGTGACCTTGATCTTGGATGATGTGGTATCAACCTTCTCAGCTCGTGGCTTGCCTGGATGACGTTCGCGTATCTTGCCTCTCAGCTCCCGCACTGTCAGCGCTTCCTCCTCTGCCAGTTTTAAGAACTCTTCCTGTTCACTCTGCTCAAGCTTTGCTACCAGCTCATGATGACCGAATGAGAGATTGATACGGCGGATGTGGGGCGGGATCTTGCCTGCGACCCATTGCCAGTTCTTGGCCTGCTCGATACCACGGGCGCGCATATATTCACGAGTTGCGTCTATCACGTCGGCGTATTTCTCCCCGTACTTCTCTTCCCCGAATCTGAGGGCGTCGCCCAACATCATTGCGGCCTGGCTATGCGTTTTGTCCGATTTCTCGAAAAGATCGCAGATGTCTTGGGTTATGCGGTGCCATTCGAGTTCGGGAGTCTCGTCTTTGAAGACCATGCCGGTCTCACTGACGATGCCCCACTCAAATTGCCCTTGCTTCAAGATGTCGGTTGAGAGTGCTAGTTGGCTCATGTTTTAATACTCCAATAATGCGACCGGCATTTTGCCGGACTTATACGCCATCGCGATCTGTGGCAGCGCGATTTCTGCCATTGTTTTTCCGTTGGGCATGACTATTTGCCCCATGAAAGCCGTTTCGAATTCTTCAATGCCGCTCTGCGCCGATTCGAGCTTGGCCTTGATGCTGAGCGCTAAAGCCCGCCAGCGTTGACGGCAGCCTTGTTCCCAAGCAATCTCCGTTTTCGTATCGTCGCGAGTTCTGCGGCCCGATGGCGTTGATCGGAACTCGTCCTTTTTTGGCAACGGAAGAACAAACCGAATTACGCGGTCGTTCATTCTGAACTGCATCATTGCCCGTTCGATTTTCCAACCGGACGCAAATTCTGTCGCTCCGTAACGGGTCAACAAACGCTCAATTTCGCATCTCGACCTCTCGACGCTGACAGTAGTGCTCTCAGCGTATCGCATCACTCTTTCTCGGCGACGGGAAACCGTTCGGTGGCCAGTCGGTATTGCGTGCGATAAGCGGTCTGTATATGTCGCCCGGCCGCAGCGATAACTAACGTTTTACTGGAAGCCCACACTTGCATTTGCATGGTCATGCTCCCCGATGGCTCGTGAACGCGCTGAAGGAGCCATTCGTTGATTTGCTGTGGCCGTTTGCCCAGGAATTTGGCCAATTCCGTGTATGTGCCGGCGCCGCACTTCACGATCGCTACGAGACGGTTCAGGAGTTGATGCAGACTTTCGGCACGCAGGATCAGGCGATCGAATGACGTGTCGCTCATTCGCCCTATGCCGCCAGCTTTGCCCCCGCCTCAAACTCAACGCGTTTTTCTCCCCGTCGCTGAGCCAACTTCTCAAGCGTGAAGCCTTCTGCGGCCAGGTAGAACGTTGCACCGTGGCTCGCGACCGTTTTATCGGTCTCAGTGAACTGCAAATACAATCCCGTCGTCAACGACATCACGCCGTCATAGCGCAACCCACGCGGGAGCATGTTAATCATCCGCATTTCCGGGATGGCAATGAACCGATCATTTTTAGTGGCGTCGCGCTTCATGGAATGTAACCGGCGAACACAATGTAAAACCCGCAGCTCAGGATACCCGTGAGTTCGGCTATAAGTAGGAATCTCATTACTCGTCATATTATGATATTTCGTTTCAACGTTCAACATTTTGTTTCAATTATTTCAAGTCTTTTAAAGCAGCCGCCATGCCATCTTGTTTCAACTGCGTTCGATAAATGTCGTGGTGGCGCCATCGAACAAAAACGGCACCGCTTGATCCTTTTTGCCGTCCCGCTGCTTGGCGTTAACGATGCGTTTGGGCGATTTCCCATCAACCTTGGCGTCTCCGTCGCTCTCAATCATCAAAAGAATGTCACAGTCGGCTGTGATACCCCGGCTGCCACGGGTGCGCATCCCTTCTGAGGTCTCCGTCAATTGCGACGCCTCAATAATGGTGAGATTGAGCTGATGGGCGATTTGCTTCGTTTCCGTACTCATCCGGTCAAGCTGGTCTGTCCTGTTTTCGCCCTTTAATCTGGGTTCGGGCACGATTTGGATATAATCGATCATCGCCACGCGCGGCTTGAGCTGCATCAAGACCGATTTGATGCCTTTGATCGATAACCGCTCCGCAATGACCCAAAGCGGGCTTGAACCGACCTGTAGCGCCGCTGTGCCGTAGCTTTTTATTTCAAACAGCTCCGCTTCGTGCTTCGCGATCTGCCAGGTCGAAACCCCGGAATGAATCTGAATAATGCGTTGCACCGTGGCTTCGGCCGACATCTCGAAAGTGAAGATTACGGTTGGAATCTTCCGGTCCACCGCCAGAGATTTTGCCATTCCTTGCAGCAACGCGCTTTTGCCGCCCGAAATGGCCGCTGCGACCACTATTTTCGCGCCGAACGCAAGTCCACCGATGCTGTCATCCAGGCTAGGATAGCCACTTGAAATCCCAAGTGTGCTTTCAGACGTATCGAAGTTCGCCAGGACGGTATCTACGATTTGCCGAATTTCCCGCCGTTTAATAAACCGTCTCCCAATTCCAGCGATGTTTTCCGAAACCTCGTTCAACAACCCGTTAACATCGATCTGCTGCTCATACGCCCGACGCACCGCCTCAGTGGAAGCCAAGATGATCTCTCGCAGGATATATTTTTCGCGAACGATTTCGAGGTAGTACTCAAGGTTCGCCGCCGTAGGAACAAAGGTAAAAAGGCTGGTGACGGCCGAAGCGCCGCCAACCGATTCAAGCAGGTTCCTGTCTCGTAACTCCTGCGTAAACGTAATGAGATCGATCGATCTCCCGGAATCCCACAGGTCCACTAACGCGGTGTAGATCGTGCGGTGGGCCGGCGCCGAGAAATGCTGGTCGCTGATTTCTTCAACACATATCGCAATTGCGCTCGGCGATATAAGCATCGAACCCAGCACCCCACGTTCAGCTTCAACTGAGGCCGGCGGTTCCTTCTGCTTCACGCAACGCCGTAATTTGTTTTCGGCTTTTCGGTAGCGGGCTTGGCGCGACGCTTCCAGGTGCGCATTGCCGCCTTGAAATCGCGCATCGCCGCCGTTCCACGCGGCCCCAGCATCCACCCGCGCGCTTCGTGGTAGTCAAAAAACGCTTCTGGCTCGCCTGAGTTTAGATCGATCTCTTTTGCATAAGTCATCACATCCGCCAATGATGGCCCTGGTTTCGTGGTTCTGCCCCATCGCTCATTTTGCAGTCGGCGCACTTCCACGCAAAGCTCAATGATAGCGTCGGATTTTGGTCCTTGTTTCCCGGCGTTCGCCAGAAATTCCAGTGCAACGATTCGATCATCTTTCATGAAGTCTTTTCCTTCCGTGCCGATTCTTTGACTTACGTAGTCCGTTTACGTTTTCTATATTTCCCATCCGTGCGTAGCAATCCTATCCAGGTGCTTTTGACCTGCTTTTTCCAACTCAAATTACCCTGCTTCTCGGCTCGGCGCCGGATATCCCATCTCGGGCTCCATATACCTCGCAGACCAACTTGAGCTGATCTTTCTCAAACTCATCTGTTTTTCTCACTCATTCGCAGAGGCCGTGACCGATCTTTTCTGGGCATTCCCATCCGTGTCTATCTGGAAATGGCATCGCACACTATGAAGCCGCGCGCTCTCGCAGTAACTCAGAGGGTATTAACCTCTTTCGTGTGCGCCCTTTTTACGAGCTCTAGGTGTCATCCGCCACCGCCTCATCCCGTAAGGGGCAGATTCGGTGCGTTCCGTTGACGCGCTATTATACGCGGCAGTGCGGAGTGAGAGAGCCCGGGGAATTACGCTGCCGGGTTAGTACGGCCAGGCGCGGGCAAAAAAGTGCCGCTCAGGGCGCGATTGCGGAATCGAGTGAAAACCTTGCGGAGAAAGCTCGAACCCACTTCCTGAGCGGCGAGAGTAGTCTTGCAAGGTTTTCATTTCAATTCAAGTCCAAAGTCGCGCTCTGGCCCTGACAAAGGTTTAATTATCCGGTCTCCGAAAAGCTGTCAACATATTGTTTCAATTGTTGATGTGATCCGGGCATTCCTTGTGTTTGCCAAAGGGCATGAGGGTCTTCGTCGGTCATGTGTCTCCGGCTGCTAATCTTTTAATGCTGATACAGTCTGAGTTACTGGCCAAGCGCACGATCTCACATTTTCCGCCAGGTCTGCCGTCGCCATGAAATACATAGTCAACTCCCCCCAAGCCTCCGATAAAAAAAGTGTCGCGGGCAGTTGTGCCTTTCGGGGTGGCTGGATTCACGTCAGCCTTTTGGTTTCGCATCAGTGGCTTATTTCCATCCCTGCCCGGTCCTTCGGGCGCTCCGCCGCTTTGAACTACAGCCCGCGACTGTCCATTATGGCTCGGCTCGATATTGGCAATTTCTTTCCCGACACAGAGAATGGTCTTGCAAGCCTCGACGCAGTCCTCAATCGAGTAGGCGACTACCACCTTGTTTCCAGCGCGGCGAAGTTCCGTGATCACCTGATTTTGATGGTCGCTCAGTCTCCCCTTTGCGGTTTTCGTTTCCACGAATAAGCAGTGGCCGCACCAGAAAATAGAGAAATCCGGCCAGCCGACGCGAATCGTCGTAGCCTTGTCCATCCGCGATCGAAGGAAGGGAATTCCGATCTTGCGCAACCAAGCTGCGAAGGCGTCTTGAAGCTGTTTTTCTTTCATGAAGAACGTTGTCTTATTTCAGCAGTGAGTATCCCGCTGACGAAAGAGTTTGCCACTAACTTGGTTAGAATTTCTTTGGAGACGAACCCGCCTTCATTCGGAATGCCATCGAGAAATTCGGCAAGCGCTATATCCAAATCCGCTTGGTATCGCCGCGCCGTCTTGGAAAATAATTCCTGGGCTTCTGTTCGCGGACTCATCGGGTGACGATATGCCATTGCCGGCAGACAACGCATTGGTATTGCTTCGATTGGCAAGAACTCTTAACCGTTTTTGAGCGTAGCCGCCGTTTCACTGCTGCTATTTCGCACAACGCAATGTGCTCGCTCGCGAAAGCAACGAACCTCGCCTTCATTCGGAAACCATTCGATGGAGCCAACCGCGGCCTGCGATAGCTCCTTGTTTCCAGGTGTTTTTTGGTTGTCATAGATTATTCGCGCGGTGGCTCATCTCAGATCGTTAGATTTCTGAGCGCGGGCGCTACCGCGCCGGTGTGTTTTCCACCGTTTCTTAGCGGCTGCGCTGGCGATCTCTTTTCGTTGTGTCTTACTCAGTTTCTTGGCCCGCGCCTTCCCGCCGCGTGAGCTAAATTCTTTGTGGTTCACGCGAATGTTGCTGCCTTTCTCGCCGCACACGCGGGGCGATAGCCCAGCTTGCGAAGTAGCGCGCACTGCATCCGAATTTCCTTGCGGATATATTCCGTGGTCGTGGCAGATTCGCTGGCGCTGCGATTTTCCAGCCAAGTGCACAGACCGGCTCGCAAGAGCACGATCAATTCCCCGCGTTCCTCCCAGTTCATTTCGATTGTTTTCATGCTGCTAGTTTATGCTTGCCGGTAAGCATTGCAAGAACAAAAGAAAAGAAATTTTAGTTAGTCATAGCTCAAGGCCCATCCTTTCTGCGCAGCCCTCAGTCGCGGCCAAATCTCGGAGCAGATAGACGAGTCCTTCCGCCGGGTTGTCCGCGTAAAACTTGTAGAACGACCCGCCCGATGGCGCGGACTTGCCTTCAACCCCGAGAATCTTGCAGAGGCCGTCCAGCCCGCCGGTCTTGGTTTCACGATCGCCCATCGTCCACTCTTCGTGAAGGTCCGTGAAGCGGCTGGAATCGAGATAACGGCCGCGCTTATTCATGCGCAGGAACCGCAGCAACGCCGGTTCCCCGCAAATCGCCGCTCGGCGGGCCAGAAACGGCAAATCAAAAGTGTTCCCGTAGTACGTGATCAAGCGGACTCGCTGTTCGGCCGGCTCGATTTGGAAGCTGGCTTTAGTCTGTCCCATTTGCAGCTTGTCATACGAATCGGCAAAGAGACCGATCAAGTCCTTGGCGAAGCGCTGGAACATTTGCTGCTCGCGCATGAACGGCAAAAAAAGCGCTATCTTTTGCGAGACCGCTTCCTTCTCGAGTACGTCCACAACGTTTCGATCAGGTTCCCACAGATAGATTGTTCGTTCGCCAGCCACGCTCCAACCGATCATTTTGACGTGGCCGCTCTCTGCATGCAGCGCGGCCGACTCAACGAACCTGGCGCGAGCGTCGAGCGCGGATTGATGCCATTTAGAGCGAGCCTCATCAGTACCCCGGAGCCATTTCTTTTTCGACTCGGTTAACCACGCCACTCGTTTTTCCTGGTCGCCGCCGTATTTAGGGCATTTCTCCGCCCAATTTGGCCTGAATGGCTGGGCGATTTCCTCCGGCATGACAGGCGCCGCGATCTCAGGCGGCATCAGCTTCTCAAGCGTGGCCGTCTCTGCTGGCACTGTCTCAATGTCGAGCACGTACGATTTCATGCCACCTTCCCTTCCAAATACTTGGCCACGATTGCTTTTGCCTGATCAAAGTCGGAGAGAATAGAAGCGGCCGTTTCATCCGACATCGCGTCGAAACTTTTCGCGCTCTCTGGAATCACCTTGGCCTGTTTCAGAGCAGCAATGAAGTCCTCCGGTTTAATGTTCGACCACACCAATTGCTCATAAAGCGTTTCGTGATTCTTGCCGTTAAACTTCGTCTCGTCTTTCTCCGCCTTCTCCGGTGTCGCGACCTTGCGATTGCCTTCGCCTTTCCACATCGCCAGGCCCGCGGCCATCTTGCGATCGCCTTCCTTCACTTCCTTCCCGTCAGCGAGAAAAATGTCGGCCAGGTATTTCAGCGAGTCGTCATTCAATTCCCCTAGTTTCTTGCCCCGGAGCGATCCGTTCTTCTTTCCGAAGGTGCATAACACTTCGCGCCAGTTGCCCGTAGAATTGCTCGGGGCCGCTTTCCGCTCCGATGCACCGGAATCTTTGGCCGCGCCATTGCTGGCCGGCGTGGCGTTCGCTGGTCGTGCAGATTCTACGGCAGAGAGATTCTCTCGAATATCTTCCAAATCTTGGGTGAAGAAATCCGAACTGGCGGTTGCCGTGATAGTCGCGTCCACGAACGCACGTTTCTTCGCGATTTTGAGAACCGTGTTGAACACATCAGCCGGATTCGCGTTCTCAACCTTTTCATCCGACCCGCCTTCCACGATCACAAATTGCCAGGCACCATCGATTTTCTTGGTGCTTACGTTTTTCCCGTCATAGGAATTCGCCGCCCATTTTCTCGCGGCGTCCATGCCACTCTTGTTTTTTATGTCCCAGAAAGTGGACGGCACGGGATCGCCGGTCGGCGTAATGATAGGAGCGGCGTTGCGAAACCGATGCTTGGATTCCATCGAAGACGATTCACCGACGCCTTCAGAGATTTTTATCTCCGGCGTTGATCCGATGAAAAAAAGGCGGCAGGTAACCCGAAAGCGTTTGTGGTCGTTGGGCAAATCCGTTTCGATGACCTCGTACTCAGGCCGCAGCCGAAACAGATGCGCCAGCAACTGCGCGCCTGGCTGGAGTAACGTCGGTTTGTCGCCGCATCCAGGCACCTTGCCGTAATGCTGATCTTCCCTCATGGCCTTCGACATGCAATCCGTGATAAGCGTGCGCTGCTTGACGATCTGGTCAATCGAGAGCGCTGAGTCCGCGACGTTGACGATGTGTTGCGTGGGGAGCACTTGTAATTCTTGCGTCATGCCATCCTTTCCTGTAATTGGTTAAGCCCCTTGAGAAGGGAGATTTGAGAGACCCGTGAGAGAGCAACGCGTAAAGCACTGATAATCAGGCTAAAATGATACCCCGTGGTGTAACGGTAACACAGCGCCCTTTGGAGGCGTTATTCATGGTTCGAATCCATGCGGGGTAGCCAGCGCCGGCGCCGCTTGCGCTGAATGTTTTTCCGCTTGATGTAGTCTAAGAAGGAACGCGTTCGCCGCGCCTCTTTGGTTTCCCGCCACGGCGAAGCTGGAGCATGAAGACTTTTTCGAAGCATTATTGCGTCACCATTCAGGAGGATGGCACCCCGCGCGAAATCGGCCGTCTCGGTTCAGTCGTTACCTATAAAGCGGTCGATTACCGCACCGGCCGCACTGTCGCCCTGCAGGTCATTCCCTCGAGCGAGCTTGAACCGGCGGCACGCGCGGAGTTTGAGCAGCAGGCGCGCGCACTGCAAAAGATTGACCACGTTAACATCGCAAAAGTTTACGATCTCGGCGTGGAAGAGGACCACCTGGTTTTCGTTTCCGAATTTCTTCAGGGCGAAGCGTCGGATGCCTGGGTGGTCGCAAATGGTCCCATGCCGGCCGACGCCACCGTGCGCATCGCCTTGCAAGTGGTAAGCGCGTTGCAGGAGGCGACCTTTCATGGCCTGAGCCACCGCGCGCTGCAACCGTCGAACTTGCTCATCGCCAATGGTCCAACTCCGGATGGCGACTGGCCGCTGGTCAAATTGCTCAACCTTGGATTAGCCGCGCTGCAATTGCACGGCCACGAAACGGGCCCGCACGAACTTATTTCTTCCATTTCGCCCGCCTTCGCCAGCCCCGAACAATTGCAAAACGGCAAAGTCGATTTTCGTTCTGAAATTTTTTCGCTCGGCGCTTCTCTTTGCTTTTTGCTCACCGGTGCGGTGCCTTTGATGCGTGCGACCAACCGCGCGGGAGTCGCCGATCGATCGCTCCCGCCAGGAATCAAAATCCCGCGCGCCCTCCGCAAAATTCTTCGGCAAATGTTGCGGCACGATCCCGATCAGCGCCCGCACGATCCAGTTCTTCTGACGGAGGAATTTCACCGCTGTTTGCGAAAAATTGGACACACCGCTCGCCCGCCCACTCCCGCCCCCGTCGCACCGATTCTCCCAGTCGCCGATGAACCGCGCGCACGCCGTCTCTGGCCAATTGCGATTGGCGCCACCGCGCTCTTACTGGCATGCGCCGCCGCCGCTGCATTTCTTTTCCCTGATCAATTCAGATCGCTTTTCCGACCGAAACGCGATTTGTCTTCCATCGGTGTGCCGATTGGCGTGCCGGAAAATTCCGCTCCATCGCCCGCGGCGGCGAATCCACCACCCACTCCGGAACAAACTCAGCCGATTATCGCCCACTCCATTGCAGCGCCACCCGCGCCGGTCGCACCTTCGGCAACGATTGCGCCGGTCGCGCTCAACAATCGGATGGCTGAGCCGCCGCCACCGGGTGAAGGACCGATTGCATCTCCATCCATCGCCCCACCCTCCTCGCCGCGCGCGATCGCGAGCAATTCGCCACCGGCCGAAACACAAACCGCGTCGTCGCCTACGCTGCTCAGCCCCCCGATCGTCGCGCGCGAACAAATCCCGCTCGCGTCGGTTGCGCCTTCGCCAACGATTGCGCCGGTCGCGGTCAACAATCGGATGGCTGAGCCGCCTCGGCCGGGTGAAGGTCCTATTCCATCGCCCTCCATCGCCCCACCGACGCCGGCAATCGCAAACAATTCACCACCAGCGGAGGCCGAGACGGCGCCATCGCCAACGGTGCTTAGTCCCCCGATTGCTGGCGCGGCCAAGTCAAAGTCCGTCTCGAAAACAAGACGGCGTTCTCGGGTTGCGCCCGAACAAACTCCGCCCAGAGCGATCCCTGCGCTGCGGGTTGGGTCCGCGCCGGCGGAATTTGTCGGCGTCGCGAAGGACGGGCGATGGATTCTGCGCGTGAACCCGGATTTTTCGCGCAATTCCTCCAAGAGCGAAATCGTTCTTACCCCACCTCCGCCAGACACCGCTGACGTTCCGCCGAAGCGTCGCCATCGATCGCGGCACGTGGTTGCTCCGAAAAAAAGTGAAGTGCCGCTGTCAGAAGAACCGCCCGTGACAGTGCTCCCGCCGGAACAATAATTTACGGGGTCGCGCTGGCCGATGGCGTGGCGGTGGGAAAAGCAAACGTCGGGCTCGGCGAAGGCGTGCTGGTTGGAGTTGGCGTCGGTGTGGGCGACGGCGTAGGCAACGGCGGCACCGTATTTTCCCAATGATGCAGCGACACCGATGCGCCGCCGATTTCTTTTACTAACGATTCACAGCGCGCCTGCAATTTTTCCAAATCGGGCGGGCCAAACGTTGCCTCCGCGGTGCCGTTGAAAATGATGTAGGTCGCCTTCAATTCATTCAGTGGCCGGTTATTGGGATTCGAGAGCGCGTTCACTTCTTTCGCCACCCGCAACGATGCTTCGCCCACTTTGTCATTCGGACCCACGTCACCAACGATCGCCGGATAAATTTCCTTCCCTGCCACTACCACCGCGTAATCGCCCACCTTCACCGCGTCGGGCCCGCGCAGGAAATTTCCCGGCACCACGATGAACGGATCGTAGGTCCCGATGAGATAGGAATATTTTTTCATCGCGGCCACTTCATCACGCAATCCTGTGACCGCGCCCTTCATTTCGCGCTTGCGATCTCCGCTTGCCAGTTTCATCTCCGTTTCCGCGCGCCGCAGTTTTTCTTCTATCGGCCCGAGATACGGATTCGGCAGGGCCGATTTCTTTGCCCAGCGAAAACTGGTGAACGGCTTGAACGTTGGCGACACACCGTTGCCCGCCGGCACGCGATCGCCATCGCCCCCATCCGCGTCCACATCCATGTCCGCCTGCAACAACAGCGCGCGCCGGGGCGAGTCCGAGTGCTTCAACGAGAGCACCGTCTGGCAATCGTAAAAATTGTGACGCGAAAGCAGCCAATCCAACCGGCTCAGATTCTCGCGCAATTCCCGCACTTTCGTTTCGTAAAGCTGCGCGAAAAGCGGCGACACACTTTCCGGCGTGATCATCGTCGCCAGCGCGGGAAACAAATTTCCCAGCTCCGCGTTCACCTTTTTTAAATCATCCAGCGACTGATTCGGCGCCGGCACCCGCGCCTTCAATTTCAAATCGATCATGTAACTCATCGGGTCGATCCGTTCGTCGGAAGCCGCCCCGCCGTTCGTCGTCTCCACCTCGCTTCGCAACGTGATCCCGTTAAATAAGCGTCCGACATCGAATTTACCCGACAGCGTCGGCGAACGTGTCGGGCTCGCCGAACCCTTCGCGGTTGGCGACGGGCGCGCCGGAATATCCGTTTCATCCGTGCGCGTCATTTGCCAATGCCAGCGCTCGAGCGAAATCCAGCGCAATACGATCGCGAGCAAGATCGCGCCGACGATCAAAAGCGTTACCACCCGCAGCGTGCCGAGACCGACTTTCCGCACGCGTTTACTTTCTTACCCAGGCTAGGATTGCGACAAGAATTCCCAGCACACTCAGGATCGACATCATTCCCGCCGGCATAAACTTTCCACCGCTAAAAAGTTTCGGCACAAACTGGGCCGCCAGCAGCAGCGAAACAATCAGCGCGATTACCAGCCCCGCCGTTTGATGCGATGGAATCAGAAACGCCCCCACCAGGAGCAGCACCCCTGCGATCGAACCCGCCACCAGCGAAATCGTGCTCCCCGCCTTGAGATAACCAATGAGCCCGCCAAGAATCGTTAGCACCCCAAACACGATAAAATAAATTTTCGCCAGCCCCATCATTGCTCGCGATTGGTAACGCACGCCCGCACGCGTGTCCAGTGAAGCCATTTAGTCGGGACCCATTGTTGTTTACCGCGTTGCCGCCGGTCTTACCAGTGATTGTGCGGCGTCTGCTTCTTTGTGGCATTGGCATCCGTGCCGATGATCGGGATACTTCGGCTGGGAAGCCGATGCCACTTTCTGCCTAGTACCCGCCGCGCGGGCGAGGAGCGCCGATGGGTGGATCAGCGCTCGGACCAGTCTTCACGATTGATACTTCGCCGTTCGCCTGCGCGCGGATAGTGATTGGAAATTCGCCGCTGGCCTGATCAAAATAGCGACCGTCTTTGTAAAGAAATACTCGCTTGTGCCAGTTCTGGAAAAGCGGGTGGAACGCTATCACTTCGTAATTTGGATGACCGGGCACACGATAGTGTTTCGTCGCTGGCCCAAACATTTGGATCAACTGCGACGGTGAGGTTTGTTCGCGCGAGCGAATCTGAACCACCCTTGGCTGTGGACTGGCGCAGCCGGCAATGGCAGCCGTGGCCAAAACGAGCAATCCAATCCTGAAGAAGGTCATTTCCGGCAAAGGTTATCGAAAACGCCGCAAGTTCAATTCAGAATCGGACCCTGCCAAATCTGCGGTCGCCGGTAAATCACACGCACGTAAATTTTTCTTGCGCAAACGCGAGCCGCGCCGGATTCTGCTCGGCGTGAGAAAGATGCGGCTGTCGATCGGCCTTGGCGCGCTGAGTGCATTTTTCGTGGCGCTTACCCTCGCGAGCTCGCCGCAATTGCACGAGCGCTTACACGGCGCCAGAGCGCAACACGAATGCGCCGCCACTCTCATCACGTCTGGCAACTATCATTACGCTGGGCCGCCGCCGGTTTTGCCGACTATTCCTCCGGCGCCGATTGCTTGCGTTTGTCTCGCGGCGGATTCTGAATTCTCATCAATCGCGGTTCCGGCTTTCATTCTGGAGCACGCGCCGCCCGCGCTTCTCTAAACTAGTGGCATCGGCATCTTGCCGATGATCGAGGGCACATCGGCTGGGAAGCCGATGCCACGTGACGACATCGGCTGGAAGCCAATGCCACTTCTTCTTCGCGAGACGAAAAACTGCCTGTTTATGGTTCTGTTCGCGGTCGCTGTTTTGCCGCAGGCGCACGCACAATCGCCTGCCCCCGTAGCGTCGGCCTCGGCTTCCGATGTCGCTTCGTTGCGCGCGGAAGTCCAGTCGCTCACTGAAATGATGAAGGCGTTGCAACAACAAGTGAAAGATCAGCAGGCGTTGCTGGAAAAAGTGAACACCGCCCAGACTTCCCCAACGGTGGAGCCGTCGCCGATCGCGTCGGCGCTGGCGAGTCCGTCGCCGGCGGCCCAATTTCCAATGAATGACAGCTCCGTCGTTGCGAATGGCAGCACACCGGCGGTGACTGCGAATGGAACTGCTACTTTTCCCACGACCGATGAATCCGTCGTCGGGACCGGTGCGCCTTCGACGGCGGCGAGCGGCACCGCGACGACGGACTCCTCCGTGGTGGGCGCTCCTAACAGTTCCTTGACCCAGCCGCTGACGATCCTGGGTGGCGGCAAGACCTACATGAATATTTCCTTTGATGGGCAGTTCGCACTCGCTTACTCCAGCGCGCGCGACCTCAATCGCATCGAAGTAGGCGATCACGATCCGTTGCAGCGCGGGTTTAACGCGCGCAACCTCGAGATCGCGCTCGATGGCGCAGTCGATCCTTATTTCGAGGGTTTCGCCAACATCGTCTTCAAGCTTAACAACGATAACCAGACTGAAATCGAGGTTGAAGAGGCGTTCATGCAAACGACCAACTTGCCGTGGGGATTGCAGGTGCGCGGCGGGCAGTTTTTCGCGCCGTTCGGCCGCATCAACCCAACCCATCCGCATACGTGGGATTTCGCGGACGATCCGATCGTCCACGGAATTCTTCTCGGCTCCGATGGTTTACGCGGCGTGGGCGCGCAAATTTCCTGGACCTTGCCGGTACCCTGGTATGCCCAACTCTTGTTAGCGGTGCAAAACGGGCGTGGCAACACCGGCTACTCGTTCCGTAATCCGGGCGACAACGGAATTTTCTTTGGTCGGGAGACAACCGACCGTGAAGCGCGCGGGCTGCAGGATTTCGTCTATGTGCCGCGCCTCGAAAGCTCGTTCAACCTGAGCGATGCCCAGACGGTTCTGTTTGGAGCCAGCGGTGCCTTCGGTTCGAATGAAACTGGAGCCACTTCGCGCACCCAGATTTACGGCGGTGATCTGCTTTACAAATGGAAGAGTGCGCGCGCCGAAGGCGGATTTCCCTTCGTGAAATGGCAAAGCGAAGTGCTGTATCGCCGCTTCGAAGCCGGGCGCGGGATCGGCGAAAGCTTTCCGGTAGCGGAAACATTTCACGATTGGGGAGTGTATTCGCAAGTACTTTGGGGCTTCAAAAAGGGCTGGGTCGCGGGCGTGCGCGGAGATTACCTCGACACCAGCGAATCGCGTTTCACGGACGATTTTACTCGCCAGCCGCGTTCACGCGTCAGCGCCGATCTCACCTGGTATCCGACCGAATTTTCCAAGCTGCGACTGCAATACAATCACGATTTTTTGGACTCGGATTTTTTCCTGAGCGCGCGCCAGGTCGATTCCGTTTTTCTGCAGTTCGAATTCATCCTCGGCGCGCACGGGGCGCACAAATTTTAATGTAATGAAAAAAATCCTGTTAATCCTGTCTGTATTCCTCTTCAGTTTTTCGGTTGAGGCAAAAATCAATGTTGTCGCAACCCTGCCTGATCTCGGGTCGCTCGCGCGGGAGATTGGTGGCGACAATGTAGCGGTCACCGTTCTAGCAAAACCGACGGAGGACCCCCATTTCGTGGATGCGCGGCCGAGCTTCGTCGTTGCCCTCCGCGGCGCCGATGTTCTTATCGACGGCGGCGCCGAGCTGGAATTAGGCTGGTTGCCGCCGTTGCTGCAAAATGCTCGCAATCCGAAACTCGAAGCCGGCAAGCCCGGGCGCATCCAAGCTTCCGATGGGATTCGCTTAATGGAGGTGCCCGCTAACTTAACTCGGGCCGCCGGCGATGTGCACGCCCAGGGAAATCCGCACTTCGGAGTCGATCCCATCGTCGCAAAAGCAATGGCTCAGCACATCGCGCAATCGTTCTCGGCGGTAGATCCGCCAAACGCGGCGAGCTATCAGGCGAACTACAAGAAGTTCGAAGCGGCCGTTAACGCCAAGCTGCAGGAGTGGGGCGCGACCATGTTACCATTCAAAGGTCAGCATGCAGTCGCCTACCACGATTCCTGGCCGTACTTCGCCCACCGCTTCGGCGTTGAGATCGATATTTTTCTGGAACCCAAGCCAGGCATCCCGCCTTCGCCGTCTCATCTGGCCGAAGTCATCGCCCAAATAAAAGCGCAGAAGATCAAAGCGATCATCGTCGAGCCTTATCATGATCGCAAAATTGCCGAGCGCGTGGCGCAAGCTACCGGAGCTAAAGTGGTTGATTTTGCACAGTATCCCGGTGGTCTGCCCAACACGGATACCTACATCAAATTAATCGACGCTCTCGTATCGCGCCTAGGCACCGGCCTCAAGTAACTCCTGATCATGATTAGGATTAAGATCACCAGCAGGAAATAGCTAACATGTTTGAAGTCATGTTCTGGCCGATCGTGGCCTGCGTTCTCTTGCCCTGGCTACTGGTTTACCTCGGACTGCACGTGGTCCAGCGTGGCATTATCTTTGTCGATATCGCGATGGCACAGATGGCGTCGCTCGGTATTTGCGTCGCCTTGTTGTTCCACATCGATCTTCATAGTTGGGCGGCCTTTGCCATCGCGCTCGGCTTTACTCTCGCCGGTGCGGCTATCTTTTCGCTGACGGGAAAACGCGCCAGCCAAATTCCCCAGGAAGCGATTATCGGCATTTCCTATGTCGTAGCGGCGGCGGCCGCAGTGCTATTGCTCAGCCGTGCAGCCGAGGGCGACGAAGAAATCAAACAGATGCTGGTCGGTAACATCCTGCTGGTTCTACCCGGCGAGGTCTGGCGTTGTTTCGCGCTTTTTCTCATGGTAGGGATCGCGCACCTTCTCCTGCGCAGAAATTTTCTGCTCGTCTCCTTTAACCGCGAGCTGGCCTACCAAAACGGTTTACGGGTGCGTTGGTGGGACTTCCTCTTCTATGCCAGCTTCGGCCTGGTCGTAACTATCTTTGTCCGTATCGCAGGAGTGCTCCTGGTTTTTAGTTACTTAATTGTACCGGCGGTTTGCGGCATCACGCTCGCGCGTCGAACCAGCACGCGACTTATTATTGGCTGGCTCATTGCGACGATCGGCGGCATCGGTGGTCTCTTCTGGTCCTTCTATGGCGATCTGCCGAGTGGCGCGGCCATTGTCTGCACCTTCGGCGGATTGCTCATTTTAGTTTCGATTGCATCGTCAATGCGAGCGAAGCCGAAGGATTCCGCGATGATACCTTAAAGCTCACGCGGCGGGATCCTTCGGCTTCGCTCGCATTGACGGATGCATTCATTTCATTTTCATAACGGCCAACTCTACTGCGAAGAAGTCGCCCTCACTAAGGCCGCAGAAAAATTCGGCACGCCGCTCTATTTGTACAGCGCGGGCACGATTCTCGATCATTACCAGCGGTTGGATGAAGCACTTGGGAATGTTAATCATCTCACTTGCTACGCGGTTAAAGCCAACTCGAACCGCGCGATCCTCAAACTTCTGGCCGAAGCCGGAGCAGGCTTCGACATTGTTTCCGGTGGCGAGTTGTTTCGAGTAATTAACGCCGGCGGCGACCCGAGGAAGTGCACTTTTGCCGGCGTGGGTAAGTCACGCGAAGAAATCGAATACGCGCTCCAGCAGCGGGTTTATAGTTTCAACGTCGAGAGCGAAGCGGAGCTGAATTACATCAACCAGATCGCGTTAGAAAAAAAGCTGCGCGCGCCAATTGCGTTGCGGATTAATCCCGACGTCGCGGCCGACACGCACGAATACATTTCCACCGGCAAAAGCGAAAATAAGTTCGGTATCGCGCTCGATCGTGCGGCTGCGATTTACCAACGCGCCGGCAAAATGGCAGGTGTGCAAATTCGCGGAGTGCAAATGCACATCGGTTCGCAAATCACCGAGGCGGCTCCTTTTGTGGCGGCGATAGAAAAAATCGCACCGCTCGTTTTGGAATTAAATGCAAGACACGGTCTCGACTTCTTTAGCATCGGCGGCGGGCTCGGCATCGCCTACGAATCTTCCATCGCCAGTGGGCAGGGCGATTGGTGGACGACCGAGCGTGCCCATCCGCTCACCATTCAGGATTACGCGGCCGCAATCGTGCCGCCGCTAACGAAAACTGGATTGCGGATTCTTTTGGAACCGGGACGGCTGCTGGTCGGGAATGCCGGCGTGTTACTTACTCGAGTGGTTTACCTGAAAGAAAGCGCGCAGAAAAAATTCGTCGTCGTCGATGCCGGGATGAACGATCTGATTCGGCCGGCGCTTTACGGCAGTTACCATGAGATTGTGCCGGTGGAAGAATCGAAGAGGAATAAGAATAAAATTGATATTGTCGGACCAGTTTGTGAAAGCGGCGATTTTTTTGCGCAGGACCGCGAGATGCCGGAGTTGCGCGCGGGTGATTTGCTCGCGATCATGAGTGCCGGCGCCTACGGCTTCGTCATGGCCTCGAACTATAACTCGCGTCCGCTGCCCGTGGAAGCGCTGGTGCGAGGAAAACAGATTGCTCTGATTCGCCGGCGCCAACGCCGCGAAGACTTGGTACGCGATGAATGCAACGCGGATTTTCAGGATTCAACGCCTGTCCTTTAAGTCGATATCGAGCAGTTTTGCCGTCGGCCGCAATGTCGGGCAAGCTGTAAGATATTCTTGCAGGCGCGGGCCCCGACATTCCGACCACTCGAGGAATTGATCGGGCGCGGTAGTTCCCAGTTCGTGCTGGAGCACCGGGTCGTAAAATTTGAAATCCTGAAACGGAAAACCGGCCATTTGTTGAAGGTTTGGAATCGGCAGATGCGCGGCCCGCGCTTCCCATGCGAGCTGAAAGAGATCTCGCCATAATTGGCTTTGAGAAGCGCCGTGAAGGGGCGTAACGAGCGGAGCAACTTCTTTTTGATAAACTGCGTGCGCCGCTATTCCACCGGCGGCAAAAAGGGAGATAAGCGCGGCAAACAGCGGCAGGCGACGCGGCGCGACGACGGTGAGCGCAGCAGCGGCGAAACCGAGCCACGGCAACGCCAGTGGCAGGTGATAACGTGGGGCAGCGAGATAGCCAAAGTAGCTTGGCGAAGGCGCGCCCCGCTCGCGCAATACGATCATGGCGACGAGCGCAAGCAGCAACACGCCCGAAAAAGTGAGAAGCGCCAGGGCGGCGAAGTGAATGTCTGCGCGGCGCGCGAGCAGAAAAATCGTGAGACCGAGCGTCAGGATAAAGGCAGCGGACAATGGCCAGGCGCTGTACAACACCTGATCGATTCGCGTTGAGTCGAGAGAGCCGCCAGCGAGTTCGGCCAGAGCGGAGATTGGCGTAAAAACGACGAGGCCGAGCGCACGTTGCCACTCGACGTGATGCATTAGTGGAACGGATTTATTGGCGTGGTCGAGTGCGATCATGAGCCAGCCATGGATGGCGCCGGCAACCGCCAAGGTGACCGTGACGAGGATTAGACTACGCGGCCCAATCTTGAACAGATTTGGAGGGAGCGGCCTGGCGAGCATAAGAAAAAAAGTTGCGAGCGTAGCGGCGACGGTGGCAGCGCCCAGGCCAAGGACGTGCATCGAGGCGTAGGCAAGGACTGCGATAAGCCATAGTTGGCGCTTGGGGTTTTGGGCACCCGGAAGTTCAACAAAGCTCCACGCCACTCCAAGGGCGAGTGCGAGCCAGAGCATTTGAAAAATGTGGAACGGCCATGCGAGCAGCTCGCCAAAAATCGGCGGTGTGGTGAGCAATGCGGCAGCGGCAGCGGCGAGAATGGTGGCGGCAAGGGTGTGTTCGCGCGCAGCGGCGCGAAACAAACCCATGACACCGAATGCAATTACACCGCCGCCGAATAACTGCCGATAACGCCAAAGACTTTCATTCGTACCGGCGAATTTCGAGAAAAGAAACTCCGCACTTAAGGCGAACGGCATATAGTGGCCATTCGAACTGCTCCGCCAAAATTTGGCTACCCATGACCTTTGGTTGGCGGGGGCCGTGTAACCCAGGACGATATTGACACCGGTTTCCGCACTCAGGATTTGCGGCGCCATCGTCCGATAAAGCAGAAATACGACAAGGAAACAAAATGCAAACGCGCCGGTCGAAGCGGCGAGACGAGGAAACAATCTCGATTCGTTTGACATCAAGCCGAAGGTCTGCCGGAAAATCGGCGAAAAGGCAACTACCCGTTTGCGCGACTAGATTAAAGCATAAATAGTGTGCGTCTGAATTTCGGGCTGCGACGTTTAATTTTTCCACCTTCGGCGCTTTTCGAGAATCGGAAAGGACACTGGGCCGGCTGCAAAATGTTTTAGGTAGAACAGCGTGAAGACGATCGTCATTACAACTATCTTTCCGCCGACCGAGGGGGTGCGAAGATTCGCCTCACGACGGGATTGGGAACTTGTGGTCGTAGGTGACCGCAAGACTCCAGCTAATTGGAGACTTTCGGGGACCACTTACCTTTCGCCCGATGTGCAGCGCAAGCGTTTCCCTAGAATTTCGAAGGTAGTTCCCTGGAACCATTACTCGCGCAAGCTAATTGGGTACCTTGAAGCGATTCGAATTGGAAGCACGACCATTGTCGATGCCGATGATGACAACATCCCCAAACCAGGGTGGGGATTTCCCCCCACAGAGGGAATGCATGAAGAAATCTCAGGCGCGCGCGGCTTCGTCAACGTCTATCAATATTTCACCCGCCTCCCAATCTGGCCGCGAGGTCTTCCCTTGGACTTAGTTCTAAGCCCTCGTTACGCCCTGCCAAAAAGGAGCAGGCGAAAACTGAAAGTCGGAGTCTGGCAGGGATTAGCTGATGGGGATCCCGATGTAGACGCAATCTACCGGCTTACGAATAATAAGCGGTGCGTCTTTGCTGATCGCGCGCCGATCGTCCTTAAACCGAACACCTATTCTCCATTTAATTCCCAGAACACTCTCTTTTGCCGCAAGCTATTTCCTCTCCTTTACCTTCCAACTTCGGTTTCCTTTCGCTTTACCGACATTCTACGTTCACTTGTCGCCCAGCCAATCATGGCTGTCGCCGGATATCGTCTCGGTTTTACCAAGGCAACCGTGGTGCAGAAACGCAATCCACACGACTATTTGCAAGACTTCGAATCGGAGATTCCTTGCTATCTGCTGGGACGCAAAGCAATCGAGGCAGTCGGCGAAGCCGTTCACTCCTCCTTGAGCGTGGGTGAAAATCTGGAGAAAGCGTACAAAGCGTTAGTTAAATGCAAAATAGTCGCGAAACAGGAATTAAGGACCGTCGCACTGTGGCTGGACGAGCTCTCGAAGTAACCATCGCAATAATTTCATCCCGGTCGGCACCACACGAAAATGACTTTTGCCAAATGGACGGACCACTTCTTTAACTGCAAATTCTGCGCGGACAAGATGCAACCTATAGGAGCGAACGGTAGTTTCCAGATCGATTGTTATTCCGCTACGAGAAGGATTCATTCGCCGGAAGCCTTCAACGCTCATGGCTCGAACTCCGTGAAGCACATCTCTAATCCTAGTACCTTCTCGACGCCATCGCAGCGCCACGATGAATCCAAGAATCATGACCAACCATTTCCGCGGTTTGAGAATTTGGTTGTCTTCTTCGTTCCGAGCTCCCGCCAGGGTGCGACCCGCAACGATCAGGTCGCAACCGGCCTCGAGATATGGCCGAAAGTTTACCAGAGCAGTGGGATGGATAGTTCCTTTCGGGAAATAAAAGACCACCGCATCGCAACTCGTCGTCAAGACCGCCTGCCAGTACGCTGCGTTTAACCCATGGCCAGTTTGATGAACTACCGGGATGCCCTGAGCTAGAAGATACTCTATCGTTCCATCCTTACTACCGCCATCGATTGCAAGGATTTCGTCAAAGAGCTGGCGTGGAATATTAGGCACGTCCAAGCGACAACCGTCCACTTCATTCCAAACAAGCAAACAAAGCGCTACAGTCATGGCAAAGCGTAAAAGTCCGTCGCGCTTGCGCAACTCGTTGTCCACGCTGGAGAAAATCGCTGGTGAAATCGCAGTTCGCCCACTAACCTGCGCAATCGCCTGTTTACTTCATTTTGTGTCGCCATGTTTCGAACGGTGTTTAGCATAAAAGCTCGTCGAAGTCTGACGATTCTGATATTTAGCGGCCTCATTCTTTTCAAACTCTGGTTAATCCACGGCGAGGAAGTAATCGGTGCGGCTGGAGAATACGACCAGATTCTTAATCTCAAAGCATCGCGCTTCTGGTATTGGGACGCACCATATACCTACACCGCATTTATGCGGCCGCCCGGTCTTCCTTTGTTCATGGCTTTTAGTCATCACCTCGGAATTCCTCTCCGGCTGGCACTGGAACTGTTGCAACTGGGCAGCTACCTCTTTCTCGTCACCGGCTTGCGGAAAGCCGGCGTGTCCGTCCTAGTCTGCTTGTTTTGCTACGCGGCTCTCATTTTTCATCCTGGCGGGTATCAACTTTATGACTACACCACGGCTGACGCATTTTATGCGGCGATACTGGGATGGAGTGTCGCCGCCCTGCTTTATCTTCTCCTCCAAAATACGATTGGGGCTGCGATCGGTGCCGGCTTTAGTCTTGCCATTCTCTGGATTACGCGGGAGGAGAGCCTGCTCTTGCCGGCAATTATTCTTATATATGTGTTACTTGCCTTTCTGCGCGACTTCGCCCACGGCGCAGGAATAGTCCGCTGTTTGCGAAGACAGTTGCTAGCCACCTCGTCATTTCTTGTTCTTCTCGCAGTGCTCCTCGGCGTGGTTTACTACCTGAACTACTGCGCCTTTGGTTCGTTTGCCAAGTCGGAAGCATCTTCCGCCCCGTTTGCGGCAGCCTACAACGCGCTCATGCGTTTGCGTCCTGCGCATCCGAAGCGCTTCATCCCTGTATCCAGAGAATCTCGTGAGCTTGCTTATGAGGTTAGCCCAAGCTTTCGTCGTCTCCGGGGCCAGCTCGAAGGGAAAATGGGACGAGATTGGGAAATGGAAACGCGACTTAGCCTGGGTGTTCCTAATGAAATCGCGGCCGGCTGGTTTATTTGGGTTCTTCGTGATGCGGCTAGCCTTGAGGGTATTCACGCTAGTGCGCACACGGCAAACGAGTTCTATCGTCAGGTTGCTCGCGAAATTAACGCCGCTTGCGACAAAGGCGCGGTGCCGAGCCGCCACGTTTTCATCAGCCTTCTCGATCCCCATGTTTTCACTTCTCTTTCCTACGTGCCGTTTTCCATGAAGAAGATTGCCAATCTCTTTACTTTGCGTTACGCGTTTGGCTCGGACCGCGAGGAAGCGGTCTTGCGCGTCTTCCAGCGCGATTGGTACGATGAGCTAACCGATCGCCGGAAATTCTACACTATCGTTGGCCGCAAAGAAATCGATGGCTGGGCTTTTCGATTTAATGATCCGGTAGTACTAATCGAATTCCGAAACGTGGAGCGGGGCATCGATAGCTGCGACACTGTTTTTTCTCCTCGTCCGGATGTGGTTAAATACTTCGCGAGCAAGGGCCGAGCGCCGTTAGATTCTCAGTTTCACCTATCCTGGGATCTTTACCGGCAAGACGATGACTCGACCGGCGAAATCCGCTTCTTTACCCAAAGCGGCGCCATTTTCTCTTTGCCGTGGAATTCATTTATTCGGCCTGGGAATGGCGCCATCCAGGCAAGCGATGGTGGTGCTCCCGTAATCTATAACATTGATGCTCAGCGCTTCTATCCGTCGTTAGTGCAGGCGATGGCGGCAGAAAACGTTATTGGTAAATATTATCGCTACCTTGTTTTCGGGCTTACCTACTTCGGGATTGCGGCCGACATTATCCTTCTCATCTTCTGGCGCCGGCTTCTGGCCAATTGGCGCGTCTGCGGCGCAATCGCTTTACTAGCTGCAGCAGTGGTAACACGTTTCCTATTCTTTAGCTTCATCGACGCTACTTCATGGCCCGGAGCGCAACCGCGTTACTTGTTTCCAGTCGAACCGCTCTATTCCTGTCTCGGAATCATAGTCATTTACCAGGCTGCGCGCTTTTTACTTCAACTCCGTCTTCCAAACTCTGAGAGGAGTCGTTAGGGTGCAAGTCGAGATCCAGCAGACGGGCCGTTACCGGCAAGGTTGGGCATTCGGCAATGTATTCCGCGAGTCGATGGTCGCGACATTCGCTCCAGGGGATGAAATCATCTCGCGCGGTCTCCGGCAGGTGCAGCCATTGGCGCAGGAGCGGCTCAAAGTATTTCAGGTCCATGAACGAAAAACCGGTCATTGGCCGTAATGGAAGGTTAGGAATGGGCAAATTCGCGGCGCGTGCTTCGGTGGCGACCTGGGTCAAGTCGCGCCAAACTTCCATGTTGGAAACGCCGTGCAATGGCTGGAGGAATGGCCGTACTTTTTTTTCATATCTGAAATGCGCCACCACCGCGGCGATTCCAAACAAAATAGCCGCCAGCGCAAGTAAACGGGCGCGCCCCATTGGGAGGAGGAGCAGCCCGGCCAGGATCAATCCAAGCCACGGCACCGCCATCGGCGCGACGTAACGCGCTCCTACAAAATAGAGGTAGAAACCGGTCGCAGTGGGTTCCTGCATTTCACGCAACCCGATCATTGTTACAATGACGATGAGCAACACCGTGGAAAATATCGCGAGCGCGGCGGCGGCGTTCTCGCGCCGCGTCCGTCCGCTTTTCCGCAGGAGTGCGACAGTGAAAACCGTCGCGGCCAACAAAAATGCGGCGCCGAAAGCCGCGGCGCTGCGCAAAACGCCATCGATTCCAAAGTCCTCCAAACGCACGCCGAAGAGGACGGAAAGAATAGAAAGCGGCGCGACGACCAGAAGGCCGAGGGTTTTCTGCCAATCGTAATGGTGAGCGACGGAGGCGCGAATGTCTGCGTTGTTCAAAAAAATCATGGCGCCGGCGTGAATGCTAGCCGCAAGGGCGAGAAGAATCGTGGCTAACAGTAAAGTGTTCCGCTGGGAGGCGAGCTCTGGGAAAGCGCCGAGCTGTAATCCGCCAAGAATAATCAGAAACAGCGCCAGCGTTCCGGCCGCGCACGCGACACCAAGACCGAGAAGGTGCATCGATCCATAAGCGAGGAGCGCGATCAACCAAATCATTCGCTTCGAGTGGGTCGAGACGAAGAGATGAATGATGCTCTGAGCCAGAGCGAGCGCGCAAACGATCCAGCCAATGTAGAAAATGTGAAATGGCCAAAGCAGCAGGTCGCGCATGAGGGGGTTGGCGATAAACAGGAAAGTACCGCCCGCGGCGAAGAGATTGCGGGCCGAGGCGTGCGCGCCCGCCATCGCCATTGCCGTTCGGAGCAAGCCGAAAAGAAAAAATGCGATTAGCCCGCCGGCAAATAACTGACGATTGCGCCACCACTCTGGCCGCAGGCCGGCCCATTTTGCGAAGAGGAATTCGGAGGTAAAAGCCAGCGGCGTGTAATGGCCGTGTGAGCCTGTGGTAAGGAGCTCTTGCACGAAATTTCGCTGGTCCTGGGCGGGAAGGCCTTTTGCGACCATCAGGTATTGCGCGCTTTCGGCGTGGAGAAACATCACCTTCATTTGCTTTTGCATTGCCGCGACGGCGACGAGGGCGAATACAAAAACAACAAACCAATATACTGGTCGGCGCCCAGCCCACTCCTTGTTAGATAAAATGATTCGCTCGCCCGCTTCCATCAACTCATTCAACTGTCACCGGCGTAAATCGTCTCCAGGATCGGCGCGTAGTGTCCGCCGTAGTTTTGCGTCAGGATTTGATGTTGGAATTCGCTGCCTTGCGGTCCTTGGGTTTGCGCCATTATTTGGTAAACGTCACTCCCTGCGCGGAAAAAAGTGACGTTCGTGTGCCGATAAGCCGCGGGCCACCGCGCCCAGGCAGCAGAGAAGATCAGCGCCCATCGTCGAAAAACTCGAAGTTTGTCGGTGGTCGCACCGCGGTCCTCGCGCACGCCTCCGTCATAAACGAAAGTGCGCCCAACGCAATCCGGCGTTTGCGCACTGACGCGCCCTCAGCATAAATAGTGCTTTCCGATATTAAAATGAAGGTGAAACGTTATTTTCTCTTGCTCGTAATCTCTTTCCTGGCGTGTTCGCAAACCGTTTGCCCGGCCGCGACGCCGCCTGGCGAATGGGTCGTCGTCGTCGGCGGCGTCTCGATGCACGCGTGGGAGAAGTACAAGACCGAGCCGCACGATCATTGGTGGGCCAATTTTGTGCACTCCGCCCGCATTCGCTCCGAGCAATTACGCGAGCAGCTCGGCCCCGACGTGATGATTACCTGGCTGGTTTACAAGCCCGCCTATATCCAGCGCGCAAAACAGGATGGCGCTGACCTCATCGGCAACATCAGTTCGGTGCGGGACAAACTTAATCTTCATCTGGTCTACTTCAATAGAGGCGGCGATGTCGTCGATTATCTAAACAACGGGCAGGATCGCAGCCGCTTGAAGGTTGCCGGCTTCGAATATTTTGGGCACTCGAACAAGGCCTGTTTTATGTTCGATTACAGCAACGTGATCGATAGCTCGGCCAAAGCCTGGATGCACGAGGATGATTTCAAGACAATTGACCGGCGCGATTTTGCCAAAGGCGCGGCCGTGAAAAGCTGGGGGTGTCACACCGGTGAAAGCATGTCGGCCAAATGGCGCGCTGCCACCGGCACGCGAATGTGGGGCGCGCTAGGCAAAACCCAAATGATGGATGACGAATTGCCGATTCTCAGTTCGCCCGGCGGGAAATGGGTGAATTGATCGACCATTCTGATCAACTTGGCGGCATTGAGCATTAGAATTGCTTTCTCCTAGCTGCCGCGTCCACGGCAAGTGAGGGTTACTTTCGACTTGGGGAAAGTCGGACCGTGGGCGCGTGCTTTATTACTCGGCGACCGTCGAGGCTTCTATTTCGAGTGAAGCTTCGTCGCCAATCTGCGAAACCGCTTCCACGCTACCGGACCAAACCAGACCAAACGCGTGCCGGCTCACTTTACCGCCAGTCGCGCGCCATCGGATCACTTCACGGCCAGCCACATTTCGTGTCCGCGCTAACAAGGCCACATGCAAAACCAACGGACGCGTCACGCCATGCAACGTGAGATCGCCGCTAACGTCGGCTTCATCCTTTCCCGACCGCACGACTTTCCGGCTGCGAAAAGTGATCTCCGGATATTTTTCGACTTGGAATAACTCCGTCTGCAAATGGCGATCACGCGTCGCATTGGCGGTATCGAGCGAGCGCGCCGCCGCCGTCACAAACAAACTCGCGTTCTCGGAATGCTCCGAATCGAGATGCAATGTCCCGCTGACCTCGCGCAGTTGCCCGGCCACGCTCCCGAAATAATGGCGAATGGCAAATTTCACTTTTGTTTGTCCCGGCGAAATTTTGTAGGCCCGCGTCTCCTCGGCGGCGACCAGGTTAACCAGGGCGCCGAACAAGATCATCGCGGCTGCGGCTCGGAATCGCGCGTACGAACTCATAAAGTTTATCTTGCTCGCGATCATTGTCTTTACAACCGCGCCAGCTCGCGCAAGAGCTCCGGACCGCGATAGATAAAGCCTGTGTAAACTTGCAGTAACGTCGCGCCCGCATCGATTTTTTCGCGCGCCGATTCCGCTGCAAAAATTCCGCCGCACCCGATAATTGGTATTCCGGAGCCGGCCAACTGGCGCACCACCGCCGTCGATTTCCCTCGAAGCGGCGCGCCGCTCAATCCGCCGGCCTGATCGATCCCAACCGGAATCGAAGAATGATCAAGCGTGGTGTTAGTAGCGATGATTCCGGAGACGGAATTCTCCGCGCAAACGTGCGCGATTTGTTCCAGAGCCTCGCTGTCCAGGTCCGGCGCGATTTTGACCAAAACCGGTTTGCCCGCGCGCTCGGCATTGATTGCGCGCAAGAGTTTTTTCAGGTGTTCGGCCGATTGGAGATCGCGCAACCCGGGCGTGTTCGGTGAGCTGATATTCAGCGCAGTGTAATCGGCGTGGTCGCGCAGTTTCCGATAGGAGAAGAGATAATCTTCGACCGCGTTCTCCAGCGGCGTCTGCGCGGATTTGCCAATGTTGATCCCGATTGGGATACGCGGCCATCTCCCATCCGCGCGCAGGCTCGTTAATCGGGCCGCGACTCGCTCCGCGCCGTCATTGTTAAACCCAAGCCGGTTGATCAACCCGCGCTCACGCGGAAAACGAAAAATGCGCGGCGGCGGATTTCCCGGCTGCGGTCGCGCCGTGACGGTGCCGATTTCGGCAAACGAAAATCCGAGCGCTTCCCACGCGGGTAGCGCCACGCCATTTTTATCCAGGCCAGCCGCGAGACCGACCCGATGTTTGAAATTCAAACCAAAAACGGAAATCGGCCGGCTGGTAATATTGCGCTGCGGCAGAAAACGACCGGTGTAGCGCAGGCAAGCCAGCGTGAATTGGTGCGCCGTCTCGGGATCGAGCGCGAAAAGAAGAGGACGCAAAACGCGTTCGTAAATCATTTGCCAATACAAAATTGGCTGAAGATGGCGTTGCGCACCGCTTCCGAATCGCTATCGCCGAGCAATTCATCGAGGGCATCGAGCGCGTCGCGCAAATCGATCGCGAACATCTCCGGCGTGGATTTGTTTTTAATGGCGGCGCGTGCTCGCACAATCGCTGCCTGCGCCTGCCGCAACTGTTGCGCGTGGCGGGTGTTGATCGCGAGTGGATGTTCCAAGTTAAGCCGGGCGCCGCCGATGCGCCGGAAAATTTCGTCTTCCAGCGCCTGTAAACCGGCACCGGTTTTGCACGAAATGCGAATGCCGCCGAGTTCCTTCCAGTCGGCATTTTCTTTCAAGTCGCTCTTGTTTAAAACGA
>DAIOVO010000004.1:50413-67604 GCA_036758965.1 Chthoniobacterales bacterium
CATGCAGGCGCAGGTCGGCAGTTTCGAGCGAGCGTTGTGTCCGTTCGATTCCCTCATGCTCGACGGCATTTTCCGGCGGCCGCATTCCGGCAGTGTCGATCAGGCGCACGGCGAGGCCGCGAAGATTGATCGCCTCTTCAATCGTGTCGCGGGTGGTGCCCTGCATTTCGCTGGTAATGGCGCGGTCGAACCCGAGCAGACGGTTGAACAAACTGGACTTGCCGGCGTTGGTCGCACCAAAAATCACCAGCCGCAATCCCTCGCGCAAAATTTGCCCGGCCCGCGCCGTCGCCAGCAGTTCCGAAATTTTTTGCCCGGTCAAATCCAATCGGCCGGCAATTGTCCGGGAATCGTTAGGAGCAATTCCTTCCTCCGGAAAATCGATGGCGGCATCCACCTGCGCGAGCAGTTCGACGATTCCCTGGCGGAGCGCGCGGAATTGTTCGCCCAGACGGCCCGCCAATTGTTCGCCGGCGGAGCGCAACGCGAGATCGGTCTGCGCTCGAATCAAATCGATCACCGCTTCGGCCTGAGTGAGATCGAGCTTTTCGTTGAGGTAGGCGCGCTCGGTAAATTCGCCCGGTCGCGCCGCCCGCGCCCCTGCGCGCAGACACATTTCCAGAACTTTTGTTGTCACCAGCCCGCCGCCGTGACAACTGATCTCGACCAAATCTTCGCCGGTGTAACTTGCAGGCGAGCGATGAACCGCCAGTAACACCTGGTCGATCGCCTGGCCGTTTTCTGCGATTTCGCCCAGATGCTGGGTGTGCGACTCAAAGAGTCGCGGCGAAGTTTTCCCGCGAAAAATCTTTTCCGCGATCGCAACCGCCTTCGCTCCCGAAACGCGCACCAGCGCGACCGCGCCTTCGCCTGCCGGAGTCGAGATCGCCGCGATCGTCTCGCCGTTGAACTCGCTACTCACCTTTTGTTAGCGGCTCGATCTCATCCACTCCGTAGAAAAAACGGTGCCCCGGCTGCCGCGCCATTCCCAGCTCGCGGCCGGGATCATCCTCCAGCACCAGCGCGAGATGCACCTCGTTCTGCACATCTTCTTCAATCGCTTCGATAATGGCGATCTTGCCTTTTAAGATCAGATCGAATGCGTCCGCACGCCGTTTCGGCTGGATACGGACGCGGTCGCCCACCTTTAATTCAACCCCGCTCACCGTTACCGTCTGCCGCCGTTCGCCCGGATTAAAGAATTGTTCATTCGATTCCTGCCGCTCGCGCATCGTGCCATGCATCTGCAGCAAATGGTCCTGCGACAATGATTCGGTGCGCTCGAGAATTCGCCGGGCCTGTTCATCGATGTTGCGCATCTCCGCCTTTTCTTCCTCGGTCATGCTCTGGATGCGCAGCGTGAGAATCTCGTCGATCTCCGTGCCGTCGAACAAATTGCCGGCGCTTTCGGGCGCGATCTTCGGGTAATCGTAGAGAATGATCGGTGACGAGAGCATGGTGTCGCGCTCGTGCTTGTCCTGGTCGCCGACCAGCACCGGCCAGGCGCCGACGTTTTTGCAAGCTTTCGCCGCCGCTTCGTATTCTGGCGGGGGATCGAGCAGGGAAAGACATTCGCCGCCTTCCGCCCAAATGATGGTGTGGGCGGAGGCAAACGTGCGCAGGATGATTTTGTCCTGCTCTTCCAGTTCGTTCGCGGGCACGCGCGTGCGATTCAACACACGAATCGTTAGTTTCATCATCACCGGGTCGATCGCCTCGACGCCAATTTCGATTTCGCCCTCGATCGCTTCCTGCCGCCGAATGAGCAGCGCCGCAATTTTTGCCTTCTCATCGCGGATCGGTTCGACCGCGCGCGTGGCCGGAAAATGAAATTTCTGTGTTTGTTGCCGTGGCTCGCTCAGCGGGAAAACTGGCGCCGCCACCTGCCGCTCGACAGCTTCGTGCCAGGCCTGATAAAGTTTTCCATCAACCCGCAGCTCCGGAGTTAATTCAACCGCCGGTTCGTGCCCGGGCGCAATTTGATCGACCGGCGCCGCCAGCCGGCCAATCTCTCGCGCCATCGGATGCAGGAAACGAATCTCGATCCGGACGCGAGCATCTTTCGATTCGTTCCGCACCAGACATTGCGTCTGCATCAGAAACGGTTCGCGGCCCTGCTGCGCAATCGCGTAATCTTCCGGATAAATTCGGCCGAAGGTGAAACGTTCCCGCTGATTTTTTTTCGAGGAAGCGCGGTAGGGATAGAGGATGTAACCCTCGTAAAGAACGGCATCCACCACCCGCTCGAGAATTTCGCGGTTCATGGGGGAAATGACGATGCTCGAATGACGAAGCTCGAAACAATGACCAAACTCCAACGCCGAAATCCGAACAGCCCGAATTTTTGACCTCCGTCATTCGACATTGTTTCGGCCTTCGTCATTCGGATTTCGTCATTGCTTCCCCTAGCAACCGCTCCACGACCTGCTCCCACGAAGTCAGTCCCGCCCGCCGCTTGAATTCGTACAAGCGATCGAACGATTCCCGTTCCAGCACCACCCACGCGCTATTTGGATAATGGTGCTCCATCAATTCCTGCCAGAGCGCCACCGGCATGCGATAGGTCGCTTCGCAATTCCAAGAAATTTGCTGCACTTGCAGGCGGCCATCGGCGTTCGCATAAAAAATGGTGCCGCTAAAGAGAAAGAGGAGCGGCACTTCGCCGCCTTCAAGGGCGTAAAAATATTTCGTCGCCGCGAGGTTAAGATCGAAACTGCACGGAACCGAGAGCGCCGCTTCAGTTTTCGCCTGGAAACTGGGGATGTTGGTGGTGGCGAGCGTCCAAAGTTTATTCCGCAAAGTGTTGCCCCATTGATCGGGCGTGCCGAAGAGTTCGATTAATTTTTCCTTCTCGCCCGCGGCGTAGGCGCGTTGGGGCGATTGAATCTGGATTTGCGTCTGCAAAATAATGCTCTGCACCGTTTCGTCCGCGGGCTGGTTCGTGATCTCGAGCTTAAAATGCAGTAACGGCACCAAACCGCGATAAGCCGGCGCGACCCCGAGAACTTTGAAGGCGAGATTGGGCATGACGCGACTGCTACCGGCTGGTTTCTTTCAACTGGGCAAAGAAGCGATCGATTTCGAGCCAGACTTCTTCGCCGCCGGAAAACCCCCGCCAATGCATCCGAATGGCGCCGACAAGCTCGAAACATTTATCAATCGGCGCGATGTAATAGGCGCGGGTTTCGCGCACACGATTGACCAGCAGCGCCTCCACATCGGGCGCCAGGTTTTGCAGCGCGGCGTTCTGTCGGGCTAACGATTCCCAGGCAGTAAGCGGCAGCAGCGACTCGGTCGCGCCGGCCGGGCTGGGATACATCGCCACCATCTTTTTTTCCGGCGAATGATAAAAGAAAAAGGCCAGCCCGATCGGCAAAGCCAGGCTTTCCCATTCGACGTCGCTCATTTGAAAATCCGGCAGGCCGCGCGCGTCCCGCGGAATCACCTTGAAGCGGCCGTCCATCACCGGAACAAAAGTCATGGTGCAGCCGTCGCAGGCACAGATAATTTTTCGCGGCCCCATTTCCAGAAGATGCCGATGCATTGGGCCAAGCGAAACGCTGCACAGTTCGCACTGCTCTGGCGGCGCGCGCTCCGGCGATTTCTTTTCGCCGTCGGCAAAACGGCGGAGGGCTGCGAAAGAGGATGACCGCATCCACTAAAGTAAGCACGAACTCTCGCCCGTGCAGCGAAGTCTGCTACCACCCGGGGACAACCGCCAGGCCCCAGGGACCATCGCCTACTTTGATCCGGGCAATCTCTTTGCGCGTTTTTACATCGATCATTGAAACGTCGTTCGAACTCCCGTTAGCGGTGTAGAGGCGGCTCCCATCCGGACTCAACGCGATCCCCCATGCCCGCGCGCCCACTGGAATCATCGCCGCCACTTCGTTCCGCGCGAGATCGATCACCGCCACTTTGCCGCCGCGTCCGGTAGAAACATAAAGTTCCTCGCCGCCGGGCGAGATCACCGTTCCCATGGGGAGCGAACCTTCTGGCAATTGGATTTTTGAGATCACCTTGTTGGTGTCGGTTTGAATGACGAAAATGCTGGTGGCATTTTCGCAGGCGACAAAGGCGCGCGCGCCATCGGGCAGAAACGCGACCGAGCGCGGGCGCGCTCCTACTTCGATCGTCGCCTGCACTCGCCGTTCGCCCGGCGAAATGACGAAGACTTCGCCTTTTTCTTCGCAGGTGACATAAACGTCGCCGGTGCGTGGATTCACCCCCACCCCTTCCGGTTCTTCGGAAACTTTTATTTTTCCCTGCGTTTGCCCGTCGTTCAAATCAATCAGCGAAACGCTGGCGTCATCTTCGTTCGCGATCACCGCAAATTTTCCATCTCTTGTTAGAGCAAATTGTTCGGGATCGGAACCAACATGCCAGCGCTCCACCACATTTCGACTGGCCGCGTCGATCACCGCCATTCCATCCGCCGTCTTGTCCGCCGGGGCGCGTTCACTATCAACTCCCGGCGCCATGCGAGGCGATCCGCTGAGCAGAACGTAAAGTCGCCGGCCATCCGGTGAAGCGTGGATTCCGCGCGGGCGTTTTCCCACCGGGATGGTCGCCACCAGCGTGCTGGTCGATCCGTCGATCACCGAAACGGCGCCGGAATGCTCGTTGCTTACAAAAATGAAAAAACTTTTCGGTTCGGCCCCGCTCAGCGGCAAAACAGCGAATACAAAGAGCGAGACGAGCGAGACCGCCGCGCGGCCGTATTTCACTCGGCAAGTACTTCGGACCAAATTTGTAATGAAATAAACGGGCGACTGTCGCCTAGGCCGGCGGGATATTCGGCATCGCTGACGGCACGATCGGCTGTCTCTTATCGGCGTTAATTCCGGTCGAATCGCGCGCGCTCCGGTAATTCTTACGATCGAGATCACGCCCCGCCTCGCGGCTGCCGAGCGCTTGTTCTTCGCCTTTCGGCGTCCCGGCGACATGGTCGGGCACTGATGGTTTGCTCATTTGTTTTCTCCGGTTGCTGGTTGCTGTCCGTTGCCATTGTGGGTCGGACACTCAGTAAATTTCGGATTTGCGGCTGGCGGCGCGTGTTCTTCAACCAGGCCATTTACTTCCAGAGCGGTCACATCCGGCGCGGCGGCATAAATCGCTTCCTCGATGGAATATTTTAGCGTTATGCGTGAAGAGGGACAGCCTTCGCAATTTCCTTCGAGCTGCAGCCGCACCGTTCCCTCGGGGGTAACGCCGAGTAATTGCACACTGCCGCCGTGCTGACCCAGCCGCGGTTTCACTTCTTCTACTGCGCCGCGCACCCGCTCCTCCAGACTCAACGGATGCAGCCCGTGCAGAAGCAAAAGATTCGAGACCGTTTCGTCGCGCCCAAGATCATCGATCAATTCCGCGCCGGTCTTTTTCCCGTCGTAAATGATTTCGAGCGCCCGCTCAAATCCGGCGCCGTGTAACGCCAGTAAAGTGCGCACTAATTCGTGCGCCTGCGCCTGCGCGTCCGCGTCTTTCCATCCTTCGACGCCCTCGATTAATTTCTCGATTTCAGCCAGAGGTGCACTCGATTTTGCCATAACAATTACTCTGCGCAGCGCGTCTAATATCGGCTCGCTTTCGCCGCACTGCCAGACAAATGATTGCATCTGGCACTTCGAGTGCTCATACTTGGAACTCGATGATTCAGGCGAATTGTCGGGCACGGTTTACCGCCGCCGATTTCGATTTTATCGTCCGCACTCTCGCCCGTTCCCAGGTCGAATCGGTCTCGCTGGTGGATTTGCTCGCCGACGCCGAAACCCGCGACGCCGTCCTCGATTCGCCGCGGCTGGTCGATGCCATTCTTTCCGCCGGCGGCCAGCTCCGCATTTCTTCCCAGTTTTATTTTTACGTCCTGGCCCGCCGTGTCCTGCGCGATGCCGGGCTAACGGATCGTAAGCTGTGCGATTACGTCGGCTCCTTGCTGGAAAAATTTTCGCGGGCGAACTTTTTGCGCGGCCCGCAGGTCAGCGATCACGATTTTTCCCAGCAATATCTGACCGACATGCTGCTCGCGCTCGGGCGCGCCAGCCGCGAGAAAGCGTTTCTGCTCCGCGCGCACGTCGGGAACTATTCCCTTTTTATCAGCGGAATTTTTCATGAGAACACCCAGCGACGGAGCGAACGCGGCGCACCCGCGCTTGAATTCTACGAACAGTTAGGCCGGCAAAACTTTCAACTGGTGGCATCTCACGCCACCGCCCGCCGGTGCGAGCTCGACGATGTTTATGCCGGCCTGGCCGAGCGTTTCCGCGATGTCCGTCTCGCGCTCAATCAGCTTTCCGATCGCCTGCTCAATCTCGATGATGGCGATGCACCGAAAATTCTGGCGTGAACGAAACCCTATTCTCTCAAATCCAGCGTCTGCTCGAACGCACCTACGCTCAGGTCGGAATTAATCTGGAAGATTGCCTGATCGATCGTGCGCGCTCGGCCCAACTTTCCAAGCTGGCCGGAGCCTCCGCCCGCGAATTGAGCGAAGTCGCGCGCACCTTCTTGCGCCGCGCCGGCGACCAGCTTTACGTCGGCATTTACTATTCACGCTGGTTGATCGAGCAGCTCGAACAGCACGATCCGCGCGCGGGATTGAGCGATCACAATATTCGTTCGCTCATTATTTTCGTGGAAGAAATGAATCACGCCCTGCATGCCGCGCTCCAGTTCAAGAACGGGCAACGCGCGCTCGCTTCGGAGGAATTCGCGCGCGAGCTCGAGCTCCAGGCGCAGATCGATACTTATCTCGTGCTGCTGTTGTTCGTTGCCTTCTTTCGCAAAACTCAGCGCGTTTCGCGCGCCGATCGCCGTTGGTTGCGTTTCCATCTTTTTGCCCGCCAATGCCCGGCCGCTTTTCACGACACAAATTTGCGCGCCCGCTATTCCGAAACGTGCGAGCTCGCCGCCAACTACACGCGTTATCTCGACACCATCAACGGTCTCCGCCGCCTGGAAGAAATTCGCCAGTTCCGCTCGCTCGATTATTCGGCCAAGAAAGAGCACATCTTCGCTTTAATGGATCGGTCCGCTAACGATTCGTAAGCCAGAAATCATCGTCATCCCGCGGAATTTGCCTTTAAGCTTTCGTCACGGTATCGCTCGGCCTTTGCTCGGAATGCTGGAAAATTTCCATATGCCAGCGCGAATGCACTCGGCAAATTCGTCCTAATGGAGGTGTCGAACAATCCTTCGGAAAATTGGTTGCGCGCGACCGGTTTGCAGCAGGCGATGCTGTTGGCATCGCTTCACCCCGGCTCGGCCGGCGCCTATTGCCAGCAGTTGGTGGTGGCACTGCCCGAAAAAATGAACCCGGCATTGTTTCTGAGCGCGGCGCGCCAATGCTTCCAACGGCACGACGCGCTCATGGCGCGCTTCCAATTTCGCGAGGGCCAATTATTTCAAACTCGACTGCCCGAGGCGGACGCGTCCGCGCCGGAAATCGATCTTTCTCGCACTTCCGGGACGCGCAAGGAGCGTTTACAGGAATTTCTGGAATCAGATCGGCTTGATCCACTGCCGCTGTTGGGTGATCGGCCGCTCTGGCGTTCGCGCCTGCTCCGATTCGGAGGCGATGACGTTGCCTGGCTTTGGACGCATCACCACAGTGTGTGCGATGCCGTTTCTTATCCGCTGCTCCTGACAGAAATCTTTCGCACTTACGACGGCTTGCTCGCGGGTGATACGGGATTCGATACCCTGGCGGCGCCGGATTTTCTGGATCATCTGCGCTGGTTGAGCAACCACGATTGGAGCGCGCAAAAAGAAGTGTGGCGACGCCGCCTGGACCGCACGGATGTTCCGACGGCGCTTCCGGAAATTCGAGCCGCGGCCAGCTCTCACGTCGTAACTTCCGACGCTTATTCACTTCGGCTCAGCGTCGAGATTTCGCTCGAGATCGAAGAAAACTTGCGTCGTTTGTGCGACGACCTGGGCATCACCCTCAACACGCTTGTCATTGCGGCGTGCGCTCTGTGGATGGCGCGAATGCAGGGCGAAGTGAAAGCAACCTTCGCGGTGATGCGCGCGGCCCGAAGGTCGTCCGTCGATCAGGCCGAGGCCATAATCGGTCCGCTGGTCAATACCGTGCCTGTTCGCCTTGAAGTGCCGGACGACAGCGCGTTGGGAGACTGGCTCCAGGAGGTGCGAAAGTATTGGTCAGGTCTGCGCGCGCTGGAGCACTCATCGTTGGCACAAATCAGCGAATGGACCGGCTTCGGAGCTGAGGGTCTTGACCTTCCGCTGGTGGTGAATTTTCAGCGCGCCCGACTCCGCGACCAGCTCCGTGCTGCCGGCTTGCCTCCAGACCGTTGTCAGGCGCGTTTGTTTCAGGTAAATGACGTCCCGCTAATGTTGGATGGTTACGAGAATCCGCATTTGCAAATCGACTTGATCGGCCAAAAGAAATCGGTCCCCGAGCTGACTTTACGCGCTGTAGCCGATGGCATCGGGGCCGCCTTGCGCGCTTTTACCGCTGGTTCAAACCGATCTCTTGGATCAATCGATTTGCTCTCGAGTAACGACGAAAAGATCCTGAAAGCAGCGACGCGCGGACCGAGCATCCAGGTGCCGGGCAGGCCCGCGCAAGAACTGATTGAGCGTCGAATTAAAGAGCAACCAGAGACGATCGCCATTCAAGAGCCGGGCCGAGGGGTGACATTCTTCCAGTTTGGAGAAATCGCGGCGCGCGTCGCGGCGAATATCGTCGAGCGGGGGGGAGCAAAGGAAATCGTAGCAATCCTATTGCCGCCATCCGCCGACCTTTTATGCGTGATGCTCGGCAGCATGCGATCCGGGGCCGCGTTTTTATTGATTAATCCCGAGCTGCCTGCAGAAGAGCGCGCCGCGATGTTGCGACAGCTTCCACCCGCCTTCGCAATCACCGCGCCTGAAATCGTCGAAGAAACAAAAGCGGTCGTCGCACGCGTTTACGATTTCGAGCAGATCACAGCACCGGAGGCGAAGGGTGCGCTCCCGCAAATCCCGCCGCACGATCTCGTTTATCTGGTGCATACCTCCGGCTCGACCGGAGAAAAAAAATTCGTCGAAGTCGAGCATCGTTCCTTAGCCGACACGCTCAGCGCCATGGTCAGGCTCTATGACTATCATCCGGGCGATCGCCGCCTTTCCATGGGCTCACCGGGGAATGATTATTTCATCGGCGAACTTCTGGTCGCGCTTTCCGGCGGCGGCACCATCATTTTTTCGCAACGCGATGGTGGCGCCTTGAGCATCGCGGATTATCTCGCCCAATTGCACGGTCAACACATCACAATCAGTGGAATTCCCGCCGCTTATTGGCATGAATGGGTGCGAGCAATGGATGATGAGCGCGCCCCTGCGCTGCCCCCTGCTCTGCGGCTGGTTATCTGCTCGATGGAAAAGGCTAACCCGCAGTTGCTCCAAAAATGGCGTCGCCTCGTAGGGGATCGTGTCCAGTGGCTCAATGTTTACGGTCCGGCGGAAGCGACGGTGGCGGTGACGGCGTGGGATCCAGCGAAATCTCCGAGTCCCAATTCCATCAATCTCCCGATCGGACGCCCTTTCGGAAATTCAGAAATGTATGTGCTCGACGCGCAACGGCGGCGAATGCCGGTGGGCGTTTGCGGGGAGATTGGAATTGCAGGACCGGTGGTTGCGCGGGGTTATCGCAACGCGGAAGAGGCGACCCGGCAAAAATTTGTCGCTAATCCTTTTGCCGATTCACTCGAGTTTGGGCGCCTTTACCTGACCGGCGATTACGGCTACCTGAACGAGCGCGGCGAATTCGTTTTTCTCGAGCGCCGCGATCGCCAGATCAAACTCCGCGGTTATCGAATCGAACTGGGCGAGATTGAAGTCGTTCTCGAAGAGCATGCACAAATTCAGCAGGCCGTGGCGACGATGGAAGGCGACGAGGACAATCGACGATTAGTCGCACACATCCTACCCAAAAAAGATTTTGATCCCACTGCCTTGCGCCTCTGGATGCTACGAAGGCTGCCGGCGCATTTGCGACCCAGCGATCTCGTCACGGTCGAAAAAATTCCAGTGATGCCGACCGGCAAGGTGGATCGTCGCGCTCTTTCAGCGGCTTATTTGGCACAAATACGGCCGGCAATGGCGACCGAACTTCCGGGTGCGACTGCCATCGAGCAAAAAGTCTTCGAGCTTTGGCGCGAGCTCCTCGGCGATCGCTACCTCATCGGGCTGACGGACAGCTTTTTTGATTTAGGCGGTAACTCATTGCTGGCGGTTCGGCTTCTTTCTCGCATCGAAAAGGAATTCGGCGCCACCCCTTCAGTGCACGAACTTTTTACTCATCCGACGATCAGCGAGCTGGCGACGCTGATTGAGCGCGAGCCGGTCAGTGGAAATTTCACCTCGCTCATTCGTCTGAACACGAGGAAGGAGGGACGGCCGCTTTTTGTCGTCCACGGCTGGAGCGGTGGGGTATTTCATTGTCTCGACTTCGCGCGGCGATTGAATGGTCGGCGACCCGTTCTTGGATTGCAGGCGGTCGAACATGCCGGGGAGCCGCGCCACCGTTCTTTTGAAGAGATGGCAAAACATTACGCCGACGAATTGCAGCGCGCCTACTCGGGAATTGCCTTCGAATTATTTGGTCACTCAGTCGGGGGGACAATTGCTTACGCCACCGCCTGTGAGCTCCGGCGGCGCGGCGAAAACGTTCGTCGCCTTTACCTTGTCGATACGACGCCGTGCAATCTTCCGTTTCGCGTCCATCTCCGCCACGTTTACGCACAAGTGCGACCGCGTCTGCGTTCGCACCTGAAAAGCTTCATCCGCACTCCCGCGCGCGATCGTTATAATCTGTTTCGCCATTATCGAAACTCTTTCAAGACTCATCTTCGCCGATGGCCAGCGCGGAAAAACCACAGGCTCCCGCCTTTGCCGGCAGACTTCGATTACTACGCCCTGATAGATCAGGATTTTCACCCGCAACGCTGCGTCCTCGAGATAAGACTGTTCACGCCCCTCAACGCCGGGCCGATGGAAAATTACTGGCGCTACCTGGTCGGCGATCGCGTCGAGAATTTTTTCGTACCGGGCGACCACATGGACGTGTTCGAACAGGTGAATCTTGATACCTTCATGCCGGAGTTCGAGCGGGCGAGCAAAGATTGAATCAGCGCCGGTCGAAAGCGACGACCGGGCAGCGCTCCGCCAGCGGAAAACTTCCGCGCGAAACGCCCGCAAACTCAAATTCGCCGTCGCCGCAAAAGAGTTCCATCACTTCCGCCTGGCTCGAAAAATAATAGCGAGCCGGCGAATCACGATAGGCTTCGATCGCCCGCAGATGATCGAACGGCCAACGCAAACGCTGCGCCAGCGTTCGCAAATCGGGCGCCAACTTCAGGATGGCGTTTCGGATTTCTTCTACCGCCACGCCGCTCCCCGGAGATTTTTGCAAAGCCATCCCGAGCCGCAATTTCAGAATGTTAAGATTTCCGATTCTGTTTCCTAACAAATCCTGGATCACTTCTTCGGCTGACTCTTTTTTGGCCGGCGGAACGTACAAGCGAAAGATTGCGCGCCCGCCTTCCGCCAACAGCCGATGCAACGAGCGCACCATTTGTTTCTGGCCGCCTGGATAATCGAGCATGATCATTCCGCCATCGCACACCACCAGATCGCGCGAGCCTTCCGCCAGCGGCATCTCCAGCCAATCCGCTTCGACCGCATCGGCGACCGGCCCGGGCCAGACCTGCCGGATCATTTCTTGGGAGCGATCCAACGCAATCAAATCGCGCCGCGACGGCCAGGGCAATTGATATAACTCCGGCGTCACACCCAGAATCGCGATCCGCGGCTTCCTGAACTTTCCGATCCAATTTTCAATCAAGCGCCAGTAACTCGCTTGATCCTCCGGCCGAGTTGCGCCCAGAAATCCGCCATCGAATTCCAGTGTTCCGGGTCGAGCGCGGCAACATTTTCATTCGTCATCCGTCTCATTTGTGCGCTTTCCGTTTGTGAAGGCAACTGCGTTCCGCTAAAGAAGCACCGTGTTCAGCCTTACCATGCTCGGCAGCGGCAGCTCCGGGAACAGCGCGCTGGTTCGCACCGAGCATTGCCGCATTTTGATCGATGGAGGCCTGAGCGCGCGGCAGTTGGTGGTGCGCCTCGAGCAGTGTGGCGTTGCTCCCGAACAACTCGATGGCGTGTTGCTCACGCACGAGCACGGCGACCACGTCTGCGGGCTGGAAGTTTTCTGCCGCAAATACGCGCTGCCGATTTATTGCACCGCCCAAACGGCCGAGGCGATTCGTCTTTCCAATCTGAGCGAGCACCGGAACTGGCGAATTTTCCGCACCGGCGCCGAGTTCAACCTTTGCGATATTTTGGTGCAAACCTTTCCCGTTCCGCACGACGCCGTCGATCCAGTCGGCTACGCTTTTTCCGCTGGCGGCGGCACGCTCGGCTTCATTACCGATCTCGGTTACGCCACCAAAATGTTGATCGAACGTTTGCGGGAAGTGCACACCCTGGTGATCGAAACCAATCACGACGAGAAACTTTTGCAGGCCGATCCGCATCGGCCCTGGCCGGTAAAACAACGCATCATGTCGCGTCACGGTCATCTTTCTAATGCGGCCGCGGCCGGCGTGATCGAGCAATTGTTGCCTGGAAAAATCGAGCGGGTCGTCCTGGGCCATCTTTCGCGCGAGTGCAATACTCCCGCCCTGGCCGAAAATGCGGTGCGCACGCAGATCGAGCGCGCTGGCCGGAGCGACCTCGAAATTTTCTGTGCCGGCCAAAATGCCGTTAGCCCGCGTTTTGACCTTTGCGAAACTGCGACTCGAAATTTCCAGGCGACCTTCGATAGTTTTCTTTTCGTCCAGGGAACATGAGCGCCGCCGCCGTCGAAATGGCGGTACGCGACGCGGTCGAAGCCGATCTGCCTGCCATCGTTGAAATTCACAATGCCGCCATCGCCTCGCGCATTTCCACGGCGCAACTGGAGCCGGTCACGGTCGAAGGACGGCGCGGATGGTTTCGTGAACATTTGCCCGATCGCTACCCGATCTGGGTGGCAGAAGTCGATGGCGGCGTCGCCGGCTGGCTGACCTTTCGCGAATTTCTCCCCCGCTGCGCTTACCGCGGCACGGTCGAGTTGACCGTTTACGTCGGCGAAAAATTCCGGCGCTGCGGCGTCGGACGGAAATTATTGCAAACCGCGATTGCGCGCGGCCCGGTGCTGGGCATGCAATCGCTGGTGGGACTCATTTTCGCGCAGAACGAAGCGAGCCTCGCGCTTTTTCGTTCCGCCGGTTTTGAACGTTGGGGGTTGCTGCCGAAAATCGCCCGAATCGAAAACGAAGCCCGCGACCTAACGATTCTTGGGCGACACCTCTGATCCGTGGCTCTCCCGAGATTGGCGTTTACGAATGGTTAGCGACGGGCGCGTATTCACCCGGTGAAAAAAAGCGCTCGGGCTCGTTTTCCTTTTTTTGTTTCCCGTCGGCAGCATCGCGCTCAAGCGACACTTGTCTCGCCCCACCAGTGATTTTGAGAATTTGAAATTCGGGCGTGCGATGCCGGATTTTCAAGACGTCGACCGTGCGATCGCTCTGGGCGGCCTCCAGCTTCCGGACAACGGACGGCAGGACCGCGCCAACATTCCGAACGCCTCCTAGCCACTTGTCAACCGGCGCTTGCTCGCATTTCCAGCCGCGGCTACTTCGGATCGCTCTCTGGGGCCGGCAACCAGGTAGAACCTTTCCCTGGGATAACCTTGGCCCTGAATCGTTGTTTGTAATGCCTTTCCAGCGGCAACAAGCGCGGCCGATATGATATGTCTAGGGTAACATCTGCGCCGCGTGCGCTCCACGCCGTGATTTTCGGAATCGCGACTGACACTGATTCTCCCGCTTCCAAAACCTTCACCGGGATTGACCCGTGAAATATTTCTACGTTCTCCATCCTATTTCCCCGCTCAAACTCCACCCGATGAAGTTGGTAGTTGAAATTAATATCGTGGAGCGAGAACAAGCTCTCGTTCTTTAAGATGAAGGGAACACGGAAAGGATCCTCCTCAGGCTCAAAGGACGAAGAAACACTGAGCTTCGAGGCGAAGGCGTAATATGCAGAAACAAACGCCAACACGGCTAAGACGCCGGCCACTACGTTCCCGGTGGGCGATAGGATTGATAGCCATCGCCGTCGAGGTTGTTCCTTTTCTTTTTGGGGCTGCCTGCGCCGCAATCGCGCTATGGCTTGTAGCCGTTTTCGCCGCTTGGACTTCTTAGAGCGCCCACTAGACATCTTAAAACTCGCTGCAGTTCTTCACTACGCGATACCGGCACGTTTCCGATCGGCAAACGATCTTGCATTTCTCCTCCCCGCAGGCGGCGCCGCAAACCGGGCACGTTGAAGTTTCTCCGCCCGCATTGAGAACCTGAAGGATTTTCACGCTACAGGCCTGGAAAGTCACGTCTTTCGCTTGTGTAATATTCCACCAATTCGCGAATCGCCTGTTGAGCACGTTCGTTTATTGGTATCACTATACGGCTACGCTCCTGACGATAGAAGGCAGGATCCAAGTGGCTTTCTAATTCGTCGCGAAAGGCGATGGTCGCTGCTTGAGCCAACGATTCCAAGGGGTTCGAAAAATCTAGGTTTCGTTGTATCATCTCACGTTCCAGCCGGTTCGACTCTTCAATAGCCCTGTTAACTATCCCCAACAGCATTTGTCTCCTTCCATCGGGTATTTGCATCGATAACAAACGGTTCGCGAAGTCCAGTCGTCGTTGCTGAAATTCGAATCTGGCCTTGATAAGAACAATCCCAGAAAACTGCTCATTGATCGCTAACAAATAATCGCCGAAAGCCTCCATGGCGTCTTCTTGCGCGATCAGATTGATTTTGCTGCAACTCTGCGTTAAACGCTCCGCGGCTTTATGGAAGATCGTAAGCGGCGTCGTTGGATCAAACAATGCCTGGATGCTCGACAGGCCTAGGGCCATGGCTTCGCTGGCGTCCGAGTAAACTCTCCTTCGGAACTCCAAGAGATGTTGATCCAAAAGAGCTTTCCGATTCTCCTGTAGTCCCAACCAAACACCGCCCAAAGCCAGAACAGCCGCGGCTATGATCCCGATAATAGTAATTAGGGCAGCGTTCACCTCTGGCGAAAAATGGCTCATCCAACTTAGAATCACATAGTAGCAACTCAGGAACTCGCTCATCAAGCTCACTCCCCTATTATCCACTTCTCCAGCCGCGTCTGCGCCCAGCGCTGCCAGGTCGCGATTGAAATCATGATCGATATGACAGCTAAGAAAAGCAGCGCGCCGAGGTGTTCATTCGCTCACGGTTGCCCCGTGAAGATGTAACCGATCACCACCTGCTGGTGATCCAACTGAATGATAAGAGACACGACATTGGCCGGAAAAACCGAATAAACCTTAGTGTAAACTATCGTCTCGTAAGGAATCGCGTTAGGAGTAATCGTCGGCGTCGATGTGTCCATAATCGTGGTGCTTGATGGTGCTCCGAATTCAGCCAGCACCTACGCTTTCGTGGTTTTTCCTTTCACGATAAAGCTTTCGACCCGCTGACGCGTTATTTGCCGAACTACCGGCGCGGGTTGCGTCGCGCAGCCGGCCAGCAAGACCATCGCAGCGATAATGCAAATGTAGGGCAAGCATTCCTGCTTGCCGGCAACGAAGAATCGTCGCCCTACAGAATTACTCTTCACGCTTTCGGCTGGGTGTTGTAGGCGATCTGCGCCAGGAGAGTGATGACTTTGCCGATGACTACCCAGCCGAGCGCGCCGAAGACGAGCGCGATGGCAGAGCCAAAGAAGCTGAGGGCGCCGGCCGCGCTGCTGCTGCTGGCGGCATTGGCCAGGCCGAAGACAATCATCACCAGGCCGATCAGCATCGAGAAAAAGCCGATGCCATAGCAGACTCCGGCGACGCCAGAGTTTTTGAATTTCTTGTTAGTTTGTTCATTCATCATTTGTTCCTTCGTTCTTCGATCACTTCCTGGAGCCGGTGTTCGAACCAGCTCCCGCTCTTTTTCGGTTTGCCGAAGTCGGCGATAATTTCTTCCCACATTTTTTGCCGCGAGGTGCGGTCGCGGAATGATGGGCCGCCAAGGTGATGCTCCTGCTCGCACCAGAGAGCGTAGGCCACCACGCTTTCGCAAAACTCCCGTTCGTTGGCGTAGAAATGCCGGAGCCGGTTTCGGTAGTTATCGTCAGTATTCCGGGCGACGCCTCCGAGATTTCGATCATCTCAGCGCGAGCTCCTTTTCGATCCAGCGCCGCACTGTTGAACAGCTTTCTGCAAAGCTGGGTCTTCCCTGCTTTCTTTCGGCGGGGCGCTGCTGCCCATTGCTGGCGCCAAACGCCAGCGCCCCAGGCGCACCATTGCGAAAGCTCATCCCAGGTCGGCATCGCGCCAGCCTACAACTCGCACTTCGCAATTCACAATTCAGCCGGAGGCGCAAGCTTTACCGCGAACAAGAAGAAAACGGATTCATCATTCTCGCGGATCTCGGAAGATAAGAATCGCGCCAGGCTTGAACAGTACCTTAAAGAGAAACCGGTCAGCTTTCCAGTTCTGCTCGATCCCGATTCTTGAGCGCAATAGTTGCTTCGTCCAACTGCGCTAGTTTTGCCCGGTAGATCGCCTGATCTTCCGGCGAGAGTTGAAACAGATAATGGGAAATAAGTGAGTGCGCCTGCGCGCGACGAATGACCGCCTCGCGTTTGTCGCGGGCGCGCTCGCTCAATTCCGCATCTTGCAGAAGCAACTCCGCTAGCATGATCGCGCGAAATTGTTGCGTGCCGCCGCCCGTTGCCAGCATCTCCAAAATCGTTTCCGGGGCGGAACGTTTCACCAAGTCGAACGGAAGCCCGACCGATTGCAGGCATGCCTTGGCAATTTCCTCCTGCGCTTCGGCATCACGCCCATTTTTTCGCAGACCAAGAATTTCCAGCATCAGCGCAATCTGATCGACCAGGCGCAGAATATAATCGGACGCCACTACGATTCTTCCTGGCCGATTACCAAATGGACAATGCCGTTCGGGGCGGACACAAAAAAACCGTCGAAATCTTCCCGCAACTGTTCCAGCTCATCCCGGCGCGGCACCGCATTGACCTTTAGGAACGAAGCGGCCGCTTCGGTATCGTTCGTTTCCAATTCCAGCCAGACATCGGGCTGGCTCAAATGCGGGGCCAGAT
>DAIOVO010000004.1:67614-73817 GCA_036758965.1 Chthoniobacterales bacterium
AGCCGGTTTGGTCCGAATTGGAAAATGCAGCCGTCGGTTTCTTCTTCGATCAAGGGCAGCGCCAGCGTATCGCGATAAAACGCTACCGTTTGCTCATAGGTGTGCGCCGGACATTTGATGGTGATATTCGCTCCGCCGGAAAATTGCGGCCCGTGCACATTGGCTACCATGCGGCAATCTTAAACGCGCAACGGTGGCAGACAAATTGTCGCTCCTCGCGAAGTCGCTGTTATCTTGCCCGCGCAAAAAAATGAAATCCGGCTTTCTCGAAAAATTGATTTCACGCCTGGGCAAGATTGGCCCGGAAGAAGTGCAGAATTATTTGCTGCGCCTGGCGCAGGAGAAAGGATTTCTCGAGACGGTTTTTAACGCCATCCAGGAAGGAATTATTGTCACCGATCCCAGCGGCCGGATCACTTATTTGAACAATGCCGCCTGCGAGCTTTTTGGCCTCGAAGGCGAAGAGGCGATCGGCAAACGATTGAGCGAACGGGTGCGTGGCCTGGATTGGGAATCTCTTACCCAGAGCGGCGGCCCGGTCATGCGCGACCTGGAAATTTTTTACCCGGCCAACTCTTTCATTAATTTTTACATCGTGCCGCTGATGATCGAGCAACGGGACGACGCGGCCGCGGCCGAGCAAGTTGGCTACGCCATCATTCTGCGCGACATCACCGAAACACGGCGCACGGCGGAAAAAACAATCGAGAGCGAGCGGCTCAATGCCTTGACCTTGTTAGCGGCGGGCGTGGCGCACGAGATCGGCAACCCGCTCAATTCGCTCAACATTCATTTGCAATTAATGGAGCGCCAGGCGCGAAAGCTAAAGGGCAAGGCGCGCGAGGAATTGCAGCAGGCGATTGAAATCTCGCGCGGCGAAATCAGCCGGCTCGATTCCATCGTCACCCAATTCCTGCGCGCCATTCGCCCGTCGCGGCCGCAGCTTCAGCCGGAAAATTTGAATGCGATCGTGGAAGAAGCAGTGCGTTTCTTCGGGCCGGAAATCGAGGCGCGCGAAATCGTGGTCGAGACCGAGCTGCGTTCCGATCTGCCGTTGCTTCAGCTCGACCGCGACCAGATGAAGCAGGCGTTTTACAACATCATCAAAAACAGCTTCGAGGCGATGAAGCGGCGCGGAATCCTCTACATTCGCACCGACGCGGACGACATCTTCGCCCGGGTAAGTTTCACCGATAACGGCGGCGGAATGTCAGCCGAAACTTTGGGACGCGTGTTCGAACCCTACTTTACGACCAAACATTCCGGCAGCGGCCTGGGCTTACTCATCGTTAGACGCATCGTGCGCGAACACGGCGGAGAAATGGCGATCGAGAGCACGCAAAGCAAAGGATTGTCGCTCACGATTCGTTTGCCCCTGGCCGACCAGCGCGTGCGGATGCTTGAAGCGGGAAAGACGACAGCCGAAGAGTAGCTTGCGTGCAGCCAACCATTCTTATTGTCGATGACGAAAAGCATACCCGGGACGGATTGCGTCGTTTGTTGGAAGAGGAGTACGACGTTTATGTCGCGAGCGATATTGCCGGCGCCATCAGCGTGCTCGAACGCGAACAGGTCGATTTACTCCTAACTGATCTTAGACTCGGCAGCGAAGACGGCATGCAACTGATCGAGCGCGTTTTGAAAATGCCTCACCCGCCGCTTTGCATCATGATGACCGCCTACGGTTCGGTCGATACCGCGGTCGAAGCGATGAAACGCGGCGCTTACGATTTCGTGACCAAGCCGCTTAACCTCGACAAAGTCGAAATCCTGATTGCGCGCGCGCTGCAATCGCGCCGGGTGGAACAGGAAAATCGCACCTTGCGCCAGCAAATCGATGAGCGTTTCGGTTTGGAAAACATTTTGGGCGAATCAGTCGCCTTACGCGAAGTGCTCGACACCATCCGCCAGGTCGCGCCTTCCTCCGCCAACGTTTTGCTCGAAGGCGAAAGCGGCACCGGCAAGGAGTTAGCGGCGCACGCCATCCACAATTTGAGCCGACGCAACCAGGCGAAATTCGTGGTGGTGCATTGTGCGGCGCTTTCTCCGACGTTGCTGGAAAGCGAATTGTTCGGGCACGAGCGCGGTGCCTTCACCGGCGCGCATGAGCGGCGCCTAGGACGTTTCGAGCTGGCGAACGGCGGCACCATTTTTCTCGATGAGATCGGCGAGATCGATCCGGCGACGCAGGTGAAACTATTACGCGTCATGAGTGAATCACGCAGCTTCGAGCGGGTCGGCGGGAGCCAGACTTTGCGTGCCGACGTGCGCGTGATCGCCGCCACCAATAAAGACCTCGAGCAACTGGTGCGCGACGGAAAATTTCGCGACGACCTTTATTTCCGGCTGAACGTCGTCCGCATCACCATGCCGCCGTTGCGCGCGCGCAAGGAAGATATTCCACTTCTCGTTAGATCGTTTCTGCGCCAGTTTTCCAGAGCAAACGACAAACCGCTGCTCGAGATCACCAATGACGCTATGAACGCGCTCCTGGCCTACAATTGGCCGGGCAACGTGCGCGAGCTTCGCACCGCCATCGAGCACGGTGTGGTAATGGCGGGCGGACCGAAAGTGACGCTGCGCGATTTGCCACGCGCGATCCGGCAAACCACTGACGCTGGCGGTTGGTCCGCTGCCGAAAACGCGAACCCGCTCGATCTCAGCGAAACGGAAAAACGTCTCATTACCCAGGCGCTCTCCGCCACCAACGGCAACATCACCGCCGCCGCCCAGCGCCTCGGCATTAGCCGGCGCACGCTACATCGAAAGTTAAACGAACTCGATGCCGGCGGACTCGCCTTGCGTACACGCACCCGGGCGAAACAAAAAAACTGAGCTGTGCCGGGCGACACCGAGCTGCAAAAACTTCCTCTGCGCTGGGGAAAGTTGACGCTTGGGATCGACAACGAATGCACTTTCATCAGCGATTACGATCGCTCTCGTCCGCGATGATTTTCCGCGGTTGCCCTTTGCCCAGGTAACGATTTCAATGCAGCAGGTGAGCGACAATCGAAAACTTTTCGGAACCGATGGCGTGCGCGGGGTGGCAAACGTCGAACCGGTCACGGCTGAGACCGCGCTCAAACTCGGCCGCGCTGCCGCTCATATTTTTAGCAAACTCAATCCGCGCGAGCATCCCGCCGGCGCACGGCCGAAAATTGTGCTCGGCAAAGACACGCGCCTGAGCGGTTACATGCTCGAGAACGCGCTCGTCGCCGGCATCACTTCGCTCGGCGTCGATGTGCTGGTGATCGGCCCGCTGCCCACACCCGGGGTTGCTTACATCACGCGCTCGCTTCGCGCCGATGCCGGCATTGTTCTCTCCGCCTCGCACAATTCGTATGAGGACAACGGCATTAAATTTTTCCGGCACGACGGCTACAAGCTCGACGACCAGATCGAGCATCAAATCGAGCAGTTGGTTTTCAGCGGCGAAGTCGATTCCATCCGGCCGATCGCCGGGAAAATTGGGCGCGCCACCCGCATCGACGACGCTCTCGGGCGCTACGTTGAGTTCGCCAAGCAAAGTTTTCCGCGCGGGATGACGCTGGAGAAAATGCGGATCGCGGTCGATGTCGCCAACGGCGCGGCTTACAAATCGACTCCCTGCGTTCTGCGCGAGCTCGGCGCCGATATTGTGGTCGCGCACGACGAGCCGAACGGCACCAACATCAACGCCAGTTGCGGCAGCACTCATCCGGAGGAAATTCTACGTCTCGTTAAAGAATCCGGCGCGCAGGTTGGTATTGCCCACGATGGTGACGCCGACCGCGTTCTGCTCTGCGACGAAAAGGGTGAGCTGGTCGATGGCGACGAGATTCTCGCCATTGCCAGCGTCGATTTATTGCGCGCGAAAAAATTGCGCGACGACACGCTGGTGGCGACGATCATGAGCAATTTCGGGCTCGATGAAGCGCTGGCGGCGCACAACGGCAAAGTCATTCGCACCAAAGTAGGCGACCGTTATGTGCTGGAAGAAATGGTGGCGCGTAATCTGAACGTCGGGGGCGAACAAAGCGGCCACATGATTTTTCGCGATTTTACCACCACCGGCGACGGCATTATCAGCGCGCTCCAGATTTTGCGGATCATGAAAGAGAGCGGCCAGCCGTTGAGCGAGCTCAAGCGTTGCCTGAAAAAATATCCGCAGGCCCAGCGCAATCTAAAAGTGAAACGCAAACCGCCGCTGGAGGAATTACCGGGGGTGATGAAACTGGTCGGCGAAACCGAGAAACAACTCGATGGCAAAGGCCGCGTCTTACTGCGCTATTCCGGCACCGAGCCAAAGATTCGTCTGTTGATTGAAGGACGGGAGCTCGATCAAATTGACCAACAAGCGAACCGAATTGCGGAAGCAATTGAAAACGCCATCGGCATATCTTGAAAATATGATCCTCTCCCAGGTTATCGAGGCGCTTCTTTTCAGCGCGCAAAACCCGCTAACGACATCTGAGTTGCGGGAGACGCTCACCAACGCGGGCGCGAGTGACGAGCTTTTGCCCAACGAATTTGCGCGGGTGAAAGAGGCGGAGGTCGCGGGTGCGCTCCAGCAATTGCAAGTGGATTACATTCAGTCGCCGCGCGGATTTCAGCTTGCGGAAAAAGCCGATGGCTGGCAACTGGTCAGTCATCCCGAGGCCGCCCGTTGGGTGCGCCAGCTTTTTCCCGCCTCGAAGCCGGCCCGGCTTTCGCCGCCGGCTCTCGAGACGCTGGCCATCATTGCTTATCGCCAGCCGATCACCCGCGCCGATGTCGAAGCCGTGCGCGGCGTCAATATCGACGCGGTTTTGCAGACGATCATGGAGCGCGGTCTGGTGAAAATTTCTGGCCGCGCCGAAATTCCGGGGCGACCGCTGCTTTACGAAACAACCGAGTTTTTCCTGGAACATTTCGGTTTGCGCAATCTCGACGAGCTGCCGAATGCGGAAGAATTGCGCACACGCTATTTACCGACTGCGCCGCGGCCGGAAGTTGCCAGTCCCGAAACGGCGGAAGCCACTCCGCCGAATTGACTTGGAACTCAATCTCCGAAACCTTCCCTGCATGAAAACATTTCTCGGACGGTGCGCTCTTCTTTTGCTGGCGTTGATCGTCACCTTCAATCTGACTGGTTGCGGTAGTTACAACCGGCTCGTCACGCTCGAACAGAACGTTAACAAGAAATGGGCCGACGTGCAGTCGGTCTATCAGCGGCGGGCAGATTTGATTCCAAATCTTGTTAACACGGTGGCGGGCGCGGCCAACTTCGAGAAATCGACCCTGACCGAGGTGACGAACGCGCGCGCCAGCGTTGGCCGGGTGCAACTCGATCCGAGCAAGGCGCCCACCGATGCGGCCCAGTTGCAGGCTTTCCAGCAGGCGCAGGGACAGTTGGGCAACGCACTCTCACGCTTACTCGTCGTTAGCGAAAATTATCCGCAACTGCGCGCGACTGAGGGGTTCCAGAATTTGCAGGCCCAGCTGGAAGGGACGGAGAACCGCATCTCAGTGGAACGAAATAATTTCAACGGCGCGGTGCAGGAATACAACACCGCTCTGGCGCGTTTCCCGACTAACATGCTGAACAAAATGTTCGGCTTTAAGGCGCGCCCGTTCTTCCAGTCAGAGCCCGGTTCCGAACGCGCGCCAGCGGTGAACTTTAATTTCGGCAGCCCGACACCGGCGGCGGCTCCTCCCGCACCCACGGCGGCAGCGACACCATAAACTTTTCCGTTCATCCTAAGGGAAGCGCAGCGAAGTCGAAGGATTCCGTGGAAGCATGCTTTGTCATCCCGAGCGGAGCCGAAGGCGAAGTCGAGGGATCCCGCGAAACAACCTTAAAGATTTCGCCCCGGGATCCCTCGGCTCCGCTCGGGATGACGGGAGTGTGTCCGCGCATAAAATTTCTGGCTGCTGCTCTCGCGTTTCTGCTCGTCGCCTTTTCCGCGCCCGCGGCCGAAACGATCCCACCCAAGCCGGACCGTTATTTCAACGATTACTCCGGCGTCGTTTCGCGCGGAGTTGCGGATGAACTAAACACCAAGCTTGCGCAATTCGAACGCGATACTTCCGATCAGGTGCTGGTAGCGATCTATCCCAAAATGGAGAGCGATTCATCAGTCGATGATTACACCCGGCGCGTGGCACAAACTTGGCAAGTCGGGCAAAAAGATAAACGCAATGGCGTGGTTCTTTTTGTCTTCGTTAACGATCACAAAATGTTT
>DAIOVO010000005.1:0-2881 GCA_036758965.1 Chthoniobacterales bacterium
CAATAGCTTCCGCCGCGGAAAGTTCGCTCGTGAGACAAGCATTCATCGCGCCGCGTGTGCGCAAATGTCTCGTTAGCGCGCGTGTATCTACGCCTTCCAGGCCGGGAATTTTCCAGCGCCGCAAATATTCGTCGAGCGATTCTTCCGCGCGCCAGTTGCTCGGCTGCTGACTCAGTTCTTCAATCACAAATCCGCGCACGTGTGGCTCCGTGCTTTCCTGGTCGGCCGCATTCGTTCCATAGTTTCCGATCAATGGATACGTCATCGCCACGATCTGCCCGCGATACGAAGGATCGGTCAGCACTTCCTGGTAACCGGTCATGGAAGTGTTGAAGCAAACTTCACCAACTGCGGTCGCGTTTGCGCCAAAAGATTCGCCGTCGAAAATCCGTCCGTCTTCCAGGGCGAGCAACGCGTGCATCGGGTCAAACGCTTAGCACTTTTCCGCTCGCTGTCATCCCGAGCGCAGCCGAGGGATCCCGCGATGAAAACTGTATGCTAAATGCATCGGGATCCCTCGGCTGTGCTCGGGACGACAAAAAAAGCCCGGACCGCGTTTCACGCAGCCCGGGCTCACCCAAAACATTACCCCGCCTGTGCCGTTTAGGCGGAACTCCCGTCCCTTTCGGTAACGGGCGGACGACCGTCGCGCGAGCGTCTGACTTCCAATTAAGGCGTGCCATGTTCCCATTAATACGCGACCAAGCCTCCTTGAGTTATTGAAGTATCGGTTCGGGATTCTCACCTGTATCTCGAACACCGCAGGGTAAAACTGAGAAAGATCTTTTATTCGCGCAGCTCGGCGCCGATTTCGCTTTGCAATCGCTCACGAATCCGTGCCTGCACCGCGTTCACCTCGTCACCAGTCAGTGTGCGAGCTTTGTCGCGATATGTCAACGAATAGGCGAGCGACTTCCGCTTTTTTTCCATTGCCTGATCATTTTTTTCCGCGAACAAATCGAACAATTCCACTCGTTCGAGGAGCGGCTCGCGCGCCGACTCGATCACCCGCAACACTTCTGCATGCGTTACTTCCGGCGCGACGAACATGGCGATGTCGCGCGTGATGGCAGGGAAACGTTCCAGCTCGCGGAAGGATGGCGCCGATTCACTCGCCTGCATGATTTGCGAAAGCTCGAGCTCCGCCAGCAAAACCGCGCCCTTCGCATCCAGCGCTTTCGCGGAGGCCGCCGTCAGTTGACCGCAGCTTCCGATTCTTTTTCCGTCTAACAAGGCTTCAGCTGCGAGCGCCAGGCCGCTTTGTTCCGTGCGGCGAAATTCGAGATGGCCGAGCGATTGAATGACGCCTTTGAGATCGAAAAAATCGAGCGCTCGCGGTTTTGTGCGCCAGTCGGCATTGTTCTGCCCGGAAAATGCCAGTGCCAGCATGCGCCGTTGCCGGCCGTCTTTGCCAAACACATTTCCAATCTCGAACAGCGTCACCCTGGCCACGCCGGCGCGAAGATTGTGCGCCAGCGCCTTCGATAATCCTGGCAGGAGACTGGTGCGCAGCGCCACATGATCCTCACTTAACGGATTTCGCAGCTCGAGCGCGTCACGTGTTTTTGCCAGCTCCTCCCGCGCGATCAGCGAAGAGGTGCGCGCTTCAGTGACGCCGGCGGCGCTCAACTGCCGGCGCATTTTTGTTTCTTGATCGTAATCTCGGTCGGCCGCACTCGCGGGCGTGAAGCGGCTTCGATCGGTGCTCGGAATTTTTTCTAGCCCGTGACCGCGCGCGACTTCTTCGATCAGATCGACTTCGCGTTGCAAATCGCGCCGGTAGCTCGGAATTTCAAAATTTGTCATTCCGAGCGAAGCCGAGGAATCCCGCGGCGCTACCTTAAAGATTTCATGACGGGATTCCTCGGCTTCGCTCGGGATGACGGTTTTGCGCAATCCAAATCTCGTTAGAATTTCGTCCGCTGTTTCGGGCTCGACCGGCGCGCCGAGAAGTTGATCGAGACGATCGTAACGCAACCGAACGTCGGGCGGATTTGCCGGCAGCTCGCCCGCGATTTGGATCTTTTCGGCCGCTTCTCCTCCGGCTAGGTCGCAAATCAATGCGGTCACTCGACGCGACGCCGGCAAAATCATTTGCGGATCGACTCCGCGCTCGAAGCGATAGCTGGCGTCGCTCGGCAAATTCAGGCCGCGCGCGGTGCGGCGAATGTTTGCCGGCAAAAAATACGCGCTTTCCAGCAGCACGGTTTTTGTCGTCGCGCTCACGCCGGAGTCTTCCCCGCCCATGACGCCGGCAATGCCGACCGCTTTCTCGGCGTCGGCGATCACAAGATTTTCCGGCGAAAGCGAATAGGTCTTCCCATCGAGTGCGAGAAATTTTTCGTTCGCCTGCGCCAACCGCACGTTGATCGGGCCGTTCAGTTTCTCGGCATCGAACGCGTGCGTCGGTTGCCCCAGCTCGAGCATCACGAAATTTGAAATATCGACGACGTTATTAATCGAGCGCAGACCGACGCTCTCGATTTTCGCGCGCAACCAATCCGGGCTCGGCCCGACAACCACGTTTTCGATTTTCTGGATGGAATAAAACGGGCATTCGTGTTGCGCGGAAAGAGTGATTTCATTACTCCCATCATCCCGAGCGAAAGCCGAGGGATCCCACTGCGTGATCTTTAAGCTTTCGCCACGGGGTTCCTCGACTCCGCTTTGCTGCGCTCGGAATGACCGAGATGTCAGTGCGCTGATTTCCCGCGCCAACCCAAAATGCGAAAGCAAATCCCCGCGATTGGGCGTGATCTCGATGTCGAAAATCATGTCGCTCGGAAAAACATCGCTGATCGGCGCGCCGATTTTTGCTTCCGGCGAGAGGATGAGGAGGCCGGCGCTTTCTTCGGAAATCCCGAGTTCCTTCGCGCTGCAC
>DAIOVO010000005.1:2891-7525 GCA_036758965.1 Chthoniobacterales bacterium
ACCCGACGCATCTTCCGCCAGGGCCAGCTCTTTCACGCTGCAGAGCATTCCTTTGCTTTCCACTCCGCGCAGTTTGCTGGCGCGAATTTTCAGGCCACCGGGCAATTCCGCGCCGGGAAGAGCGAGCGGAACTTTGTCGCCCACTTTGTAATTTTTCGCGCCGCAAACAATCTGGCGCGATTTGCCGCTGCCATCATCGACTCTGCAAACGCTCAGGCGATCGGCGTTCGGATGCGGCTTCGATTCAGTAATCTGCGCCACGATCACCTTCGCGAAATCAGCCCCGCGCATTTCGATTCCCTCAATCTCGATTCCAGACATCGTTAGCAGCTCGGCCAGCGCCTCGGCATTCGCCGGCAGCTCGACAAATTCCCGAAGCCAGTTAGAGGAAAATTTCATCGCGGTTTCTCTCGGGTAGGGTGGGCGTCTGGCCCGCTGGCGAGGCGTCTCGCCGAGCGGACTCTCAACCTGTTGGTCAGCGCGGGAAGTTCGCAAAGGCAAGATGCCTTTGCCGGCGGGCGAAACGCCCACCCTACCCGGGACATTACCGTTTTCATGCGAACTGCCTCAGAAACCGCAGATCGTTTTGCGCGAACAAACGAATATCGGGAATGCCGAATAAAATCATCGCCAGCCGATCCATTCCCAGCCCGAAAGCGAAGCCGGTCCATTTTTCCGGATCGTAGGCATCGTCGCCGCGCGCTTGATTGACCGCTTCGAACACCGCCGGGTGCACCATGCCGCAGCCGCAAACTTCGATCCATTTTTCGCCGCTCCGCAGCGCTTTTGATTTTACGTCAATCTCCAGGCTCGGCTCGGTAAACGGAAAATAGTGCGGGCGAAAACGGACCGCGGTATCGGCGCCGAAAAGTTCGCGCAAAAAAAATTCCAGTGTGCCCTTCAAATCTGCCACACTCACGTTTTCATCCACGTAAAGTCCCTCGATCTGGTGAAATTGCGCGCTGTGGGTGGCGTCGATTTCATCGCGCCGATAGGCCGCGCCCGGAGCGATCACGCGGATGGGCGGCGGCGCCGCTTCCATCGCGCGAATTTGCACGGTCGAAGTATGCGTGCGCAAAACGCGTCCATCGGGCAAATAAAAAGTGTCCTGCTCATTGCGCGCCGGATGGTCGGCCGGCGTATTGAGCGCGTCGAAACAATGCCATTCCGTTTCGACATCCGGCCCTTGTGCGAGCGCGAAACCCATGCGCCGGAAAATTCCAATCGCGCGATCGAGCATTTGCGTGAGCGGATGAAGCGCGCCGCGCCCATGTGACGTTCCCGGCAGCGAAACATCGATCTCCGCCACTGCCGCGGACTCTTTTGCTTCGCGAAATGTCTGCGCCCGCGCTTCCATCGCTTCGGTCACACTCTTGCGCGTTTCGTTCAGTAGTTTTCCGATCTGCGGCTTTTCCTCCTTCGGCAGCGACTTCATTTTCTCGCTCCATTCTGAAACACTGCCGCTGCGTCCGAGAAATTTTACCCGCACCGTTTCCAGCGCACGCTCATCCTCAGCCGACGCGATTTGCGCGAGCGCGTCGCTACGGAGTTGTTCGAGCGGATGCATCGGCGTTGAAGCGTTGAATAGTTTAAGCGTTGAAGCGGAACCGCTGCAACGCTTCGGCCCTTTATCCCTTTAACGAAATCCTACGCGGCTTTTTTCGATTTCGGCTTTTTCTCCAGCGCGCCTTTCACCTGTTCCACGATCGAAGCGAAAGTTTTTTCGTCCGTCACCGCCAGCTCGGCCAGAATTTTTCGGTCCAGCCCGATGCCGGCGGCTTTGATTCCTTCCGCGAACCGCGAGTAGGTCAATCCGTTGGCGCGCACTGCCGCATTTAGCCGCTGGATCCAGAGCATGCGGAAATTGCGTTTGCGCGTTTTTCTATCCCGATAGGCCCAATACTGGCCTTTCATGGTCGCGTCTTTGGCGTAACGGAAAAGTTTCGAGCGGCGACCGCGATAACCTTTGGCTTTTTTCAGGACGCGTTTGCGTCGTTCCCGGCTGGCCGGGGCATTTGTGGCTCTGGGCATTTTGTTTTGCCCGAATTTCTTCGGACACTCCTCTCAGCGCACTGTTCTATTATATATAGAGCTGCCCGACCTCGTGCGCTGATGCGATCCCGCCGTGCGGAATCAGGTGTGCAGTCTTCGGTTCAACCGTGAACCGGGTCGAAATGATAGAGCCGGCCAGGAAAATTACAACACGTCCCACCAGCCGGGCACTGAATAGTCAAAAAAACGGCCGATATGTTTCCAAACTTCGGCTTCGTCGTGAATTCGATTTTCTTCCGCCAGCAATTGCGTATTAACAATCGCGAGCGCCTGTTTTTGGGCGGGCGAAAGCGCTGCCTCGGCAGTTTGCGATTGTTCCGGCGCGCGCGGCGGAAGATTTTCCACTTCGCCGCGGTCGAACCAGACGAGGTGGCAGGATTTGCAGGCGTCGATTGCCATCGACTCGGCAGTCGTGCCGTTAAGCGAAATCGTTAAGAGCGGTCGCGCGCAAAGTGGACAAGGGCGACCTGGCGTCCCTTCGTTCTCCATTGTTCGCAACCAAAGTGAATTGATCGCTTCTGGTGAAAATGTGCGGCGCAAAAGCTCGATTGTAAGCGCGCGGCCGCCGCAGCGATCGCAGCTCCAGAAAACTCCATGTGCCAGTTGCGGCAACTGGGGCAAATCATCCGGGTTTCCTCCGGAAATGTTGTCCCGCATTGCGAAAGAAGTCGAGCGCGCGGCACATTCGTTGTAGCGACGCCGCTCTGTCGGCGTAACTCCTGTCGATGCGCTGCAACATTTACTGAATCGGCGTGCAGCTTCACGCGGCAGATTTCTTCGTTTGCGTTTGGTCTGGGCCACATGGATTTACTGCGACAGACGCAGTCGCTGCAACGACCTTAGCTCCGCGGCAGGACGAAGAGCGATGCCTGTGCTCCGATTTGTGGCGACCAGATTGAAGTTGGCCAGACGCGACCACTATTCTAAAATCGCGCCGTGCAATGGCTCGCTCGTCACCGTCGCGTCGCGTTCGCGGCCATTTGCGCGGTCTGGGTCTGGATCGTTCTCTCGGGATATTTTTATCCAGCCATTCCTTTCCTCGCTTTGCCGTGGCATGGGGAACAGGCTTTCGAGGATTTGCTGCGCAACATCGGTCGGACAACTGCCGCGCGTGACGACATGCTTTTTATCGGGATTGACCAAAGCTCGTTGGAAATGCCGCCGCTTTCGCCCGAGGAACTGGCGAATAATCGCGCGTTTCAACTCATGACTGAACGACCATATCCGTGGTCGCGAGAACTGTGGGCACTTCTACTCGAGCGGCTTTGCGGCGCGGGCGCGCGGCTGGTGATGTTCGATATGATTTTCAACAAGCCATACGACGGTGACGCGAATTTTCACGACGCGCTCGATCATTATCGCGATCGCGTTGTTCTTGGAGAGAACTTTGACTCACAAAATAGTTACCAACTTGTCGTTCCTAACCAGGACTTAATTCCGCCGCCGGCAGAAGACGATGATCGTGTCGGTTACGTCAATTACTTTCCCGATCTGGACGGCACCCTTCGCACGGCGAGGTTTTATGTGACCGATCGAATGCTGGCAGGTTTGCCGCCGCATCCGAGCGCGAAAGTATATCGTTCGTTAGCAACGCGGGCATTATTGAAACTTGGCGACGGCAACGCTGTAATTCGCGACGAGCGCGATCATCCATTTCGTTTCACTGCTAACGAGACCTATCAGCCGATTCCGCTTTACCAGGTCTTTGATCCGAAATTCTGGCACGCCAATTATCACGACGGCGAGATTTTCAAAAACAAGATCATCGTCGTCGGCGCTTCCTCGCAGATTCAGCACGACTTCGCCAACACCCCAATGAATCCTGATACGCCGGGTCCGGTCATTCATCTCGAGGTGATCGCGGCTGCGCAGGCAAAGGAGTGGCTGCACGGTTTGCGACCGCGTTTTGTTTTTGGTCTCATCATTATTGGAGCGGCGCTCGCTTGGGCGATTGTGACCTTGCTGCGTCGTCCGCTTATTTCGCTCGGGCTTGTCGCCGCGATCTGTGTCGGATACGCTTTCACTGCCTACGCGGCCTATAATCATTCCGGCTTGTTTCTCGCGACCGTGCCGGTTTTAGCCACGTTCCTGCTCAGCGGCGCCAGCACAATCGGCATCGATTACGCCCTTGAGCGAATGGAAAAATTGCGCACTCGCCGAACGCTCGAGCGTTACGTCTCGAAAAATTTGGTGAAGGAAATTCTCGAGAACCCGCGCGGTTATTACAATTCACTCAAAGGCACGCGCATGCCGGCGACGATGCTGTTCTCTGATCTCGTCGGCTTCACCACTTTGAGCGAGCACGCCGATCCGGAAGAGTTGGTGCGCCAGCTCAACGAATACTTGAGCGCGATGACGGTGGTCGTTTTTCAAAATGAAGGCACGCTCGATAAATTTATCGGCGACGCCATCATGGCGGTGTGGGGAAATGTGAAGAGCCAGGGCCTGGCCAGCGACGCGAAAGCGTGCGCGCGCACGGCGGTAGGGATGCGGAAGGAGCTCAAGCGTTTGAACGACGGCTGGAAAACCGAAGGCCGCATGACGCTCGGCTCCACGGCGCTCGATGCGCTGCCGGTAGCCGT
>DAIOVO010000005.1:7535-18518 GCA_036758965.1 Chthoniobacterales bacterium
CGCGCGCTTCCGGCCCTGGTTCGAGAAATCCGGCATGACGCTCGGCATGGGCATCGGAGTTAATCATGGCGAAGTGCTGGCGGGAAACATCGGGTCGCAGGAACGCGCCGATCTCACCGTCATCGGCGATGCGGTCAATCTTGCTTCGCGCCTGGAAGCGCTTACCCGAACTTACGGCGTCGATATTTTGGTGGGCGCGAGTGCGGCGGAGTTGATTCGCGATGAATTTCATCTGCGCTCGGTCGCGCGCGCGCAGGTGAAAGGGAAGACTGAGCCGGTGGATGTTTTTACGATTGTCGATTCGCGCGAAAGCAAGCCGCCGGAAGAATTTTTGATCTGGCTCGAAACTTACGAGGAAGGAATTCGGAAGTTTCGCGACCGCGATTTCGAACAGGCCAAGATTCTGTTTTCGCGTTACCTGGAATTTTATCCGAAAGATTTCCTCGCCAAAATGTATCTCGATCGCTCGCTCGAATACGAGAAGGCGCCGCCGGACGAAGCGTGGAACGCGGTGGAAGTGTTCATGAAGAAGTAGCACTGCGCTGCAAAATCACTTCACGAGATTCAAGATGCGCGCCCATTCGTCATCCCGAGCCGCGCAGACGGCGAGGGACCTCGCGAGCGCGGTGAAAGATTTCTTTGTCTATACGATGACCAATCGCAGTCGAGTCGTGCTTTACACCGGCGTCACGAACGATCCCGAACGCCGAGTGTCAGAGCATCGATTGAAAAGCGTGCGCGGTTTCACAAAAACCTATCGCGTCGATCGGCTGATGTATTACGAAGTATACCCTGATCCTCGCTCCGCAATCACTCGCGAAAAAGAAATTAAAGGTTGGCGGCGCGAAAAGAAAAATAATCTCGTTCGAACGATGAATCCGAAATAGGAAGATTTCGGTGAAAGGTTATTTGCAGGACATCGGAGAGGTCCCTCGCCGTCTGCGCGGCTCGGGATGACGGCGCGCAGCGCGCATTCGAGTGCCGTGATTCGTCATTAATTCTGATTTCGGCATTCAAGCTTCGTCATTCCGCACTCCGTGGCGGACTTTGTGTGGGACAAAACCAACGATGCGGCCTAAGAAAGCCTGCGTGAGCAAAGAGTCACCGCAACATTTCCATTTTCTCGGAATTTGCGGCACGGCCATGGGCGCGGTGGCGGCGGCGATGGCGGAGCGCGGCTTTGTCGTCACCGGCTCGGACGAAAATGTTTATCCGCCGATGTCCACTTTTTTGGAAGAGCGCGGAATCCAATTGAGCGTGGGTTATCGCGCGGAGAATATTCCGACATCGGCCGACGTCGTCGTAGTCGGCAACGCCATGAAACGCGGAAACGCGGAAGTGGAAGCGGTGCTAAACCGGAAACTTTTCTATCTCTCGCTACCCGAAGTTTTGAAAAACTATTTCCTGCGCGGGAAACACAATTTGATCGTCACCGGGACCCACGGAAAAACCACCACCACGGCCTTGCTCGCCTGGATCATGCAATCAGCGGGACATGCGCCGAGCTACATGATCGGCGGAATTCCGCGCAACCTGAAACAAGGCGCGAAGTTTATCGACTCGAAATTCTTTGTCATCGAAGGGGACGAATACGACAGCGCGTTTTTCGACAAGCGCTCAAAATTCGTTCATTACCTGCCGGAGCTGGTGATCGTGAACAATATCGAGTTCGATCACGCCGATATTTTTCGGAACCTGGACGAAATCAAAACGAGCTTCCGCCATCTGCTGCGCATCGTTCCGCAGAACGGAATGGTTTTATTAAATGGCGACGACGCGAATTGCCGCGAAGTCGTGAACGAATGCCTGGCACCGATAATCGAGATCGGTCTTTCCGAGAATTGCGCGCAGCGAATTGGCAACGTCACGCATACCTCGCATGGATCTCATTTCTCGTTAGGCGACGATGAATTTGAGATTCCGCTGATCGGTGAATTCAACATCCGCAACGCCGCCATGGCGATCTCGGCGGCAAAATTCTACGGCACGCCGGCGGAGAAGATTGCGAAAGCGCTCAAGTCATTCAAAGGCATTGCCCGGCGGCAGGAGGTTCGCGGCGAAGCGCGCGGGATAAAAGTGATCGATGACTTCGGGCATCATCCGACGGCGATTGCGCAAACGCTGACGGCGCTGCGCCATCGTTATCCGAAACATCGGTTGTGGGCGATTTTCGAGCCGCGTTCCAACACCACCCGACGCGCGGTCTTCCAGCATGAATTACCGAGCGCGCTTAAACTGGCGGACGGCGTTTTCATTTCGCAGATCGCGAAGCTGGAACAAATTCCCGCGGAGGAGCGGCTCGATCCGGAAGCGCTGATAAAAGAAATCTCGGACGACGGGCGCCCGGCATTTTACGAAAAGAATGCGGACACAATTGTGGAAAACATCGTGCCGCTATTAAAAGAGAACGATATCGTGACCGTTTTCAGTAACGGTGGTTTCGACGGCATCCACGAAAAGCTACTGCAGCGTCTGCGCAGCTAACAAGAAAGAGCAACGCCTTGACCCAGCGTGGGTAAGATGTAAATCTTACTTCGAATGACTACTTCCATTTCCAGCAAAGGCCAGATCGTCCTGCCGGTCGAACTTCGTCGGCAGGACCACATCGCACCAGGACAACAGTTCGCGATCGAGCGAATCGATCGCGGCGAATATCTTCTCGTGCGAAAGAAAACCGGCCCGGAAAGAGGTTTAGTCGATTTACTGCTGGCTTGTCCGGTAAAGGATTTCTTTGTTCCAATCGAATCGGAATCGACTGCCACGTTGTGACTTATCTGACCGACGCGAACGTGCTCAGCGAGGCGGTTAAAACCGAGCCGAGCGAAAAGGTGCTCGACTGGCTGCGAAGGAATGAAAACGAAATCGTGGTCGATCCGATCATTCTTGGAGAAATAGAATTCGGCATTCTTCTTCTCTCCAAAAGCAAGCGACGCCAGCGGCTGGAAGAATGGTTCGAGCAGATCGTGAATCATATCTATTGCCTGCCGTGGGAAGCGGCCACCGGGCGGCGGTGGGCGAAGCTCCTGGCCAGGTTGCGAACTTCCGGAAGCGCTTTGCCGATCAAGGACAGCATGATCGCCGCCACCGCGCTCGCAAACGGTCTTACCGTCGCTACGCGGAACACGCGCGACTTTAGAACGGCTGGCGTGCCCGTCGTAAATCCGTTCGCACGTTAGCCACGAAAAATTGTTGCAAAGCCTGCATAGCTAACGAGTCGTATAATTATCCCATGTAATACCCGCCGTTCACGTTCAGAACGTGGCCGGTAATGTAGCTGGCCATGGGCGAGGCGAGGAAAAGGGCGGCGCTAACGATTTCTGAAACATCGCCCAGGCGGCCGAGCGGGATTTGTTTTTTGAAGTTCTCCGTCACTTCATCCGGCATCCCTTTGCTCATGCCGATATCGATGAAGCCGGGCGCGATGGCGTTGACGGTGATTTGATTGCGCGCCAGCTCCCGCGCGGAAACTTTCGTCAGCGCGATGATGCCGGCTTTGCTGGAGGAATAATTGGCCTGACCGAACAATCCCATTTGCCCGCTAACGGAAGATAGATTCACCACTCGCCCGCCGGAGCGGAGAATGGCGGCCGCTTTTTGGGTAACATTGAAAGTGCCACCGAGATTTACGCGCACGACGCTTTCAAATTCTTCCGCCGTCATCTTTTTCATCGAACGATCGCGAATGATGCCGGAGTTATTAATCAAAATGTCGAGCCCGCCGCGCTGATCGGCGATTTGTTTCATCATCGACTCGACTTCTTCCGGCCTGGTCACATCGCATTGGATCAAAAGCGGTTCGCTCAATTCTTTTGCGACCGACTCGGCTTCCGTTTTGTTTTTACCTTCAGGATCGGTGATGTAATTGACGACGCATCGCGCCCCGCGCGCGCCGAAGGCCCGAATCATCTCGGCGCCGATGCCGCGGGAACTTCCGGTGACGAGGACGACTTTGCCGGTGAAATCAAGTGGATCGTTCATGGGAATAATGGCGGGCGTGACTTGGCGTGGGCGTTTGTGTAAGAGTGCGTCACTCGCCCGCGCTCGACAAGTCTGAGTGAATCTTCCGCCTCCTTTTCATCCTTACGGCCCCGCGCATTGGATCATTATTCTAATGACGATTGCGCTGCCGTTTCTGCTGGCGGCGCTAGCGCGCGGTCGGCCGACCGCGGAGCGCATCATTGTGGCGACCATTTCCGTGGTCGAAATCGCGAACTACTTCACGTATCTGGTTCTCGTTAGGCAATTCGGCGCAGTCAGCTGGAAACAGGTGTTGCCGATGCAGCTTTGCGATTGGGCCATTCTCGTCGTCATTGTCGCACTTTGGACGCGGCGACGATCCTGGTTTGAGGTCGCTTACTTCTGGGGAATCGGCGGCACACTTCAGGCGATTCTGACGCCGAACCTGCCTTATGGTTTTCCCGACTTCCGCTTTTTCAGCTTCTTCATTTCCCATTGCGGGATCATTATCGGCATCGTTTTTCTAATGCAGGTGCATCGCCTCCGGCCTTATCCGTTTTCGATCCTGCGCGTTTTCGTTTGGACGGAATTCTATTTCCTGCTCACGCTCCTGGCGGACAAGGCTACCGGCTTCAACTACGGTTTTCTTCTCCACAAACCGGAAGCTGCGACCTTGCTCAGTCTGCTTTCGGATTGGCGTCCGCTCTACCTTTTTCAAATGCACCTGCTGGCGCTTGTTTTCTTCGTCGTGCTTTACCTTCCCTTCGCACTTTATGATGCGATTACGCGCAACCGCCGTTACCTTCCAGCCTCGTGAAACGAAAAGTATTGCGGATTAAAAACGTTTCCATCGGCGGAGTCGAACCAGTCTTCATTCTCGGGCCGTGCGTGATTGAATCGGAGAAATTTGTGCGGCGAATGGCGCACAAGATCGGGGATGTCTGCGCTGCGGAAAAAGCGAAATTCATTTTCAAAGCTTCCTACGATAAAGCCAACCGAACTTCCGTGCGTTCCTTTCGCGGAATCGGTGCGCGCGAAGGTTGTGAGATTCTCGCGTCCATCGCGGGTGAACTAAGAGTTCCGGTCACGACCGATGTGCATTCGTTGGCAGAAGCGGAGATGGCGGGCGAGTTCATCGACCTTTTGCAAATCCCAGCGTTCCTTTGCCGTCAAACCGATCTGCTCCACGCCGCCGCCAGGACGGGTCGCGCAATTAATGTGAAGAAAGGACAGTTCCTCGCCCCATGGGATGTAAAAAATATCGCGGAAAAACTGGAGAGCTTCGGCGCCAGCCAATTCCTTTTTACCGAGCGCGGAACGACTTTCGGCTACAACAATCTGATAGCCGACATGCGTTCGCTGGCCTGGATGCGAGGCGCGGGGTACCGCGTGATTTTTGATGCGACTCATTCCGTGCAACGACCTGGGGGCGCGGGCGACGCCACGTCCGGCGATGGCGAGCTGGCGCCGGTCCTGGCACGGGCGGCAATGGCGGCCGGGTGCGACGGAATTTTCTTAGAGGTGCACGAAAACCCGGCGCGCGCTTTGTCGGATGGACCGAACCAGATTCCGGTAAAAAATTTGCCGAAGATTCTGCGCGTGTTAAAAGCTGTGCATGCGGCAGTTTCGTAGTTTGCGCGGACAGCGCTGGGTCTGTTTCGTGCTTGCGCAGGTGCTGATGGTTCCGGCGTTCGCGCAATCGAAGAAGAAAAAAAATCCGCACGAGCGGAAAGAAAAAATCGAGGCCGCAACGGCGAACGCGACTCCGACGCCGGGAACGCAGGTGCCGTTACCGATTGGACACGAGGCCAAAGGATTGGTTTTGCCCGACATCGATGAGAATGGCCATTTGCGCGGGCGATTTGTCGCTGGGGTAGCGCGGCGAGCGGACCAAAATCACATGGAATTTCGCGATCTCAAAATCACCACCTTCACCGAAGACAACAAGATCGATATGGAAGTAACGATGAGCGATGGCTCCCTGGATTTAAATACGCACGTGCTTACCTCGGGACAAAAGACCTTCATTAAACGCGCTGATTTTAATGTAGTTGGCGACAGCGCAAAATTCGACACCGCCGCGCGCCAGGCCACCTTGCAGGGTAACGTCAAGATGGTTATTACCGATGCCAACAAATTGACCGGGACGAAGCCGCAATGAGACGCTGCGGACTTCTGTTTATTTGGCTGTTACTTGGGACAATGGCGTTCGCGCAATCGCCGGCGAAAAAAAATGCGGCGCCGGTTGAGAAAAAAAATAGCGAGACGAACCCGCTGACCGATAGCTCGAAGATAGAAGGGCCAATTACGACTGAGATTTATGCCGAAGAAGCTTTCTTCGATTCGGGGAAGAGCATCGGAGTATTTACCGGCCACGTGCGCGTGCTCGATCCGCGTTTCAGTCTCCAATCCGACAAGCTCACGGTTTACATGCGCAAAGGTGAAGACCAGGGACTGGAGAAAGCGGTGGCGGATGGGAACGTGGGAGTGGTCCGCGACCGCCCCGATGCCAAGGAGGGAAAACCGGTGCGCTCGATTGGCCGCTCCGACCATGCCGTTTATACCGCCAGCGATGGAAATGTGGAACTAACCGGCACACCGCGGGTTGAACAAGGAGCAAACATGCACGTCGCGACCAGTCCGGGAACAGTGATGATTATTAACCAGTCAAACCAGCTAACGACTCATGGACCGAGCCGGACGGAGATTCACCAGGAGCCGAAGGACAAGAAAGAGCCAGCCAAACAATGATCGTGGCCGAGCCCCACCAGACAATTGAGCCGGCCGGAGCTAAAGCTGCGCAGGACGTGCTCGCTACCCGTGAGCTGGTGAAAATTTACGGCGGGCGCGCCGTCGTAAACGGAATCAACGTCCGGGTCAAAGCAGGGGAGATCGTCGGATTACTCGGCCCGAACGGCGCGGGCAAGACAACTACCTTCTATATGATTGTAGGGCTGGTCCGGCCAAATAGCGGGCACGTGATCTTTGGCGAAAACGATGTGACGAACTATCCAATGTATAAGCGCGCGCGCTTGGGAATGGGATACCTGCCGCAGGAAGAATCGATTTTTCGCAAGATGACGGTCGAGCAAAATATTCTCGCTATCCTGGAAACGCTTCCGCTAACAAGACATGGACGGCGACAGCGCTGCGACCAGCTACTGCATCAATTCGGCATCGAGAAGATCGCCAAAAATACCGCGCTTACCCTCAGTGGCGGCGAAAAGCGGCGGCTGACCATTGCGCGCTCGCTCGTAACGAGCCCCAGGTTGTTGATGCTCGACGAACCTTTCAGCGGAGTCGATCCGATCGCGGTCTATGATGTGCAGCAGATTGTAGTTAATTTACGCAAATCCGGTCTGGCCATTCTCATTACCGATCATAACGTGCGCGAGACCCTGTCGATTGTTGATCGCGCCTACCTGATCTATGAAGGCCGGGTTGAAAGCGAAGGCTCGAAAGATTTTCTAATTAACGATCCGATTAGCCGCCAGCTCTATCTGGGCGAGCGATTTCAGATGTAGGTGAGCAGCGGTCGGGAGCGAATAGTTCGCTTCAATTGGTTTTTACGATGGAGGGACGCCCGGGCACAGGCGTCCCATGTTTTGTCGCTAAGTCCTCGCTTTTGTCTCGCGCTCGCGATACAAAGTCCATATGAATGCGCAATCCACCGTCAGCCCGACAATTTCCTCCGGCAGCGATGAGCGCAAAAACGTTCCGGTGGTGACGGTGGAGACTTTCTTCGCGGCGCACGCGGAAAAGTTGCAGTTGCGTTTGGAAGGCCCGCGCACCGGTTTTCATCGCAAGATTCGCGAGCCGACAATTAATAGGCCGGGTTTGGCTTTGAGCGGTTTCTTTAGTTATTTCGCCGAGAAACGCATGCAGGTTTTGGGCGCTGCCGAGAACACTTATTTGAAAAGTCTTTCTCGGGCGACGCGGGTTAAACGCTTCCGCGCCTTGTGCGAGCAAAAGATTCCGTGCCTGGTGATTTCGCGCGGCGCACATCTTGACGACGCTCTCATGGAAGTGGCGGCCACGGAAGAGATCGCAATTTTTCGCACGCCCATGATCACGATGAAGTTCATCAACGCTGCTACCATCGCGCTGGAAATGGATTTTTCGCCGACCGTGACGGAATTCGGCAGCATGGTCGATATTCTTGGGATTGGCGTCCTCATTCGCGGCGAGAGCGGCATCGGCAAAAGCGAATGCGTCCTGGGCCTTATCGAGCGCGGATACAGTCTTGTTTCCGACGATGTGACGCGGATCACCTCTCTGGAAGATCGCGAGCTGGTAGCGACTTCGCCAGACCTGACGCGTTATCACATGGAAGTGCGCGGGATTGGGATCATCAACGTCGCCTCGGTTTTCGGGGTAGGTGCGATTCGAGTGGAAAAACGGCTCGATCTGGTGGTCACATTAAAAGATTGGAACGACGTGAGTGATGTTGACCGCACCGGGCTTGACCGGGAGTTTTACCAGGTGCTCAAACTGCAAGTGCCCCATGTGACCATTCCGGTTAGGCCCGGCCGCGATATCGCGCGCCTGATCGAAGTGGCGGCGATGGACCAAAAATTAAAAGGGCTGGGACGCAACGCGGCGCTGGAATTCAACACCAAATTGCTCAATTTGATGGAAACAAAAGATGGGGCTGCTTAACCGAAAAACTGGCGCCGGCGCCAAGACGGCCAAAGTCGAAAAAGAAATCACGATCGTGAACCGGCTCGGAATGCACGCCCGGCCAGCAGCGTTGTTCGTGAAAGTGGCGAGCCGCTTCCGGGCCGATGTCTGGGTAAAAAAGGAAAACGAAGAGGTAAACGGCAAAAGCATCATGGGCTTGATGATGCTGGCGGCGGGCCAGGGCTCGAAATTGCAAATTCGCTGTGAAGGCCCCGATGCCGCGCACGCGCTGGAAGAAATCGAGCAACTCATCAACGCGCGCTTCAACGAAGATTGACCGGTAGTTTTCGCCGGTTGACATCCGCGTTACTCTGCCTGCGATGAGCGACGCACCGGAACAACGTTACCATGGCATTGGTGTCTCGCCCGGAATCGTGCGCGGGGTGGTGCAGGTGATGCGCGACGAGTTGGAAGAGATCGAGCGCTGCACGGTGGCGCCGGCGGACGTGCAGGCGGAGATCGCGCGTTTCGAAAGCGCGCTGGTGCAAACGCGCCTGCAGATTCTCGAGATGCAGCAGAAAATCGCCGAGACGATCGGGACCAAGGATGCCGGCATTTTCGATGCGCACCTGTTGGTGGTGGAAGATCGCACCCTCATCGATGAAGTGTTGCGCAAACTGGAAAGCGAAAAAATTAATGTGGAATCTGCTTTCGAAGAAGTGGCGCAACGTTATGTCGCCAGCCTGAGCAGGATCGACGATCCTTATTTGCGCGAGCGCGCGATCGATATTCAGGATGTGATGCGGCGCGTCATTCGCAATTTGCAGGGGAAAACGCCGCACACGGTAGCGTTTTCGGAGGAGGCCCACATTTTGGTCGCGCACAATCTCACCCCCTCGGACACCGCTTCGATCGATCGGCAGCGCGTCCTCGGCATCGCCACCGATCTCGGCAGCCGCACCTCTCACACCGCCATCATGGCGCGCTCGCTCACGTTGCCGGCGGTGGTGGGTTTGCATGATGCGACCGCAAAACTCGAGAGCGGTTGCATCGCGCTGCTCGATGGCTTCAGCGGCACACTCATCATTGATCCTTCACCGGAAACACTGGCGCATTACGACGAGGTCGAGCTGCGGCAGTTGAAGCTTTCAAAGGAACTAACCGAGCTCCGCGAAAAATCCGCCACCACCCGCGACGGACGTCACATCGTTCTTTCGGCCAACATCGAATTGCCCGATGACATCGTGAGCGTCGCGGCCAATGGCGCCGAGGGCATTGGCTTGTATCGCACCGAGTTTCTTTATCTCGATCGCGATTCACTGCCGGGCGAAGAAGAACAATTCGAAACTTACCGGCGTGTGGCGGAAGCGGTCCGTCCGCACCCGCTGATCATTCGCACGTTCGATTTAGGCGGCGATAAAATTGCCGGCGGCATCGATGTCAGCGATGAGCTCAATCCATTTTTGGGCTGGCGCGCCATTCGTTTTTGTCTCGAGCATCTGGAAGTTTTTAAGCCGCAACTACGCGCCATCCTTCGCGCCAGCGTCGCCGGCAACGTCAAACTCATGTTTCCGATGATTTCCGGCGTGGTGGAACTGCGCCGTGCTCTCGCTGTTTTAGAGGAATGCAAAACGGAATTGCGCACGCAGAAAATCGAATTCGCCGCCGAAATGGAAGTGGGCGCGATGATTGAAATCCCCAGCGCCGCCATTTGTTCCGAAACTCTCGCGCCGCTGGTGGCTTTCTTCAGTGTCGGCACCAACGACCTCATTCAATACGCGGTGGCAGTCGATCGCTCGAACGAACGCATCGCCCATCTTTACGAGCCTACTCATCCCTCAGTCGTGCGGCTGATCAATCTCACCGGCGAAGCTGCCCGCAATCACAAAATCTGGTTCGGCGTTTGCGGTGAAATGGCGGGCGACATCGAGCTTACTCCACTCTTGCTTGGTTTGGGGGTGGATGAGCTTAGCGTCAGCCCGGCCCTTGTCCCGCGGGTCAAATCCGCCATCCGCAGCCTGGCCTACGATGAATGCCAGCAGTTGATCAAAGAAATAATGGCGCTGGAAACGCCGGCGGAAGTTCTGGAGCGTTGCCTGCAGCTGGCGCGAGAGCGTTATCCCACGCTCCTGAACTAGGTTCTAACTACTCCTCCTGCGTTTCGGATTCCGGATCGATCTCCGGTTTTAACCCTTCCTCATCCATTTTGCGCAGCACTTCACTCATGTCTTCCACTTCGTCCCACACTTCCTGGCTCACATAAATCGGCGCCTTTTGTTGCGTCGCCAGCGCAATGCAATCGCTCGGACGCGCGTCCAGCTCGATAATTTTTTTCTGCTGCAATTCATTTTGCGCCACCAGAATAATGCGCGCGTAATAGGTCGCGTTTTTTAAATCGTTAATAAT
>DAIOVO010000005.1:18528-27210 GCA_036758965.1 Chthoniobacterales bacterium
ACCCGCTCGACGTGCGCTCCCACCGCCGTCATCAAATGCGCCATCAAATCGTGCGTCAACGGCCGTTCCTTGGAAATTTCGCGCATGAACATCGTGATCGCGCTCCCGACCGTTTGATCGACGTAAATTATGAAAACTTTCTCGTTGTTTCCGATGAAAACCGCACAGCCGCCGCTGGTCGGCAGCACTGCCCGAACATGCACTTCGATAACCGTTTTATTCACCCTTCCGCACGTTAGCGATGGAGTGCCGAAAGACAAGCCAGCGGCGGCCGGCGCTTTTTTTCCAACTCCCGCTTGCATGTTGCGCCGGGTGCATATCATCCGCTGTGCGCTTGAACTGATGAAAAGCGATTGGGACCTGGAGGCGGCGAACGCGACCTACAATGTGGAAGGTTGGGGCGGCGGCTATTTTTTCATCAGCGAAAACGGCAACGTTCTCGCACGGCCCTTGCAGGAAACCGGCGGCGCGATTGATCTGCTCGAAGTCGTTACCGAAGCGCGCCGGCGCGGGCTCGGCTTTCCGCTGGTGGTGCGCTTTCAGGATTTGCTCCGGCACCGGGTGGAATCTGTCAACCACGCCTTCGAGCGCGCGATGACGGAGTTTAATTACCGCGCTCCCTACCGCGGCGTCTTTCCCATTAAGGTAAATCAGCTTCGCGAAGTAATAGAAGAAATCGTCGAGGCCGGGCAACCATTCCATTTTGGTCTGGAAGCGGGAAGCAAGCCGGAATTAGTCGCGGCTCTCGCCATGCACAAAGACCCCGAGAGCCTGATCATTTGCAACGGCTACAAGGACGTCGCCTTTATTCGCATCGCGCTTCTGGGGCGCCGGCTGGGCAAGCAGGTAGTTATTGTAGTAGAGAAACTGGAGGAGCTGGAACAGACTATCCGAAGCTCGAAGGAAGTAGGCATCGAGCCGCTCATCGGCATTCGGGTCCGCCTGAACAGCAAAGGCGCCGGCAAATGGACCACCAGCGGGGGCGAGAACGCCAAGTTCGGTCTCGATACCATCGGCCTCGTTGCAGCCAGTGAAATGCTTAAGGCCGAAGGCCTGGCCCATTGCTTCAAGCTGCTCCACTTCCATGTTGGCTCGCAGGTGCCGGATATCTCCACCATCAAACGCGCTGTACGCGAAGCGGCCCGTTACTACGCGAAGATCGCCAAGCTCGGCCACGAACTAGGTTACCTCGATGTCGGCGGCGGCCTGGGAGTAGATTACGACGGTTCGCGCTCTACCTTCGATAGCTCGACTAACTACTCGCTCCAGGAGTATGCCAACGACGTCGTCTGGAATATCATGGAGGTGTGCGATTCCGAAGGCGTGCCGCATCCGGCGATTGTCAGTGAAGGTGGCCGGGCCATCGTCGCTCATCATTCCGTTCTGGTAGTAGAAGCCTTTAGCTCCATCGAGAAATCGGTTGGCAAATCCAAAGTGAGCGCGACCGAGAGCGATCACAAGCTGGTGCACGATATCCTCGAAGTAAAACAACGCCTTAAGCGTGGTAACCGGCTCGAAAGCCTGCACGACATCACCCAAATCAAAGAAGAAGCCCAGCAAACCTTCGACCTCGGCCTGCTCGAGCTCGAGTCCAAGGCCAAGATCGATCATGTTTACTGGCAGTTAGCTTCCCAGATTGTAGCGATGCATCGCGGGTTGCGTTTTATTCCCGATGAAGTGCGTGAGCTGGAAACGTCACTCAGCGATCAATACATCTGCAACTTCTCCGTTTTCCAGTCGCTCCTCGACCACTGGGCGCTCGGTCAACTATTTCCGATCATGCCGATCCATCGTTTAAACGAAGCTCCCCAGCGCAACGGCACCATCGTCGATATTACCTGCGACTCAGACGGCAAAGTCTCGAAGTTTATCGACCTTCAGGATGTGCGCGATACTCTGCCTTTGCACCGCATCTTGCCCGGCGAGCTTTACTACCTCGGCGTCTTCATGGTCGGCGCCTACCAGGACATTATGGGCGACCTTCACAACCTGTTCGGCCGGGTAACCGAAGTGCACATCTTCCTCGATCCCGATGAAGAATCCGGCTGGTACATCGAGGAAGTAATCGAAGGCAGCACCATCGGCGAAGTATTGGCAATGACGCAGTGGGACCGGGTCGAGCTTCTGCGATTACTCAAGACCCAGGTAGATAACGCGATCAAGTCCGACCGCCTCAAACCCAACGACGGCATGAAACTGCTCACCGACTACGAGCGCCTGCTCCAGGAATACACCTACCTGAGCCTGAACGGAGCCAAGCCAGTCCCGCAGCCCGGTAACTGGCTGCCGCTCAGCTAACGAGGAATCCTTCCCAGACCCGACGGATTCGGCAGCAGACAACGGTGGAACTGAAGTGGATAGCAAAGCGGCTCGCGATGGGCAGTTGGAATCACCATAAAGAAAAGTGCAAATAGCTAGAACCTCTCTGAAAGCGCTGGTCAAGTGCAATAAGCTGAGGCTTAAGCGCGCACAGAGGCGCAAGGCCTCATCGTGGCATGCCAAAGCGCGCAATGCGTGATCCTAGATGAACCTCGTTAGCCCTTCAACACTAGTTGACCTTCATTCTAGCTCACCCTTGCGAGGCGGAACCACAAGGCCCCGCTGTAGGTCATACGTGCCGGTGTTAATCTCGCCAGTCCCGACAAGATGCATGATTTGCTTATTCGATGCTTTAGCTAATCTCTGTTCTTGGAACTCGCACAAGTCCTTGATTCGGGCTAAGGTGACGTTTGGGTAGTGGTCACGTTTTACTTGCCACTCTGTCTCTCCATCATCCGAGACTCTCAGCAATATCTTAGAGCACTCCCCCTTGAGGCCCAGCTTTTCGGTCTTCTTTTCCTCCGCGGCGCGATCCTTGTGTGCGCCACGCGTGTGCCTCATCTCAATTAGCCCAAAGTGGCGGTTGCGGCGTTCCGTAGTAGGGAACTTCCTGAATGGTTCGCGAAGGCAATCCATCTTCGTGCCCCTTACGAACGAGCGGGCGTAGGCGGTGCAAGTCCCTGTCCAGAGTCCATCAACTAAATCGTCATTACTTGATAGATTGTCTGTAAGCGACATGCCCAGACTATAAAGGGCTGCCGCCTCATGCATGTGAACTTGGGCCCAAAGTAGGGCATTGAGTTGTCTTAGTTTAGCAGCTCGCTCGGCGCTACTATGCTGTTTAAAGCATTGCTCATGGAGAGGGATCTTGGGCATACGTATAATTTAGTCCATTGGGAATGAAATGCAGGTCGGCCTGGGGTTGCCCTGATTTGACGGACAGTGGGCATGTGGGAGAATAGGGGTGGGAGAATAGGGGTCGCGTCTTAAGGGCGTGCTGCCCAAATGGTTTCGGTGCGGAAGAAAGTAGTACACAAACGCGCAGGATTTGTTAAGGGTCTGTTTCCATTATGGGAGAACAGAAGAACGAAGCGGAGTTATTCAACTACGCGGTCAACCTGGAGAAGCGGGTGAGAGCCAATCATCCACTGCGCCAGGTCAGAGCGGCAATCGACTTTGGTTTTGTGCGCGAGGAAGTGGCGCATTGCTATGGGAAGAACGGGAACGAGTCGGTCGCGCCCGAGGTGATCTTGAAAATGATGTTCTTGTTGTTCTATGATGACATCAAGAGCGAGCGGGAGCTGATGGAGGTGATAGGCGAGCGGCTCGATTACCTTTGGTTTTTAGGTTACGCGGGCTCGATGAGAATATCCCCAATCACAGTGTGCTATCCAAAGCGCGGGCGCGCTGGGGCAAGGAAGTCTTTGAGAGTTTGTTTGTGCGCACGGTGGCGCAGTGCGTGGAAGCGGGGCTGGTCGATGGAAACAAACTACATGTAGATGCTAGCCTCATCGATGCTAATGCCGCCAAAGAATCGGTTATCAAAAGTACGCCGCAATTGATCGCCGCCTTGAAGCGGGCCTATCGAGCGACCGAAAGCAAGTTGGAAGAGACGAGCACACCGGAGAGTTATCAAGCGGTCAATGATCGGATGATGAGTCAGAGCGATCCCGATGCGGCCTTAGTGCGCCAAGGGAGCGGCGACTCACGACCGCGTTACAAACATCATCGTGTGATTGATGATCAGAAAGGAGTTATCACCGCAGTAGAGACCACGCCGGGCAGTATGGCGGAAAACAAAAAGCTACTTGATTTACTCAATCAGCACGAAAGCAACACGCGCTGCCAGGCGCAAACCGTTATCGCTGATCACAAGTACGGTACGAATGAAAACTTCGTGGCCTGCCAGGAGCGCGGGATGACAACGCATATGGGTGATGCCAGCAGCAAAGTCCACACTGGACACGACGACACTATCTTTGGCGATGAAGCTTTTACTTACGATCCGGTGCGCGACATCTATCGCTGTCCGGCCGGTCAAAGCTTAAAGCCGCGCCGAGTGCATTCGATTCGTCGCACCCTCGAATACAAAGCCCCCGCCAGAGTGTGTGCCGCTTGCGCCTTACGCGCGCAATGCACCCGCTCTTGCCACGGGCGCACTGTGCAAAGGCACGAAAAACATCAGATACTAAATATAGCTCGCGCCCAAGCCCACAGCGCCGCGGCGCGGCGTGATCGTAAACGCCGCCAGCACTTGATGGAAGGGAGCTTTGCCGATGCTGCTAACAACCATCACTTCAAACGTGCGCGCTGGCGGCGGCTCTGGCGCCAACAAATCCAGGATTACTTGATCGCCGCCATCCAAAACGTGCGCATCCTGCTCGCAAACCAAAATCCAAAGCACAGCGTCGCGCTGGCCATGATCTCGCTCCCCAAGTGTAACAACATTGCAGCCTTCCTTCGCTTATTGATGCCTCTTCTTCTTTAGCGCGAGAGCCTCAATACCCAAATCCGCCTAACGAATCCATCTTTGAATCGAACTCAAACAGCTTTGGGCAACACGCCCTTAATATTTGACATTTACCGGGCGAGGTCTGAGATCGGTTTCCGCATTTCTATACTTTGCTGAGCGGGATTGGTGGCGAAGGCGGATAACTGGAGATTGGGCCTGCCGGGTTACAAACCCGGCCTCCATTTGCTCTCTAATAAGTTCTTGTTATTGCCATCGTGGCTCGGGGTGTCTTCGTCGCAATCCTTGACTGCATTGCCGCAATGCAGGTTGTCTTTGCGACGATGCTTACCTGCTTTCTCAGCGGCAAGTGCCGTTGTAGGAGAGTGAAGCTACGCCGCCAAAAGATAGATCGCGACGATCGCTAACAAGAAGTAGGAAACCAGCACCGCTGCGCCCGGGTAATCTTTAGCCACTCGCTGGCCGAAGAAAAGCGCGAGAAGGGCAAGGGCGGAGATAAGCGCACCGTAGTAGGCGAGAGTAGAACTACGGCCCAACAGGAGCGCGATGCATCCGAGCGCGCTCAGCAACCCGGCCGATAACTCCAGCAGAGTAATTGCACTCACCAGCAACGGAACGAGTCCGGCGAGGGGGCTTTTAGCGAAATGGCCGCGCAACCATTCCAGGTTGCCGCGGCGGTCCACTACCTTGTCGATGCCCGATTGCAGGAAAAGAATGGCCAGAAACGCCGATACCAAAATCTGAAGGAAATAGATAGCGGTAAATTGACTGTGAAATATCAACGCCAGGGAAAGGCGAAAGGGTGAAGCAAGCAAAAAGATGTGGTTCATTGATAAACAAAGATACTATCTTGCAGTAGCTGGAACTTTTGTAAAGGTGAGGCTCGCGCTATTTGGGTCGGTTAAAATCATTCGGTCTCCCTCGAATCGCATTCGGTAAACGGAGGTGGCGAAACGGGTTTCGATTTTCACCCGGTCGTCAGTACCGAGAAGGTAGCGACCTTGTTCGTTGCCCACTCGGACCGAGCGGTCTTTTGCAAATTCCCAAATCATCCCGCTGCTATCTCCCGACATTCGCCATTTTCCAAGAATCTGGTGTGACGGACCACCACATCCGTTCAACAACACCAGGCTTAGGAGCGCGATCAAGAACAGTTTCATCGAAGGAGTTTCGAAATTTGCCAAATAGTAGGCGCTTTTCCTTGCCAAGCGCAAGTGCGCAGGAAAGGTTGCCGGATGGCTGCGCCCGTTTCGGTAAAAAAAGCGCTAGAGAGTAGCGCGCCACTTCCGTCCATTTTTGTCCAGGGCTGGGTGCGCACGCGCCGAGATGCGAAAGATTTTTCTTTTATCGAGCTGAACGACGGCTCTTGTTTGCGCAATCTACAGATCGTAGCGAGAAACCAATTGCCGAACTATCCGGAACTCCAGCGCCTGACTACTGGCGCTTCCATTGCCGTTCGTGGCGCTCTGGTCGCGTCGCAAGGTAAGGGACAGACATGGGAGGTAGTAGCGGAGGACGTGCAAATAGTCGGTAGTTCGGCGGATCAGTATCCGCTGCAAAAAAAGGGACATACTCCGGAGTTTCTGCGCGAGATCGCGCATCTGCGGCCGCGCTCGAACCTGTTTGGCTCGGTTTTTCGCGTGCGCAGCCGGCTCGCTTTTGCCGTTCACCAGTTTTTTCAGGAGCGCGGCTTCTATTATGTGCATACTCCGATTATTACCGGAAGCGATTGCGAAGGCGCCGGCGAGCTATTTCGAGTAACTACGATTGATCCCGCCCGGCCGCCGCGAAAGGACGAGGCGATCGATTACGCGCAGGATTTTTTTGCACGACAGACTTACCTGACGGTGAGCGGCCAGTTAGAGGCGGAGGCTTTCGCTTGTGCGCTCTCGAAGGTTTATACTTTCGGCCCAACTTTTCGCGCGGAAAACTCGAACACTTCGCGACATGCCAGCGAATTCTGGATGATCGAGCCGGAGATGGCGTTCACTGATCTACAGGGGGACATGGACCTGGCAGAGGAAGTTGTGAAGTATCTGGTCCGCGATATTCGCCAGACTTGTCCAGATGAGATGAACTTGTTTGCCAAATTTGTCGATAAGGAATTATTGCCGACGCTCGACTTCGTCCTCGAGCGGCCCTTCCAGCGCGTTACCTACACCGAAGCGATCGATCTACTGCTGAAGAGCGAGAAGAGATTTGAGTTTCCAGTCGAGTATGGTTTGAACCTGCAATCGGAACACGAGCGCTGGTTGACGGAGGAACATTTCAAATCGCCGGTGACGGTCTTTAACTACCCGAAAGCGATCAAGCCATTCTATATGCGGCTGAATGACGACGGCGAGACGGTGACGGCGATGGACCTGCTGGTGCCGGGCATTGGTGAAATTGTCGGTGGCAGCCAGCGCGAGGAACGGCTCGAGGTGTTGGAAGAAAACATGCGCCGGCACAAGATGGATCCGGCCGACTACGAGTGGTATTTGGATCTGCGCCGCTACGGCACGGTGCCTCATGCCGGGTTCGGCCTCGGGTTTGAACGCATGCTGATGTTGGTGACGGGAGTAGCGAACATTCGCGATGTCATTCCCTTTGCCCGCACGCCCGGCAGCGCCGAGTTCTGATCTTGTTAGTTAAGGCTAGGATGAAGATGGGACTGGAACGAACGCTGCGTGCAGAAATAAACGCCTGCTCTTTTACGAACAGCAGTCTGTTTCCGTAGAGCAAACTACGGAGGTATTGCACGCCAGCGATTTAATCGGGACCACGCATACCTAAAAGAGCCACTTGTAACATTAGTTCGGTGACGCGCCGTTCGCGTTAGAAATTTGCAGGTCACGGCGCATTACGCCGACAGAATGGCGTCACTACAACGCAGAGTCCCTTCAACGGGCTGCCCTGGCGCAAAGTACAGACACGCACTAGCTACTGCGGTTCGATTCTCGCGTTCCCAGGTTCAACCTGGGAACGAGGTCATTTGCCCTTTTTCTTACCTTCGCCGGGCCGATAATCTTCTTCGGCAGCGGCGAAAGCTTTTTCCAGACCGACCATGTCCTCGCCCGGACGAAGCGTATCAAAGGTCTCTGCTTCCTTGCGCAGCTCTTCCTCGGAATAGTTAGCCGCTTTAATCGAGAGGCCGATGCGGCGTTCTACTTTATCTACCTTGATCACGCGCGCTTCTACTTCCTGGCCGATCTTCAACACATCCTTTACTTTCGCCACATGGCCTTCACTTAACTGGGAGATATGCACCAGGCCGTCAATGTCGTCCTGTAATTGAACAAAAGCGCCAAAGCTGGCCAGCTTGGTTACTTTGCCGGTAACGAGATCGCCGATCTTGTATTTCTGGTCGATGTTCTTCCACGGATCTTCGCTCAGTTGTTTGATCCCGAGGCTGATTCGCTGGTTCGTCTTATCGATATCGATTACTTCGGCTTCTACTTCGTCCCCTTTCTTAAATACTTCGCTCGGATGATTAATCTTGCGCGTCCAACTCAAGTCGGAGACATGGATCATCCCATCAATCCCATCGGCTAACTCCACGAAAGCGCCGTAGGCGGTCATGTTGCGAATCTTGCCTTTGACGTGACTGCCGATCTCGAACTTCTTCTCGATTTCATCCCACGGATTGGATTCGAGCTGGCGAAGGCCGAGAGAGATTTTTTGTTCTTCCTTGTTTACGCCCAGAACGACCGCTTCTACTTCCTGCCCGATGGTGAGAATGTCCGAAGGCCGCATGATTCGCTTTGTCCAGGAAAGCTCGGAAACGTGAATGAGACCTTCCACACCTTCTTCCAGCTCCACGAAGGCGCCGTAAGGAACTAGATTGGTAATCTTTCCTTTGACCCGCTGCCCGGCGGGGAAACGTTCTTCGATTTGGTCCCACGGGTTTTTCT
>DAIOVO010000005.1:27237-33508 GCA_036758965.1 Chthoniobacterales bacterium
CAAGAGAAACGCGCTCCTTCTCTTTGTTAATGTCGAGGACGATGACTTCGAGCGGCTGTCCTACCTTGACTAGTTCGCTCGGATGACCCAGCCGGCCCCAGGTCATGTCGGTGATATGAAGTAAACCATCCATCCCATCGAGGTCGATGAAGGCGCCGAAATCGGTCAGGTTCTTTACCGTGCCGTTAACGCGATCGCCCACGTTTACGCTTTCGAGAAATTTCTGGCGCTTCTCGCTCCGCTCCTGCTCGATCAGCTCGCGGCGGCTGAGGACGACGTTGCGGCGATCGTCGTTGATTTTGACAATCTTGAAATCGTAGGTGTTGCCGACGAACTGCTGCAAATCTTTCGGCGGAATAATATCGATCTGCGAGGCGGGCAGGAACGCTTCCACTCCGATGTTCACCATCAGTCCGCCTTTGACGACCGACTTGACCTTGCCTTTAATCAATCCGTCGCCCTGGAAAACGCCGGCGATTTTGTTCCAGTTCTGGCGATAAGCGGCTTTCTCTTTTGAAAGCACGACCATGCCTTCGTCATTTTCCAGCCGCTCGAGCAACACATCCACTTCGTCGCCCACTTCCAAATTATCGATGTCATCGAATTCCGCAGTGGGAATCACGCCTTCGGATTTGTAGCCGATATCGACTAAAACTTCGCGCGGTCGAATTTCGAGAATGCGACCCTTAACGATGCTGCCCTCACGGAAGTCGCGCTGGAACTTCTCGATTAAATCCTGCATTTGAACCATAAGTAGTTTTCTCCTTCGCGAAATGCGGCGCGGCCGCACCTGCCGAAACGGGCTGCCAACGTATGCGTTTTCGCCTTGGCGGTCAACCGGGAAGCAGCGCGCCTTGAGTGTAGGGCAATTCTCCCGTAATCTGGCAGCATGTCGCGCTTCCGCATTTCAGTTTTGCTGGCGTTCCTGGCCGTATCCGCCTGGGCGGATTCGCCGGCGGAGCAACAAGTCGCCGCCGCCATTCAATCGCCGGAGCTGAGCGTGGTCCATTTGTGGGCGCCGTGGTGTTCCAATTGTCAGGCGGAATTAAAAAGCGGCGGCTGGAGCAAAATGGCGAAGGGCAACCCGAAGACAAAATTCATTTTCGTTTCCGTGTGGGACAATGGCGATGACGGTCGCGCCATGCTGCAAAAATTCGGCCTCGCCGATCAGCCAAACGTCACCATTCTGGCCGACCCCGGCCCGCGCAGCCGCGAAAATAAGATAAAGCAGTTCGCCAATCTCCCGCTTTCGTGGATTCCGACCACGTGGGTTTTCAAAGGCGGCAATTTGTTTTACGCGCTGAATTACGGCGAAATGCGTTTCCCGGTTTTGCAGCAATTTTTGCAGGACAGCGAAAACGAGTGGTCGCATAAGGGCGAAAAATCCGGATAGCGAACGCGACTTTTTTTGAGCGACGAAACTCACATCGCCGAGACAGAGGTTGCCGAAATCCTCGCGGCCGAAGCGGCGCGCGAAAAGCCGCCCGCAATCCTTTCCCTCATCGGCGATACGCCATTGATCGAAGTCACGCGCCTCGACACCGGGCCGTGTCAGTTGTTTTTGAAACTGGAGAACGAAAATCCGACCGGGTCGATCAAAGACCGGGTCGCGTTGGCGATGGTGGAAACGGCGGAGCGCGACGGCCATCTCGCGCCGGGCGGGACAATCGTGGAAGCAACCGCCGGGAATACCGGGTTGGGACTCGCGCTGGTGGCGGCGGCGAAGGGTTACCGCATCATTCTGGTTATCCCCGACAAGATGTCGCAGGAAAAAATCGCGCATGTGCGCGCGCTCGGCGCCGAAGTTCATCTCACGCGCTCCGACGTCACTCGCGGTCATCCGGAATATTATCAGGACGTGGCGGCGCGGCTGGCGGCGGAAACTCCGGGTGGATTTTACGTCAATCAATTCGCCAATCCCGCCAATCCACATGCGCACGAGCGTTCAACCGGTCCGGAAATTTGGGAACAAATGCGGCACGATGTCGATGCCTGCGTCGTCGGTGTCGGTTCCGGCGGAACCCTAACAGGACTTGGACGATTTTTTTCGCGGGTCCGTCCCCGGCGCGGCGTCGAAATGATTTTGGCCGATCCCACTGGCTCGATTCTCTATGAGTATGTGAAGACGGGAAAAATGGTTGAGTCCGGAAGCTGGGCGGTCGAAGGGATCGGCGAAGATTTTATTCCAGACAATGCCGACATGTCGTTAGTAACCGACGCATTCGAAATCGACGACAGTGACAGCTTCGCCACCGCGCGCGAGCTTTTGCGCAAAGAAGGAATCCTCGGCGGCTCATCCACTGGCACCCTGCTCGCGGGCGCGCTTCGTTATTGCCGGCAACAAACCAAAGCCAGGCGTGTCGTCACCTTCGTTTGCGACAGCGGCAACAAATATCTCTCGAAAATGTTTAACGACGTCTGGATGGCGGATCAAGGGTTCGTTAGCCGCCCGCTGCACGGCGACTTGAGCGATTTAATTTTGCATCGTTACGAAGCCGGCGAAGTCGTGACCGCCGGCCCGACCGACACGCTCCTAACAGCATTTAAGCGGATGCGGCAGGCGGATGTTTCGCAGTTGCCGGTGGTGAGCGACGAAGGACGCGTCATCGGCATCATCGACGAGTCGGATATTTTGCTCAAGGTGCACCAGGATTCGTCGCAATTTAATTCCCCGGTGCAGCAAGCGATGACCGATCGGCTGGAAACGCTTCCACCGGATGCCAAAATAAATAATCTTCTGGGCGTTTTCGATCGTGGCCGCGTCGCCATTGTGATGGATGACGACAAATTTCTCGGGCTAATCACGCGCACCGATCTGCTTTCGTACTTGCGCCGCCACATGCCGAAGTCGCCAGTCGAGCGCGAGTTTAGTTAAGGGAAACGCTGCGGATCCCTTCTCTGGGGAGCACGGGCTGTCAGCCCGTAGTTCGCGGCAGTCTGCCGCGAACCGCATTGGGGTCCGTTAGTGCGTGCCATCCGCATTCGGCTGGCAGCCGAATGCAACGGCTAACAGCCCGTGCTCCCCGGAAAGCATTTCCGCATCCGCCAAATCCGCGTAATCTGCGGTTCAAATTTTTTGCGATGAAGAAACAACACGACTTCGCCACTCGCGTCATCCATGCCGGGCAGGAACCCGATCCATCCACCGGCGCGATCATGACTCCGATCTACGCCACTTCGACGTATGTGCAGGAAAGTCCTGGGCGACATAAAGGCTACGATTACGCGCGCTCGATTAATCCGACGCGGCTCGCATACGAAAAGTGCATCGCCGATTTGGAAAGCGGCACGCGCGCCTGGGCCTTCGCCTCCGGTCTCGCGGCGATGGCGACCACACTCGACGCGCTCGAAAGCGGGTCGCACGTCGTCGTGAGCGACGATCTCTACGGCGGCACCTTCCGGTTGTTCGAAAAAGTCCGGCGCACTTCCGCTAATCTCGATTTCACCTATGTCGATCTGACCGACGCGGCCAATCTTGAAAAATCAATCAAGCCAAACACGCGCATGGTCTGGATTGAAACACCAAGCAATCCGCTCTTAAAAATCATCGACCTGGAGGCGATCGCCAAAATCGCGCGCGAAAAAAAGTTGATCAGCGTTTCCGACAATACTTTCGCCAGTCCTTATCTTCAGCGTCCGATTGAATCTGGTTTCGACGTGGTGATTCATTCCGCCACAAAATATCTCAATGGACATTCCGACATGGTAGGCGGCGTCGCGATTGTGGGAGAAAACAAGGAGTTGGCGGATAAGATCGCCTTTTTGCAGAACTCCGTCGGCGCAATCGCCGGACCGTTCGATAGCTTTTTGGCGTTGCGCGGATTAAAAACGCTCGCGTTGCGAATGGAACGCCATTGCATAAACGCGCTCGAGATCGCGCGCTGGCTGGAAACGCAACCCCAAATAGCGGCTGTGTATTACCCCGGCTTGAAATCGCATCCGCAACACGATTTGGCGCGCGAACAAATGCGTGCCTTCGGTGGAATGATAACGATTGTTTTAAAAACCGATCTCGAAGGCACGCGGCGTTTTTTGGAAAACACGCACCTATTCTCGCTCGCGGAAAGTTTGGGCGGCGTCGAAAGCCTGATCAATCATCCCGCCATCATGACGCACGCTTCCGTTCCAAAAGAACAACGCGAAGCCCTGGGCGTGACCGACTCGCTAGTGCGACTGAGCGTCGGCGTTGAAAGCGTGCGCGATTTAATCGACGACCTCGATTTCGCGCTGGCCGCGGTGTAGCGAGCTAAATCGCTTCGCAGCACGCCGCTTACTTCCGTTATTCGTTTTAGCGAAGCTCCAATACTTCGCGGTCATCCCGAGCGAAGTCGAGGGATCCCGTCGTGAAAGCTTTAAGCTTACATCGCGGGATTCCTCGGCTACGCTCGGAACAAGGATCTATGGGTAACACTTTCGGCCGACTATTCCGCGTCATGACCTTCGGCGAATCGCACGGCGGCGGCGTGGGCGTGGTGATTGATGGTTGCCCGCCGCGGATCGCAATCTCGCGCGAGGACGTTCAACGCGAACTCGATCGTCGCCGCCCCGGCCAGAGCAAAATCACAAGCGAGCGCCAGGAAGCGGACCGTTGCGAAATATTGTCCGGAGTGTTCGAAGGACAAACCCTCGGCACGCCGATTCTAATTCTCGTTAGAAACGAAGACGCGCGCCCGGCGGATTACGAAACAATGCGCGACAAATTCCGCCCGTCGCACGCCGATTTCACTTACGAAGCGAAATATGGGATTCGCAACTGGCAGGGTGGCGGCCGCGCTTCCGCGCGGGAGACAATTGGTCGCGTCGCCGCCGGCGCGGTTGCGCGCAAAGTGCTGGCCGAGTTGTTCCCTAAAATCGAAATTGTCGCTTTCGTAACTCAAGTCCACGAAATTGCGGCGAAAATTGATCGCGCTCAGGTCTCGTTAGAACAGGTCGAGCGCAGCATCGTGCGCTGCCCGGATGAAGAAGCGTCCGGGAAAATAATCGCGCTCATCGAAAAAACACGCGCGGAGGGCGATTCGCTCGGCGGCGTAATAGAATGTGTGGCCCGAAATATTCCAGCCGGATTGGGCGAGCCGGTCTTCGATAAACTAGAGGCCGATTTTGCCAAAGCGGTGCTTAGTTTGCCGGCGACGAAAGGTTTTGAAATCGGTTCCGGTTTTTCCGCCACTAAAATGCGCGGTTCGGAACACAACGACGCATTTAAAAATCGCGGCAAAGGCATCGGCACAGCGACTAATTTTTCCGGCGGCATTCAGGGCGGGATTTCCAATGGCGAAGAAATTTATTTCCGGGTCGCGTTTAAACCGACGGCGACAATCGCGCGCGAACAAAAAACAGTGACGGCGACGGGCGAGGAAACGACGATCGCCGCGCGCGGACGACACGATGCCTGTGTCCTGCCACGCGCGGTGCCGATGGTGGAAGCGATGGCAGCGCTGGTGTTGTGCGATCACGCTCTGCGGCAGAAATCGCTCGCGTAATGGAGTGTTGGAGTAATGGAGTGAAGATTTTTTCCATTACTCCATCGCTCCTTTACTCCACCACTCCAAGTCCCTTTTCCGGCTGGCAACTTCTTTTCGTTTCTTTCGCGGTCGTCATTATTTTGCTCGAAATCGCGCACGGTTGGCGGCTTGGTTTGCTGCGGCAATTGGTGCGGGTGGTGGCAATCGTTGCCGCCTACGCCTGCGCGTTTTTCGCCGCTCGCGCGACGCTGCCGATCATGCGTTCGCTCTTGAAATTTCCCGATCCGATTCTCGCCCTCATCGGCGGAGCAATTCTGGCCACGCTCGTTTTTATCGCGATCAATCTCATCGGCGCGTTTCTATTTAAGAAAACCGCGCAGCACTCAAGCCGGACGGTGCGTCTAGTGTGGGGCAGCACTGGTGCGCTGCTCGGAATTCTGCTAGGGGCTATCACGGTCTGGCTCACTTTCGTCGGCATTCGCCTGGTCGGATCAATCGCGGAAGCAAAAGTGCGCGCGCAAAATTTAAACGCCGCGACTGCGCCGACGGAAAATCGGCCGCTTCTGCCAAGTGCGCGACGAGCTTCGTTTTCCGAGCCCGAGCCGCTGCTATCGGTGCTGGCGCAAATGAAAAGCTCGCTCGAAAACGGAACGATCGGCGCGGCAGTGAAAACGGCCGACCCACTTCCGCCCACGCTTTATCGCGCGCTGGAGAAAGCGGGTGAAGTAGCGTCGAACGTCGAGAGCGCGGAAAAATTTCTTTCATTTCCCGGCGCGCGCGAGATCAGCGAAAACCCGAAAATCATCGCC
>DAIOVO010000005.1:33518-34479 GCA_036758965.1 Chthoniobacterales bacterium
TTGCGAAATGATCCGCAGGCGATGGATGCGATCGCGCATGGCCGCATGCTGGAATTGCTGCGGAACCCGCGCGTGATCGACGCCATGAACGACCCGGCGGTGCAGGCAAAGGTAAAAAATTTCGAGTTGGAACGCGCGCTCGATTACGCGTTGAAGAAATAATTTTGGCAGGCGAAATGAAATACCTCAGCGCCATCGGACTTGAAGTCCACGTCCAGTTAAAGACGCGGAGCAAAATGTTCTGTGCCTGCCCGGTGGAATTTGGAGCGGAACCGAACTCGCGCACCTGCCCAACGTGTCTCGGACTGCCGGGTGGATTGCCGGTCATGAACGAAGAAGCGTTGCATCTCACCCTCCTAACGGGATTTATGCTGGGATGCGAGCTGGCGGAGAGCTCGAAGTTCGATCGCAAGAACTATTTCTATCCCGACATGCCAAAGAACTATCAGATTTCGCAATACGATTCGCCTTTGTGCAGAAACGGAGCGGTCGCCCTCCATCCGCTCGCTTACCCGAAGGATGCGCAAAAAAATATCGGCGGGGCGGAAAAGGAAGTGCATCTGGTGCGCATTCATCTGGAGGAAGATGTTGGCCGCAGTTTCCATTTCGAAACCAGCACCGGGATTGATTTCAACCGCGCCGGCAGCCCGCTGATGGAAATTGTGACGGAGCCGGAGATCGGCTCGCCGGAGGAAGCGTTTGCATTTCTAACAGCACTTAAGCAGATCTTGCTCTACGGCAACGTGAGCGATGCCGACATGGAGAAAGGCCAACTGCGTTGTGATTGCAATGTTTCCATCAGGCCGGAAGGGCAAAGCGAGCTTGGCGTCAAAATTGAAATCAAGAACCTGAATTCCATCAGCGGCGTGCGGCGCGCGCTGGCTTATGAGATTGAGCGACAAACTGCCGCGCTCGAGAGTGGTGAAAAATTGCAGCAGCAAACACGCGGGTGGGACGACGA
>DAIOVO010000005.1:34489-68046 GCA_036758965.1 Chthoniobacterales bacterium
GCCGGCATGCCTCCGCTGAGTAGCGGGATGTTCGCGCGACCTTCCTCCTGCGCACCAAAGAATTTGCGCAGGATTACCGCTATTTTCCAGATCCCGATTTGGTTCCAATCAATACGACGTCGCTCGTGGACGAAGCGCGCGCGCGTTTGCCGGAAATGCCTGCTGCGAAACGGGCCCGGTTTATCCGTGATTACGAAATCACCAGTTACGATGCCGGTGTGCTGGCGAACGATCTCGCGCTGGCCGATTACTTCGAGGCCGCGGCGCGCGGAAAGAAGAAGGCGAAGACGATCGCGAATTGGATCCTGAATGATTTGCAAGGCGCGCTCGCGCTCGCGGGGCGGACCGATTCGCCGGTTGCGCCGGAGCGGCTGGCGGAGCTGGTGCAGATGGTCGATTCGGGAAAGATCAGTGGCGGCCAGGCGAAGCAGGTTTTTGCGGAAATGTTTGCCAGCGAAAAGAGCGCCGCCGCCATTGTCGCGGAAAAAGCAATCGCGCAGCTAAGTGACGCGCGCGAAATTGAAAGCTTGTGCGAGCGGGTTATTGCCGCGAATCCCAAACCAGTGGCCGATTTCCGCGCCGGCAACGCCGCTTCGCTCAATTTCCTGAAAGGACAGGTGATAAAATTATCGCGCGGTCGGGCGAATCCCTCGTTGGTAGGAAAAATTTTGGAGTCGAAACTAGGTCATCATGGGTGACGCTGAGGGATCCCGTGGAAGTAAGCGGAACGGTGCGTATCGGGATCCCTCAGCTTCGCTCGGGATGACGGTTGCACATCATGCGTTTTTTAATCGCGCCAGATAAGTTCAAAGGTTCGCTCGATGGGCGGGCGGTGGCGGAAAACATCGCGGGCGGAATTCGCGCGGTAATTCCTACTGCCGAAATCGAAATTGCTCCGATGGCGGATGGCGGCGAAGGCACGGCGGAAATTATCTGTGACGCGCGCAGCGGAGAATGGTTGTCGTGCGCGGCGCACGATCCGCTCGACCGCAAAATCGAGGCTCGCTACGCCTGGCTGGGCGTGAGCGAGATAGCGGTAATGGAAATGAGCGAAGCCGCCGGCGGGCGCCGCCTCAAATCCGACGAGCGCGCGCCTTTACACGCAAACACTTTCGGAGTAGGCGAACTGCTGCTCGCGGCCCAGCAGCGCAACGCGCATGAGGTAATCATGGGACTTGGCGGCAGCGTAACGAACGACGGGGGATTCGGGATGGCGCGCGCGCTTGGCTTCGAGTTTCTGGCCGGTGACCGCAAATTAACTGGCGGGCCGGAACAACTCGTTGACCTAACAAGGATTAAGCTAAGTCGAGAATTGACTATCAAAGTGACCGCGGCGGTGGATGTGCAAAACCCTTTACTAGGTGAAGAGGGCGCCACTCGCGTCTTCGGTGCGCAAAAAGGAGCGACCCCGGCGCAGATTGAATTGCTGGAAAGCGCGCTGACAAAGCTGGCAGAGGTAGTGAAACTGGAGATAGGCGACGATTTTCGTGATTTTGCGGGCGCAGGCGCCGCGGGTGGACTTGGGTTTGCCTTGATGAGCTTTTGTCACGCGCAGGTGCGACCCGGTTTTGAGGTAGTGGCGGAGGCGACCGGTTTCGAGGAAAAGATTATGCGGGCTGATGTGGTGATTACCGGCGAAGGCAAGCTCGACCAGCAAACGTTGGAAGGAAAAACCTCCGCCGGTGTTTCGAAGCTGGCGCGGAAACATGGCAAACCCGTTTACGCCATCGTAGGCACAATCGCGGATGCGAACGCAGAAACGCGGGCGCTTTTCGATTCCATCCTGGAGCTCTACCGGCCACCGATCATTGGCCCGCAGGCGATTAAACTAGCGGCGCAACTTCTTCAGGAACGCGGAACAGAATTGGCGCAGCGCTTTTTTAAAGTTACTGGCTAGTCACTTCGATTGCGATTAGAAACCGTCCGGACGCGCGCGCTACCCGGAAGGAATATTCGTTACCTTATCCTATGCGACTAAGTGATAGAGGACACTAATAGTCGGATTTGCCACGATTCGCTCGACTTCCACATCGGTGACGAAAACTCTACCAGATTACTGAACTTTTTGCCCGCTTAAACGTCAGAGATTGCGCGAACTAAGCCTGGCATGACAAAAACGGTCACATAAGGCAAATTGGTTCGCTCAGATGGACGACGACAGACCCACCGATCTTACACCTTTCGTGTTTTCCGATCCACGCGGAAAACGCTGGCCGCGGCTGCGTCTGGTTCTGCTGATCAGCGGCATTTTGCTTTTTTTTGGCGCGGTCCTTTTCGTGCAAACGCTTTTTGTCGCGCCGCAAATGACGGTGCCAGTTTCGTTGCGTCAGCTTAAGACACAGCTGCGCGCTTTACAGAAGCAAAATCCCAATGGCCAGCCGAGCAGCCCTCTTCTTTGGCAGAAATTTCAAGCCACCCGGCAAGCCGCCAGAAAGGCGAACGAAACCGCGGCAGGCTCGCCTGTTCCCACGCCGGCGCGTCTGCACCGGAAAGCGCCGGATAACGAAGTGCGGCTTGCCTTCTACATCAACGACGATCCGTATAGTTACCAGTCGCTCGAGCAGCATGCCGGCCAGATTACCCACGTTTGCCCGGAGTGGATGTCGATGGTCAATGGCGCGGGCGACTTGCAGATCGATGCCGATACCCGGTTGGTGAAGTTAACTCAAAGTAAAGGGATCGCGCTCATGCCGCTGCTGACCAACCTAGTCGGCGATACTTGGGAACCGGAGGCGGTGGAAAATGTCGCGCACGGCGACGCGCAGCGCCAGCAAACTTTCATTCAAAACGTTCTCAACATCCTCCGCGAGGCTAAGGCTGCTGGCGTAGTAGTTGACTGGGAACAACTCGACCCGGCTTACAAGGACGACTTTACAAAGCTTCTAACCAAACTATCGGTCGCTCTGCACCGTGACGGCCGGCAGCTATGGCTTTGTGTGACTCCAGGAGAAGAGTTGAATTACGTCGATTTCGATGAGCTATCGGACAATGTAGATCGCTTCGTCGCCCTGCTATTCGATGAGACCAGCGATATCGATCCTGCCGGCCCACTCGCTTCGCGTTCCTGGTTCGAAGGCTGGTTGCATGTGCTAATGGAAGGTAGCGATCCTCAGCAATGGATCATCGCTCTGGGCAATTACGGCTACGACTGGACGGTAGGGGAAAAGAAGGCGGAGCAGATTAGTTTTCCGGAAGCGATGAGCCGGGCCAATAGCGCGGAAATAGGTTCGCTTACGGTCGGCGCTCCAGACTACAACCCCTATTTCTATTACCGGGATGGAGACAAGGAGCATGGGGTCTGGTTTCTGGATGTAGTCACCTTTCTTAATGAGTTGCGGGAAGTGCGCAAACAGAAGGCCGGCGGCTTCGCAGTCTATCGACTTGGGACGGAAGATACCGCCATTTGGGACGCTCTGGGAGTTCCCGCGAACTTGAATCTCGATGCGACTACCCGGCCTTATCTCGAAATTTTGCGCGGCACCGATACCATCGCGGACGTCGGCGAAGGGGAAATCGTGACCGTCGATGAAAGCCGCGCCGATGGGAAGCGGGAACTCTCACTGGATGAAAACGGATTCCTGACCGCACGTTATACTGAGTTCCCTGAGTTCCCGACGTTGTATCATCAGGGCGCGGGCGATACTCATGAAGTGGCGTTGACCTTCGATGATGGCCCCGATCCGGAATGGACGCCGAAGATCCTCGATATTTTGAAGGCGGCCAACATTAAAGCGGCCTTCTTCCTCGTAGGAGCAAATGCCGAACGTTATCCGGGTCTTGTTAGACGAATCGTGGTGGAAGGCCATGAGATTGGTAACCACACCTATTACCATCCCAACCTGGCGCTTTGCAGCTCGGAGCGGGTGCGGTTGGAGCTGAACGCGACCCAGTTACTCCTGCAATTCATTACCGGCCGCGCCACCACGCTTTTTCGACCGCCCTACGCAGTCGATACTCAACCCACCCGCATATCGGAGTTAGCTCCTCTTCAGATCGCGCAGGAGCAGGATTACCTGACGGTGCTGGAAAATATCGACCCACAGGATTGGGCCCGCCCAGGCGCGGATGTCATCCTCCAACGCATCAAACAACAAAGGCACGATGGCAGCATTATTCTGCTGCACGATGCGGGTGGCGATCGTTCACAGACGGTCGAAGCTTTGCCGCGCATCATCGATTACTTGAAGACACGGAACGACACCATCGTGCCTTTGAGTAAACTGCTTGGGATTAGCCGCGACGCAGTCATGCCTCCATTGCCGGGTGGACAAAAAATGTCCTACTATATCAGCAGCACGGGCTTTCGCATTCTTCATGCACTGGAAGAATTTCTTTGGGCTTTCATGATTGTCGCAACCGCGCTGGTGGTTATTCGCACCCTGATAGTGATCTATCTCGCCTACCGTTTCCGGCGTGCGCCGGCGGCGCAAGTAGCCGAACCAGCCTCGGTCGTGATCGCGGCCTACAACGAGGGCAAGGTTATTGCCGCCACTTTGCACGCGCTTTTGAAGACTGATTATCTCGGTGAGTTGGAAGTAGTGGTAGTAAATGACGGCTCGCACGATAACACTAGCCAGGTAGTAGAAGAAATCGCCGCCGTCGATCCTCGGCTCCGGCTCATACAGCAGGAAAACCACGGGAAGGCGCGTGCCTTGCAACGTGGAATTGCGGCGACGCGCCATCCTCTAATCGTTTTCATCGATGCCGATACGCATTGTCAAAAGGAGACACTCAGCAAGTTACTGGCCCCGTTTGGCGACGCGCAAATCGGTGCGGTCTCGGGTCACGCCAAAGTAGGAAACTTGCGCACGTTCATTGCCAAATGCCAGGCATTGGAATACACGGTTGGGTTTAATCTTGATCGCCGTGCTTACAACCGGTGGAATTGTATTACGGTAGTTCCAGGAGCGATCAGCGCCATCCGCAAGGCGGCGATCGAGCAGGCGGGTGGACTTAGTCTGGAAACCTTGGCGGAAGATACCGATCTGACCTTGGCCCTACACAAGGAACGCCAGCGCATTGTCTATGTCCCGGGCGCAATTGCCTGGACGGAAGCGCCGGAAACGGTGCGCGCGCTGGCGCGGCAGCGTTTCCGCTGGGCCTACGGCACGTTGCAATGTCTCTGGAAACATCGCGACATGGTGTTTAATCCGAAGTATCGCGCGCTCGGTTGGTTTAGTTTACCCGGTGTCTGGTTCTTTCAGATTATTCTGGTCGCGGTTACTCCGATGGTGGACTTGTTTCTAATTGGCTCACTTCCATTTGGAGCGTGGGGCGCTCTGCTGCCGTTTGTAATTACATTTTTGGCGATGGACGTCATACTCGCTACCCTGGCCTGTGTCTTGGAAAAGGAGCCGATCACTCGTGCCTGGCGCATACTTCCCATGCGTTTTATTTATCGGCCGCTCTTGAGCTACTGCATCTGGAAAGCGGTTCTGCGCGGGATCAAGGGTGCGTGGGTGAGCTGGGGTAAGCTGGAGCGCACCGCTTCTGTTCCGGTTCGGGCGTAGGACCAATGTTAGAGGAGTAAGAGTAGGAGTAAGAGTAAGGTATGAGCTGGAGTTCTTACTCTTAATTCTAATCCTAATCTTAATCCTTTAAGTAGCTACGGAAAGTCCAGCCTCCCGCGCAAAACCGTGATCGAGTATGGCGGCATGGTGTAGATGGGAGAAGCTTCCTGGGTAAACTCGATCGGCGCAAGACTGCGTTCGGGATAGCCTTCCGCGCCATTATCGTGCCATTGGTATTGGTGGGAAGAGAACTGCACCACTTGAACCTTCCCGGCAAAATGCGATGGAGATGACTTGGCGTGCGAGCGGAAGCTTAAGTCGAGTTGCACATTGTGGATCGGATCCTTATTGACCACCAGAATGGACCAATCGTTATCCGACCGCGCGCAATAAACACTACCTGGCGGCGGTGAGGACAAATCGGTCGAAGTGGTTGTGACTGGAAATAGCTCGTGAGGTTGAGTTCGCGGATGCAACCATTCGTTAACCAGCAGATGGATGGCGTGATAACTCGACAAGCGGTAGAGATGGCCGTTATTTTGGGATAGTTGCAACATCATCAGGTTGCCCCAGGAACAACGCAGCTCGTCCGCGAGATGGTTCGGTTCGTAACCATAAAGGTAGGCTTTGCTGCCGCGTAAACTGAGAAATTGACCTACCGTGTCGGCGGTAAAAAGAGCGCCCGCGATCTCGACTTCGGGTCGCCCCGCGAAGGGCGAGTAACCGTACTCGGTCATCAGCCACGGGATATTGGTTGGGACGCCGTCTTGCCGCAGGCTGGCCATGACCGCGGCGAGGCGCGCTGGTGTTTGGCGAAGTTGCGGGGCCGGGTCAGTGCAAACGTCATCGAAAGGATAGAACTCAAAAGAAAAAAAGTCGAAGGGAGCGCTGGCGGCCCGCAAATAATTACAAAACCGTCGCATCCAGAAACGATCACCGGAAGCATCCGGCCAGGTAAGGAGATGATCTTCGAAGCTCTGCAAGCTAGGTCCACCCAGGCGAATTTTCGGGGCGGTCGCGCGTATTTGGCGCGCGACTTGAAGATAGAGCTCCCCAAAATCCTCCGGCGAGCACCATTGTCCATCGGGTTCCTCACCTAGCTCGAGGTTTTCGACTTCGTATCCTCGACGTCGAAGATAAGTTACTTCGGCGAGTGCGTTGGCCGGTGTGTCATACAAGACGGGAACGGGAACCAGCACCGGCATCTTGTTCGGAAGCGGAGTATGAAAGATAAAGTCCAGGCCCGGCTGTTCCGTTTTGTAGTCAATGTCCGTCGCGCGATGCCATGGGTCGGTGGAAGAAACGTAAATGGTAGTCTGCCGGGCGTGGTCTGGCGCGTGTTTGATCAAGTCCTGGAAAACGCCCGAGCGATCGCGAAAACCGAGCTCCACTTCAACCAAAGCGAAACCTGCCTTGTCGCGCTCGTCGGTAGTCGGTGTCGCGCTGGTGTGCGAGCTTTGCTCCATCAAAATGCGGACGAATTGCACCAGCCTCCGGCCGTCGGGAGCCAGCAGGATTGGCTCTACTCCGCCTGATCCGGTTCGATGTTCCCCTTGCGCAAAAGTGCGCCACTCATCAGGGCGATCGAGATGAAGATGCATGGGATCGTTCCCAGTCCAATACTCGATTTCATACTTCACCGGGTAGGGTGCGCCCCAGTGGAGTCGAATGAAATTCACTGTTTGAACCTTGCCCAAATCGATTACTACCCACTGCGGATGAGAAACGCCGCCGGTGAAGTATTCATCAAGGTAAGGATTGCTTTTCCAGAAAGATGAGCGGTCCCCGTCGTCGATACGTGAATAACCATCGTTGTTGGCCTGATCGATGGTATTTCCACGACGCGGCAAGCGATAGCCATAGCAGAGTTGGATGGGTGCGGCGAGTGAGTCGTCCGAAGTCCAGTAGCCGCACTGATGCGCGGGATCGCTCCAGGTCCCGCGTGAATTCCAGTGCCAGGCTTCGCCCGCCAGTTCAGTGCGCAACCGATAAGTAAGTGGACCTAAACCAGCGGACAGCATCTCTTTCATGTTTCGAGTAGTTAACATGCGCTTGATCTCGCCTCGCTCATGGCCATCTATTCCGGCGCCGAGCGCCAGCCGTGGAATAATGTGGTTTGCCGCATGGCTCGCTTCTACGGTGGCTGAGAACTGAAAATCTGATCCATTGGCGCCGGACAACAACGGACCAAAGGCGAACAAGTAGCCGACACTGGACATCCAGCATGCGTGCGAGAATGTTGGAGTTCTCATGCGCCTCGTTGCCATCACCGCGACTTGTATTCTCATCTTAGCGGCCTGCCGCCGTCCTTTCGTCGTGGAAACACCGCGCCGTGGGGTGGAGGTAGAAGTTCCCGCGCATGGTCTTTACACCGGGGCGTTCATCGACTTTGGCGAAGAAGAAGATGATGTCTCGCTCGAGACGATCGAGGATTTTGAGACGATGGTGGGGAAACATCAGGCAATCATCGCTTCTTCCAGCTACTGGGGCGAACAGGATTTTCCTACTCGTAACTTAAGTGTGATCTGGCAGCACGGTTCGTGGCCGCTGGTTTTCTGGTCGCCCTGGGACAAGCCCTACGAGCAAAACCGCGGGCCGGACCGGTTTAGCCTGACCGAAATTATTAATGGAAAATGGGATTCCTACATCGACCAATGGGCGGAAGCTGCGAGGAAGTTTGGCAAACCGATGCTGGTGGTGTTTGGCAATGAGATGAATGGCGATTGGTTTCCTTGGTCGGGCGCATACTATGGCGGCGAGGAAAAGGTAAGTGAGAATCCGCCGCGCTGGAAAGGACCGGAGACTTACAAGACAGCTTACCGGCATGTGGTCGATCGCGTGCGAGCCAAAGGAGCTACCAACATCAAATGGATGTTTCATACCAATAACTATTCTTATCCACTGAATACCTGGAATTTCGCACCCGCTTACTACCCTGGGGCAGACTATGTCGATTGGCTGGGGATCAGTGTTTATGGCCAGCAGTTTAAGGATGAACCGTGGGCCGATATTCCGTCGCTGGTCGATTGGCCCTATAAGGAGCTAAGTGGGTTGGACCCGAACAAGCCGATCATGATTGCGGAGTGGGGCACGGGAGAATTTCCTCACTCGGGAAACAAGGGCGAATGGATCCGACAGGGTCTGGAGTTATTTCGCACTCGCTATCCGCGATTGAAAGCTGCCGTCTATTGGCATGAGCGCTGGCAGAACGAAGATGGTTCCTACAGTAACCTGCACGTGGACTCATCGGTGGAATCGCTCCAGGCTTATCGCAAAGGAGTGTTGAATCCGGAGTGGTTGGGCCAGTTACTTCTTCGACCTTTGCCAAAACCATAGCGCGAGAAATCGGCGGACTTGTTAGGAATGTTCCGACGCCGGAAAGGGTTTTTGCAGATCGAGGTGAAGCTTCCAGTCGCCGTTGAGATTAATCCGCCAGATCATGACGTAAACTCCGCTTTCCTGCGTATTGCCGCGCTCGCAGGAATAGGTGCCGTAGGTATAACTGAGATCACCCGAGCTACTCAGATGGCTCCCGCCAAACTGCCGCGTCGTTTTCGCGTGGTCTGACCCCAGCAACAAACGTGCGCCGGCCACGCCTTTGGCCGGGAAGGATTTGTCGCGCAGAACCCAAATATCAGCTGCGGCCTGGGCAAGAATTGCCTGGCCGATATCCTGGCGCGCGCGTTCCAGAAAAACGCGTTCTGCTTTTTGCAAGCTGCGGCGCGCGTCGGTCACTGCACGTTCGCCGGCGGTGGGATCCGCTGGTAAAACCTCCAGCGCGCCGGGCGGCTCGGTCGGCTGAGGATTGTCCACTCCCACATCGAGCGCGATTTTCCAGGTCTCGTTAGCCTTTTTGCTCCAGAGGGTAAGGTAATGTCCGTAGGCGAGGGAGCGGTTGCCTTCCTTATTTTTCAATTCCCACGGACCCACTGTGTAGCCGAGATCGGCTGCGCGCGCGGCCGCGGCCAGAATCGGCTGCCAGATGAGGACGTCGGCGAAATCTTTGCGCCGACCCCAGTATTTCTTGCCATTGACCGGTTTGGGCGCGAAAGCGATGCCATCCTCGCTGAAATACTCGACGCTTGCTGCCGGCATTCCTTTTTCGATCGACAAATTGGAGTAATCGCGATCGATCTTGGCAATTTCACGGGCGGCGGAAGTATCAGAGCTCTGGGCGGCAGCGGCGGAGAGCAGCGCGCCACAGGCGAGAAGCGAAAATATTTTTTTGTTAATAAACAAACTGAGCGTTTGGCGACGTTTCAAAATCAAAGACCGTGAAAGGTCATGGAGAATGTCGCCACCCATGAAGATTGGAAAGTTTGTTTTTCGGAGCTTGCGCCGGGGCTGCTGCTTTTTGCCCGACAATGGGTACGGAGCGCGGCCGACGCGGAAGACGTGGTGCAGGATGCTTTTGTTCGATTTTGGCGGCGCAATCAAGCGATCGAGAATCGAGCGCTGCTTTACGCGGCAGTGCGCTCGGTCGCGCTCGATCTTATTCGGCGCGATCAACGCCGGGCGCGCCGGGAAGCGATGGCGTACGAAGGCAGCGACGATCGCATCGAGCCGGAGTTTGAGCCGGGCGATGATTCACAACTGGAATTGGCCGCGGCCCTGGAAAGTTTGCCGCGTGAGCAGCGCGAGGTGCTGGTAATGAAGATTTGGAACGAGCTTACTTTCGCCGAAATCGCGCAGGCGCTGGAGATTTCGCAGAACACTGCAGCCTCACGGTATCGTTACGCGCTCGGCGCGCTCAAAAAAACTTTGGCTCCGCGATGAACGATTTCTGCGAGTTGGAAAATGAGCTGCGTCGGTTGCGTCCCGCGCGCGTGAATCCGGATTTGCAAAAACGCATCGAGGCGAATTTGCGGCGCGACGAAGAGAATAAGATCATCGAGCCTTCGCGTTTCCGGGTGAATTGGCTCGGGCTCGGCATCGGTCTCGCCGCCGCCGCTACTTTTTTAATCTTCACTCGCCTTGACCGAAAACCTGCGCCGGTGTTGCCGCATATCGCGGCTCCCGCGCCGTCCGCAACTACGCTCGCGCAAGCGCCAAATTTTCAACCTACCGATCTGACCCAGGTGGTTTATCGCACCAGCGACGAAGGAATTTTTTTTCCGCGCGGGCAAGCCGAGCCGGTGCGCCGGGTGCGCACGGCCAAACGCGAAACGTTGCAATGGCGCGACGCGCAGACGGGCGCTTCGCTGCGCGTTTCCTACCCGGCCGAAGAAGTGATGTTCATCCCAGTTGCAGGTCAGTGATTCACCCGAACAACAAAACCATATGAAAAACATCCTCCTCATCATCACGCTGGCGTTATTGCCCTCCGCCTCCTTCAGCCAGCAGCCGCCTACGCCTCCCGCCCCCGCGGCGAGCGCGCCCATCCCGCCCATCCCGCCCATTCCTCCATCGCGCGATCGCGAAGATCGCGGCCCGAAAGTGCCGGTGACATTTCTTGGGGTGGAAACCTCGGAAATTCCGAGCGTGCTCTGCGATCAACTCGGGATGGCGAAAGGTTTCGGCCTGGTGGTCGATTACGTGACGCCCGAAGGGCCGGCTGCGTCCGCAGGTGTGCAGCAGAACGACATTCTGAAAATGTTGAACGACCAAATCCTAACGGATCCTAATCAACTCGGGAAATTGATTCGCAGTTATCAGGAAGGAACCACGGTCACTTTTACTCTCATGCGCAAAGGGCAGGAGCAAAAGGTGACGGTGAAGCTGGGAAAAAAGGAAGTGCCGAAACGCAGCCTTGAGCGCATGCACATGGGGCACAACGGCGACCTGGGTTGGAATTTTAATATCGAGGGATTCGATGGCGACCAGTTTCGGGAGCAAATGGCGCAGTTAAAGGAAAAATTGGGCGACCAGGAACATGGGATGATTCACGACGTGGTAGCGCGGGCGCGGGCAGAGGCGCAACGAGCGCGCGATGAAGCCAGGCGAACCGGCGAGGAAGTGCGCAACCAGATGCATGTTTTGTCGCGCGATAACGGCGCCTTGAAATCCACCACCATCGATCTAAACGGCGCGCAGATTGTTTTTTCCGACGACAAAGGCGAGCTGCGGGTCCAGAAGAATGAGGGCAAAAAATTTCTGACCGCGAAAGATTCACAGGGAAAATTGATCTTTAGCGGCCCGGTGGAAACGCAGGAAGAGATCGCGAAAATTCCCGCGGAAGTGCGCGAGCGTTTTGAAAAATTACAAAAGCGCGATCTGCCAGCGATGGCGCCAAACGATTTGCGCGCGAATGGCGAAGCGGAAGAAGATGAGGAGGACGATGACGACAACCCGCGCGCAAGCAGCGTTTCCTACGAGCAGGTTTGTGGACGGGGCTACCGCAACCGTTCCATTCACACCACGCTTTCCTGATTTTCGCCAAATCCAGGAGTCGTTAGCTTGTCTGTCTTCGACGGTCACTGATTTTCTCGGCGGCGCGACGCCGGCGATGTCGCTTTTGTAGTGACTGCGCAGCGGCGGCGGCCAGGATGAACAGCGAGATGACGGTGAATACCCAGGCTGGCAGCGTGAAGCGCGGCTGGAATTCAGTGAGGAAACAGTTCGCCACCACTGTGCCAGTCCCAACAACGGTGAGTGCGACGGCGTAGCCAACTCGTTCCGCAGCGCGCGCGCCGGAGAGAAAGACGACCGGAACGAGCGCTGCCATCCAGAGAAGAAAAAGGCGCGCATAACAAAAATGCCGCCAGAGTGCGAAATAGGGACGCCGCGGGATTTTTGCGAGGAGGACGCGATTGGCCGGATCACGAAAAGTTTCCAGATTAGCGCATTGCGGCATTTGATCGGGAGCGAGGAAATAGCTGTCGGTGCTCTGGGCCAACTGCGCGACTATTCTGGGCGTAGAAATTCGCGCGGCCTCGATGCAGTCGGCTTCGACTGCGCGCAAATAGTGCCGGCTCGGAGCGATGAGAAATGCGCGCGCGGTTTCATTCAAGATTTCGCCTGATTTGTCGGCCGAGCCGATGACCTCGGGCGGAAGCGACAAGCGCCAGCGGTGAAAAAGCGCCATCGCATCGAATTTTTTCTGGCTGGTTGGCGCCCCGCGCAGCGCCTGCAAAACGCCGCGCACTTCCGGCAGCCGGCTGTGTCCCGCAGCGCGTGTGAGTATTGGTTCGCGTTCGGCCGGCGTAAGTGATCCTAAAAAATTCAGGCGAAAGAGAAACGTGAAACCGAGCGAACTCTGGTAGCGGAAACCAGCGGCGCGACTTGTAAGATGAAGAGTTGCCTGCACCAGCGCGATTGAGAGAAGGCTGAGCGCGAGCGCCAGAAAGGCGAGGCGCAAATCTTTGCGCGCGCGTCCGAGCAACCAGCGCCGCCGTCGCGGCTCGCGCTGGCGCAGTGCTCCGATCGACCGCGCGATTGCGGCGAAGCCGAAAGCAAGCGGCAGGAGCGCGGCTTGCAAACCGTTGATGTGGCGAGTGAGCATGCTGAGCGAACCGAGCAGGCCGAAAAGAATCCAAAAACCGGCCGGAACGCGCCGCGCGGAGGAGATAATGCGAATTCCAATTGTAGCCAGCAGCAGAAGCAAAATGAGGCTGAGCGTTTCCGAGCCGACGCAATGCGCGAAAGAATAAAAGAGAGAATTGCCGGCCCAAAACGCCGCCAGCAGAAAACGAACAAGAAAAGCGCGCGTAATCGAAACCAGAAGAAAATAGGCCGCGCCGCATAACGCCAGGTGTTGAAACCAGATCAGTGTCCGCACTCCGCCATCGGTAATGATGGGTTGCGCAAAGAAATCGAGCGATGGGAAGCCCGCGCCCGCGCGCAGGCGTTCACAAACGTAGCCGAGATATAGTGGGACGCGCGCGCCAAAACAGTAAGCCGGACCGTAATGCAAAATCGTGATGGTGCTGGGCCGGCCGGTTACTTGCAGATAGGCATCGATATCTTTCCAGAGCGGCGGAAGGCGTAGCAGCATCCAGAGCGACGGCGCGAACAGAATGGCCAGAAGAAACGCTGCCATCGCGACACTGCGATAACGCGATCTCAATTTTTCTTCGACCTTCAAGCCCGGGATTTTGGCAAACGATTCCGGCCGTGTCCGGTCTTTTCCTTGCCGCGGTCGTTCGCTCCCCCGTATATGAAAGCATGGTGGCAAAACCGGACTGGCAGAAAATCGCGCACTCGAACGAATTCAAATCACTCTTGCGCGCGAAACGCCGCTTCATCATTCCAGCGCTGATTGTGTTTGTGGTTTATTATTTTGCCCTACCGATTTTGGTCGGCTATGCCCGGCCATTCATGGAAAAGCGCATCCTCGGGTCGATCAACCTCGCCTACCTCTTCGCGCTCTCGCAATTTTTCATGGCCTGGATTATCGCCGCGCTCTACGTCCGCGCCGCCGCGCGATTCGACAAGATGGCAAGCCACATAACGAGACGTGAGCAATAGCGCTTCCACTCTTAATCCTAATCATAATCTTAATCGCCCCTCTGTGGAGAACATGAATAGGAATACGAATCCGATTGGAAAAAACCCATGACGCCGGCCCTCGGGATGTTCCTGCTCTTCGTGTTGATCACGCTCGTGATCACCTACTGGGCGGCGCGACGCTCGCGCGGCGCGGCCGCATTTTTCACCGCCAACCGCCGCATCACCGCCTGGCAAAATGGCGTCGCCGTCGCCGGCGATTACATGAGCGCGGCCAGTTTCCTCGGCATCGCAGGCTTGATCGCGTTTTTCGGTTACGACGGCTTCATGTTTTCGGTCGGCTGGCTGGTGGCGTATCTCACTGTCCTGCTCGTCGTTGCCGAGCCGCTGCGTAACGCCGGCAAATACACCATGGCGGATGTGCTCGCCTATCGCCTGAGTCCGCGACCGGTGCGCGCGATGGCCGCGCTCAGCACTCTCACCGTCTCGACCTTTTACATGATCGCGCAAATGGTCGGCGCCGGCGCGCTCGTGGCGCTTTTGCTCGGCGCGTCACACATCAGTTATCAAAGCGCGGTCATCGGTGTCGGCATTCTCATGATCATCTACGTCGTCTTCGGCGGGATGCTGGCGACAACCTGGGTGCAAATCATTAAGGCCATTCTGTTGATTGCCGGCACGATCCTGCTCAGCCTGATGGTGCTGGCGCATTTTGGCTGGAGCTTGGGGAATTTTTTCGATGCTGTGACGCGCGTCAGTTATCACGACAAGGGCACGCTCGTGACAAAAAATTTTCTCGCACCCGGTTTGCGTTTTACCGCTGCCAATCACGGCGCGCTTGACTTGATCTCGTTAGGAATGGCGCTCGTTTTCGGCACCGCGGGATTGCCGCATATCCTCGTGCGATTCTATACGGTGCCGGACGCGAAAACTGCGCGCATCAGCGTCGTTTGGGCAATGATTTTGATCGGCGCGTTTTACATCATGACGACGTTTCTCGGGTTCGGCGCGGCCACCATTGTCGGGCGCGATTTCATCGCCGGCCACGGCGGAAATAACATGAGCGCGCCGCTTCTCGCTCAGGCGCTTGGAGGCGATATTTTCTTCGCCTTCATCGCGTCGATCGCCTTCGCGACCATCCTCGCCGTCGTCGCCGGGTTAACGATCAGCGCCTCCACTTCTTTCGCGCACGATTTTTACACCAACGTCATTCACCGCGGCGTCGAGCGCGCGCCGGGCGAAGAAGTGCGAGTCGCGCGCATCACGGCATTTTTTGTCGGCGCGATTGCCATCGGCATCGCGATTCTCCTCGGTAAAGACGCCAACGTCGCCTTTCTGGTCGCGCTCGCCTTTGCCGTCGCCGCCTCGGCCAATTTGCCGGTGATCGTGCTCTCGCTTTTTTGGAAACGCTTTAACACCGCCGGCGCTGTCTGCGGACTGGCGGTCGGCTTGATCGCTTCCATCGCGTTGATTCTCATCGGCCCGAGCATCATGAAAATCGATCCGGTCGGCACCGTCGCGAGCGCCAGGCATCTGATTCAGCACGCGCCGATCTTCCCGCTGGAAAATCCAGGAATCGTTAGCATTCCGCTAGGATTTCTGGCCGCCGTTATCGGCACGTTTTTGCGGCGGGAGCCGAGCGCCGAAACGCGTTTTGCGGAATTGAGCGTACGCGCCAACACCGGCCTCGGCGCAGAAAAACCAGTGGCGGAATGACAGGGATATTCTGCCGGCGGAGGGGATCGAACCCACACGATCTTGCGATCACTGGATTTTGAGTCCAGCGCGTCTGCCAGTTCCGCCACGCCGGCGCGGAGCGGGGAAAATACGGAGTTAAGCCGGCGGCTCAAGTGTTGCGTTTGGAGGGACGGGCGCTGTCCCGTCCCCGGGGTAAACTGGGACGCCACCGCGGGCGTCCCTCCAGGTTAGCGGATCGCCAACTCGACTTGAAACGCGCGTGGTGGGCCAAGAATTTCGCGCAAAATAAATGCGCTCCGCAGCGCTTCCGGCGAACGCAACGCCTGGCGCCAAAGTGGGTCGGTCGTCGGCGCGGATTCAGTTCTTGTTAGTCCGCTCGTAGCCGATTCAAACTTCGCGGCGGCTTTCGCCACCTTGTCCTGTTCCTGCAGCCATTCTCCCGGTTCATCAGCGGCCTGGACCTTCTCGGCAACGGGCGCCCCGGCTGTCTTTGGCGCGAAAACTTTGCGCACTTTCTCCTGCACCGGTTTCAGGAGCACCGGCGAAAATGGTCTCGGGATTGGCGGCGGCGAAATCGGCGCGACCGGACGCGGTGGCAGATCGGTCCGCGGCTGCACCTTCGGCGGTGCCTGCGTTCCCGGTGGTGCGCCCAGTGCTTCTAAAAATTTTCGCACCCGTTCCTCGTCCGTTTCAGCTTTCACAGGATAAACCGGCGCAGCCGTTCGCCGCGGTTGCTCGGTTGAAGAGGGGGGCTGTTGCTGCCGCTTTCGCGAAGCCAGCCCCACCAGCCGCGAAATGGCAACAATCGCCGCGACAATGATGAAGATAATGTTTTGGTCGAAATGCATGGGGCGTTAAATCGTTGAATCGTTACATCGCTACATCATTACACGATTCACCTTTCACCTCTCACGTCGTCTGCGCCGGCTTGTCCGTCCCCGCAATCGAGTCCCGCATCGAAGTATCCGCCACCACGTTTTTCATCTTGTAGTAATCCATGATCCCAAGATTGCCGGAGCGAAACGCCTCCGCCATTGCCTGCGGCACTTGCGATTCTGCTTCCACCACTTTGGCACGCATCTTTTGCGTTTCCGCCCGCATCTCCTGCTCGACTGCCACGGCGGCCGCGCGCCGCACTTCCGCTTTCGCCTGCGCGATCCGTTTGTCCGCGTCCGCCTGCTCGCTCTGCAATTTCGCGCCGATGTTGTCGCCCACATCGACGTCGGCAATATCGATCGATAAAATTTCAAACGCTGTGTTGCTATCAAGTCCTTTCGCCAGCACCGCCTTTGAAATGCGGTCGGGATTTTCCAAAACGTCTTTGTACGAATCGGCCGAGCCAATCGCGCTCACGATCCCTTCGCCGACGCGCGCGATAATCGTCTCTTCGGTTGCGCCGCCGACGAAGCGATCGAGGTGCGAGCGCACCGTCACGCGCGCTTTCACTTTCGCGCCGATGCCATCCTTGGCCACGCCATCGATCGTCGTCCGCCCCATCGACGGGTTCGGCACATCGATAACTTTAGGATTAATGCTTGTGCGCACCGCTTCGAGCACGGTTTTGCCGGTCCCTTTCGTCGCCAGATCAATGGCGCAAGCGCGATTGAAATCGAGCGCGATCCCGGCCTTGTCCGCCGCGATCAACGCGAGGATGACCTGACTGACATCACCGCCCGCGAGGTAGTGCGCCTCCAACGGATCGCTCGGCACGTCGATGCCCGCTTTCACGGCGGTAATCCGATTATCCACAATCATTCCCACCGGCACCTTGCGCAGACGCATCCCGATCATTTTACCGATGCCGACCGGCGCGTTCGCGATTCGCGCGCGCAGCCAGAGACCGAAAAAATTGAAAGCGATAATCGCGAGAACGAACGCGATGACCGCAATGACAACAACGCCGACGAGAGTGAACGATTCCATGGCGCGCAGAGTAAACGCGACATCCCCTTACGGAAAGACAAACTAATTTTGGTTGGGGCCGCGGATTGTGCGGATGGCACGGATTAGATCAACGAATTGTTAGTCGCGCTCGCGCGGCGGGACGCGCTGGTAATGCATTGCCTGCCCGCGCACCGCGGGCAGGAGACCGACGCCAAAGAAGCTTTCTGGATTGATACAAAGTCCTATCTGCTTGACGAGTTGATCGCGGTGAAGCGGCCGGTTGGAGTTACTTAGAAGCCTTCGCATGGGGAATTGGAAGATTAGGATTAGGATTATGAGGAAGAGGAGTGCTCGGGGCGGGACTTGAACCCGCATGCCTTTCGGCATACGCCCCTCAAACGTACGTGTCTGCCATTTCACCACCCGAGCGTGAAAAAGTGAACGGCGAACGGTAGATGGCGCGAGTAGCGTCGCAAGCCTTTTGTCTTGCGTAATTTCTTGTGTTTCTCCTGCTCATGATCAAACCCGAAGTGAAGACTTGACGGGACCAAGATTGAAGCGCCGCTGTTGCATGGGAAATGCGATTCGATCAGGAGCAGGATTATGAGCATGAGCATGAGCAAAAGAAATTGGATCAAGATCGATCTGCACATTCACACTCTGGATGATCCGAAGGATAAGCTGGATTATTCCGCGCGGGAATTGCTGGCGAGGGCGCATCGACTCGGTTTTGGCGTGCTCGCGATCACGTTGCACGATGAAGTTTTCGATCGGCCGGAAATTTTCGCGGCGGCGGAGAGGCTCGGTATTTTGCTTATTTCGGCGGCGGAAATGCGGCTGGAGGGCGCGGATATTATTTTGCTCAATGTGAGCCGTGAGGACGTTGCGCCGCTAAAAAAATTCGATGACGTCCGCGCCTTGCGGGCGAGACGCGGCGACTCGCTTTTCACGATCGCGCCGCATCCGTTCTATGTTTTGGGTGGCTCGATCGGGAAGCGGCTTGTGGATGAGATCGATTGCTTCGATGCGATCGAGCTCTGCCACTTTCACAAGGGCATTTTCAATCCCAATTGGCGCGCGGCGCGGGTGGCGGCGAAGTTCGGCAAGCCGCTTATCGCGACTTCCGATGCACATCGGCTCAGCGCATTCGGGCAGCATTACAGTAGCATTCCGCAGCCGACGCAACTTTCGGCGGAGACGGTTTTCGAGAAATTGCGTTCCGGTCAGGTGCGATTGACCAGCCCGCCGGCGTTGCTCTCGGAAATTGTGAGCACATTCTATTTTGTGTTCGTAGCGCATCCGTTGCGGGCGCGCGCGGGCGGCGGCCTGGGAGGAGGGGACGATTAGGATTAGGATTGAGATTAGGAGTAAGTGTAAGAAGAGGAATATGGAAATTAGAACGGGAAGAGTTGAGTGCGCACTTGCTAGGGTTGCGAAAACCTGCAAGAGCTAAAGTCATGAATGCTATGGGAAGATTTTTTGGAATCATTCTGGTGCTGGTAGCGATGGCTTTTGCGGGCAGTTGTTATACGACGCCAAAGAAAAAGAAGGAGCCGGCGAAGAAGGAGGCTAAGGCCAAGCCCACTCCGAAGATGGAAGAAAGCGAAGACGCGGACTTCGATGCTTTTGTCTCGCGTCTGCGCAAAGCGGTGGCGGCGCGCGACCTGAGTACGATCGCGGGCATGATGACGCCGGATTTCGGTTACGCCCTGAATCCAGAGCGGTCGGGCGACGGAGTGTTCAAATATTGGGACGAGAACAATATCTGGCCGGAGCTAAACGGGATTTTATCGGAAAAGTTCGTAAAGAAGTACAATCCAGATAAATCGTATTACATGGTGGCGCCGCCGCAGTTTGCCGATCCATCACTGAACTACAACGGCTACCGCGCGGGAATTATTCAGCAGCGAGGTAGTTGGAAGTTCGCCTACTTTGTGAATGGGTAGTGTGAAGAATAGTGACGAGCGACGAGTGATAAATGATAAGTGATGGAGGCGATTACGAGTTCCAAAATTAACTTGCCACTAGTCACTTGTCACTTCGTAAATCGCTCCCCAGCTTCCCTGTCTGACTAACGGCAGGCTCTTCTCCCACGGCCGCGAGCTACCTGCATAATTCTGTTTTTCCTGCGGCCCCCAAAAGACGTAGCGAACGCGAAGCTCGGTGGCGATACGTTTCCAATCGCCTTCGCCCATCATGAGCGCGCGCAATTTTGCTTCGTGCGCCTGGACATCGGCCCACGGAATACCCTGCGTCCAAAGGTGACCGGTGTAACCACACACCACTTTGCGGCCGTTCAAGAGCAATGGATGGTTGTAAGTAGGATAAGAAGCGAAACGCGCCTCTACCGGCAGACCGCGCACCGCTTCCGCGACGTAATCGACTTCCGCGCGACTGGCGAACTCAAACCCGGGCCGGCCCGCCGCCAACCCTCCAATAAGGCTAACGAAACCGGAATAAAAGAGCAGGAAACAGAGGCCGACCTGGGCCGGCAACGGCCAGGCAGCAAGCAGCCGTCGCCATAAGATGGGAAGAACAATAAAATAAGCCCAGATGAAGAGCTTGATGTTGTCCCATTGCCAGGGAGCGGTTTTGACTAAAAGAGCGAAGAAGAAGATGAGGAGAGCGGCGGAAAGAAAAACGGCGTCGGTCGAGAGCTGGAACGGCGTCCCTTTTGCTTTGTGCCACTCCTGCCAGGCGACAACGGCAATCAGGATAATCACTAACGGCAGAAGAATGCCGAAGTTCCAGAGAACGAACTTGAAGAAGGGCGCTGCGAATTCGGATGTATCTTTCCAATCAGTAAACCAGCCGAGAATTTTGGAGGCGTGAAAGTTGTCGGAGATAAGGCCGACGAAAAAAGTAGCTGGAACTGCCGCAGCGGCGACAAGGGCCAGTAGTTGTCGCCGGGAAGCGGGCCTCGCGACAAACAGGACAGTCAGAACCATGCTCAGAGCCATAAAAGCATGGAGATGAAACAGTGGCAGGGTAGCGTAAAGGACGTACTCGACCCAGGTGGGAGCGAGGCCTTTGCGTTGGCTGTTCAACGAACCATATTTCGCTCGCCAGTGCGTAAGTAGCAGAAGCCCGGCTGGGATAGCATAGAGTAAACCACGCTGGGTAACGAACATTGCGAGCGCGATATTTTTCCAATAGATTTCTGGGGCATTCTGGTAGTCGCGAAACACGCCAGTAAGAAGAAACTGAGAACCGGCCAGGCCGCCGTTAAATAGAAAACCGGCGATGGCGAAGCTTCCTCCCCAGCGATAGAAGGCATAAAAGGTGGCAGCCGAAGCAATTAATCCGGTAGCGATTAGTTGATGATGAAGGTTGATGCCGATGCAGGTAAGAAGGCCATTGAAGAGATCAATGCCAGCCGGGTAGCGAAGCTTGCTGAAAGAATAGATGGGGCTATCTGGCCAAAGTTTCACGCCAGCGGCGAAGTTCTTGATGTAGGTAAGATGAAGGCCAAGATCGCCTAGATTGTTGGGTGATTGAAGATAGAGCGTGCCTTTATCGTGATAGATAAGCCAAAGAAAGCAGCGCAGGGCGAAAATGGAAAAGACAAAGTCGAGAAACCAAAGCCAGCCTGAGTGGAACCGGCCTCTTTCGCCAGCAACGACTCGGTCTTTGCCAGCAAAATCAAAAGGCGAAGTCGAGTAGTAAGCCGCGATGGCGGCGAGGGAGCCGGCCATTAGGGCAAGGAACGATCGCGCTGGATCGAGACCCGATTCCATTCCAAGGAAGAGGCCGGCGACGGTGGAAACTGCGATGTAGATCAGGCCGGCGGCAAAGAAACGCATTCGTCGTCGCGCCTAGTGCTTGCCAACGAAGTCGGGCACTTTATCGGGAAAGAAGCCACGAAATAAACGGGCCCGGAAATAGAGCTTGGAAGCATCCTGGTAAGGACGAATCGTCAGCGGAACGGTGAAGTAGCTATCCAGTAGCTTGCTTTCCACTTCTGGGACCCGGTCTTCTTCCACCAGGAGAAAATCGGCATCGAATTGGGTGGGTGAATTGCCGTGCTCGTAGTAGCCGACATTTGGGAAATCATCCAGAATCCAAGGCAATGGATAGGGGCTGGGTCGAATAATGTGGCCAACTATCTGGTAGAGAGCGGGGTTGCGATGGGCCAGAGTAAGGACGGGAGTAGTCAATTTGTAAATGTCGTTGTAGGTCTGGACATAGACGTAGGGCTCGGACTTAAAAAACTCGATGATGTTGCGGGCAACGGTTTTATTTTTGTCCCAGGCAGGGTCGAGGAAGGTGGTGCAGCGAAAGTAGTTCAGGCTAATGGAAAAGCCGAGGGAAACGAAGAGCAGGAAAGTTGCGGCCGCGTGGGCAAGGTTCAGCCGTGGTTTGGGAGAGATGAGGACGAATGCGCCGAAGACGAACAGGAACGGCCACACGATGCTGATAAGGCACCAGGGCGTTTTATAATTGACGATACTATAGGCGGTCAGGACGCCAGTGCCCATAATAGTGAGAAATCGCATTGTCAGGGTCGGCATTGCCAGGGCTCCAAAACATATCAGGAGTGCTAAACAAAGGCCGGCAGGAGCCCAAAAGTGTGGGTCATCTGGCGAATAAGAAAAATGATCGGAACGCCAGAGCACCCATAAAACCAGTTCGGCGACGCCGGTAACAATAATGGCGCCAACGGCTGCTAATTGAACTATTGTTTTGGTTAGACTAAGATAAACAATTGGCAAAGCGAGGCCGATGAGAACCGGCCATTCGTAACGAAGCAGTAACATTAGCCAGTAATAGAATGGCTTTTCATGACCATTACCATTGTGGCCAGTCGCTAACCACGCATGAAAAGTTTGATAAAGACCGTTTACCCCACTCCAATGAAAGAACGTGCCGGAGTAAAAGAAGACGATGCTGCCAATGGCGACTGCGGCGACAATGACAAGGTTCTGCCAGTCCCACTTTTGCTCGGCTGGTTCGACTTCCTCAGCTGGAGTGACCAGGTTAGAGAGATACGTAACCGGAATCGCGATCAAGGCGCAGCCAAGATGGATGATGTAGGTTTCCTTGGTTAGAATCATGCCCGCGATTCCGAGGCCAGTGAACCAAAGATAGCTTACCGTTCCGTGTCGCCATAACCCAAGTAAACCGAGCGTAAACATCATCGAAAAGAGAAGGAGCCAGACTTCGTGGATGGAATAGCGCCCGTAGAAGACGAAGGCGGGCGAGATGGCCATGGCGAGTGCAGCCAGACGCGCGACCAAGCGGGGAAGGACGCGGTCGAAAGAAAGCGTGAGCCAGACCGCGCCGATGCTCACCAGCACAACCGGCAGCCGCAGCGCCCAGAGGTTGCGCCCGAAAACATTTTGGAAAAGCAGCAGGACATAAAAATGGAGCGGCCCGTGGTAGTTGGTCGGGTCGTACTTGTAGTAACCGTTCGAAACCATTTGATCGACAAACCAGCCGTTGATGCCCTCGTCGAAATGGGCCGGTTTAATTCCAAGAAAGAGGAATCGCAACAACGCCGCCAGCAGGAGGATCGCCCAAAAAGCCCAGTTCTCTTCCAGTGCGCGGAGGAACGGATTGGCGGGGGCGAAAGATTCCGCTCGCGCGTCTTTGCGAGCGCTGCTAGAACGCGCGGAGATGCGCATTTTAGTGACGGGCGGCTGCGGCTTCATCGGGAGCAACTTTATTCGCTACATTTTGGAACATTACAAGCCGGCGTCGGTGACCAATGTGGACGCGCTCACTTACGCCGGCAATCTCGCTAATCTCGCGGGCGTGCCGGAGGAACACGGTGAGCGTTACGAGTTCTTTAAGGCCGACATTGCCAATGCCGACCAGATGGGCACGCTTTTGAGCGAGCACCAGTTTTACGCCATCATTAATTTCGCGGCGGAGTCGCACGTTGATCGCAGCATCAATTCGCCGCAGAATTTTATTCACACCAACATCGTCGGGACGAACGTGCTGCTCGAGGCGGCGCGAAAACATGGCGTCCAGCGTTTTGTTCAAATCTCGACCGACGAAGTGTATGGTTCACTCGGCGAAACGGGGAAATTTACCGAGCAATCACCGCTCGACCCGAGCTCGCCCTACTCCGCGAGCAAAGCCGGGGCCGATTTGATCGCGCTCGCCTGTCACAAGACGTTCGGGTTGGACGTGGTGGTGACGCGTTGCTCGAATAATTACGGGCCCTACCAATTTCCGGAAAAACTCATTCCGCTCATGATTATCAAAGCGCTGCGGAACGAGCCGCTGCCGGTCTATGGCGATGGGATGAACGTGCGCGATTGGATTCATGTGCGCGATCATTGCGCCGGCATCGTGGCGGCGTTGTTCGAAGGGAAGGCCGGAGTCGCCTATAATTTTGGCGGCGGAAACGAGCTGAATAATCTGGAAGTGGTGCGCCTGATTCTGGATCAGCTGGGCAAACCACCGAACCTGATTTCCTTCGTGACCGATCGGCTCGGGCACGACCGGCGCTACGCGATTGATTCGAGTTTTGCCGAGCGCGAGCTGAAATGGCACCCTAGGCGCGAGCCCCGGGAGGGAATAAAAGAGACGGTGGATTGGTATCTGCGCAACCAATCGTGGTGGGAGGAGCTTCTGGAGCGCGCCGACCGCTACTAACGCTGCGTGACTCGTTGAACGAACGGAGACCCGGGCAAATCCGAACGCGGCTGCGATAGGAACGGAGGGCGAATTTGCAATCCGCCAAGTCGGGTTGCAAATCCGACCTCCGTTGCCATAGGAATTCTGCCGAGAAGATTTTAGGGGATTCAGCGAGTTTTTTTGCTTGCTTTTCGCGCCCGGAATTTGCTACCAACAACTCGCTCCTCACCGGCAATTATGGAACGCAAGGATAAACCGACCAAACCGAAAACTGAGATCGACTTGAGCGACCTTCTTCCAAAAAAAGATGCCTATGGCGGCGCCGGGAGCGGGGGAAGCAACAGGGGTGGTGGCGGTAATCGAACCGGCAAATAATCGTTACCCTGCGCGGGCGGGAAGTTTGATCGCGCCGCCGCGAATCTAACGAGAACATGGACCTGGCAGTGATCATCGGCAGCGGCGGAAGATTAGGCGCCGCTCTCTTTCGGGAATGGCGCGAACGCATTTCAGTGCGCGGCTTTAATCACCAGGAGGTCGATCTGGCAAAAACCGACCAGATTAAAGCAATACTCGACCCGATGAAGTTCGATCTCTTAGTTAACGCCGCAGCTTTGACTAACGTGGACTACTGCGAGAGTCATGAGGAAGAAACATATTCGATCAATGCGCAAGCGCCGCAACAACTGGCCGAAATTTGCCGGCAAAAAAACGCGAAGCTTGTTCACATTAGCACCGATTACGTTTTCGACGGAAAGAAACGGCAGCCATATAAGGAAGACGACGAAGCCAGGCCGGCAGGTATCTATGCTCGCTCGAAACTGGAAGGCGAAGAGCGTGTGCTCCAGGTTGCGCCCAACCACCTGGTAGTAAGAATGTCATGGGTGTTTGGGCCGGATCGGCCTAGCTTCATCGACCAGATCATCGCGCGTGCGCGAACTACTTCGGAAGTATCGGCGGTGGCGGACAAGTTTTCTACGCCTACTTATACTTTGGATGCGGCACGTTGGCTGTGGCAGGCCTGGGACAATAAGATAGAAGGATTACTTCATCTGACGAACAGCGGAGCCTGTAGCTGGCAGGAATACGCCCAGTACGCGCTTGATTGTTGTAATCGAAAAGGCGTGGCGCTGCGGGCGAAAAAGGTTGCGGCGTTTAAGCTGGCGGATATGAACAATTTTATCGCGCCGCGCCCGGTGTATTCTGTGCTGGGAACGGACAAATTCAGGCAAATGACAGGCGAGAACCCGCGGGATTGGCAGGAGGCGGTTGCTGAATATATTGCCGGCTACATTACCTGAGATATGAAAATCAATTTGCTGATCGCTGATCGAAGGAAGGTATGGCTGTTTGTTGGAGCCGTGTTGTTACTGATGGCTTCGACTCGCGGCGCCGACGCTTCGCTGCAGTGGGAACAAAAGGAAGTTGTCTTGCATCCAAATTTTGGCGCGGCCAGCGCGGTCGCGCAGTTCAAGTATAAAAACACCGGCGATAAACCGGTGCGCTTCGTTAATGTGCGCACTTCCTGCGGTTGCACGACTACCGCGATGAAGAAGGAAGAAGTCGCGCCGGGAGAAAGTGGGCAGATTGATGCGACCTTCAAAATTGGTGCGAGCACCGGCACGGCTGAAAAGACGGTGCGAGTGGAGACCGATGATCCAGCCGAGCCGGTTACCACTTTGGTGTTGCGGGCGGAGATTCCTTCGGCGCTGAACTTAAAGCCGACATTTGTTTACTGGAAGAATAGCGAACCTGCGAAATCGAAAGTAGTTACCGCTACTACTGCAGCCAGCCTGGGAACTAAAAACTTGAAAGTAAGTAGTTCGACGCCGGAAATTGCGACCAAGGTTACACCGGCCGGACCGAACCAGTTCAAAATAGAAGTCACGCCGAAAAATACAAGTAACGAAATAAAGGCGACGATCACGGTAGAAACGGAACCAGGTGGCAGTAAGAGCTACATTTCGGCGCGCGTAATTAATTCGCAAAATCAGGCGAAAGAGTGAGGAGTTCGCTCGTAGCGCAGGTAGCGGTTCTTCTGGGACTGACCTTTCTGCCGACGATCGGACAAGCACTCTACTTTCGCCATCGGATTTCCTGGCGGGATCCGGTTTCTGATAGCCTGAATGTCACGCAGGGGAGAAACCTGGGAACGGCGGCGCTTTGGATTGACGCGCGACCAGAAGAAGAATTTCGAGCCGGCCATATTCCAGATGCCCTTCCGCTCAATACCGAGCAATGGGATAGTCAGTTACCCGGCGTGCTCGATCACTGGCGGCCGGAACGGAAACTGGTGGTGTATTGCAGTAAGAAAACCTGCGGAGCCAGTCGTGAAGTAGCTCGCCGATTACGGGATGAAGTAGGACTAAAGAATGTTTATGTCCTCGATGGGGGATGGGAAGCATGGCAGGCCCCGCGCAGTGCGGTGAACCACTGAAAGTGAAAAGGCCCAAGGAATATTTCGCGCCTTTTGGGTTTCCTCGTGCTTCTGATCGTGCCCGTAATCGAAGGATCCGTGAGGGCGATTACGATCATGAGCAAGACTATGAGCATGAGGGTGTGCGAGGATGAAACTTCCGGCGTGGTTGTCTTTTTCGCTACGGCTGATAGTTGCCGCGATTTTCATTTACGCGGGCGCGGTGAAGGTCGCGCAGCCGACCCGATTTGCGACTGATATCGCTAACTATCAGCTCGTGCCGTGGAGCATAGCCGTCCGCATGGCGTTCTATCTTCCGTGGCTGGAAATTATTTGCGGGTTGGCTTTGTTGATTCCCTTTTTGCGACGCGGTGCGAATGTCATCTTACTCGCTTTGATTTCCATCTTCATCATCGCTTCTATCGCGGCGAAAGCACGCGGATTCGATGTCAGTTGTGGTTGCTTCGGCGGCGCGAGTCATAGCTGGATGTTCAGTTGGCATCTGCTCTTCGACTTCGCCATTCTTGCTGCGCTGGTTAGTTTCCTCCCGGGCGAGCAATATGATCAGAAAAATAGAGTCAGGTTATCGTCTCTGCTCACGAAAGAAGGATCCGAAGACGTGAAAACGGCGGAATCTCGGCACGTTTAAAACGCGGGCGGCGGCGGAGAAGCACGAAAGGGCCGTACAATATTTTAAGCGAAAGTAGGGCGAGCAGAGGCAAGGGTGTATCCTGCCTAAGCACGATCGTTTGGGGTTTAATAAAATTTCGCCGATGAATGCGAACGCATCCGGACAAGGCGGCAACGTAGCCTTTGTTACGATTCGCTGGAGCATAATTTCGGCTGAGGGCGAATCCGCCGCGGCCGACCGGCGCTTGCTCTGGTCTCGTTGCTTGGTCTGCATCACCTTACAGTGCGTTCGGCAGGCGGCCAGCTACATAACGCCATTCGCAGCTCGGCTACGTTTCCGCATTTATTACGTGTAACTTGGCGGCTGATTTGGGACAGTGCTGCGGGGAGGTTGCGCAAATGAAACCCGGGTCGCAAAACAACGAAAGAGAACTCATGAAAAATCTAAAGAACAAAAGAGAAACAGTCGCTGGAGATTCCATGGTCATGAAGATCAGGCGCAAGGCAATTATTTTAGCCGTCGTCGGATTGGTCCTGCTCGGCGTCGCCCCGGCGCAAGCCACGTTTTACCTCACCGCCGATGACGGCGAGACAAACCTTTTCGGCACGCTCGACGTCACCACCGGACAATTCACCCAGATCAGTACCACGTCTCCGCTTTTCTTTGCCATCACTACCGGGCAGGGCGGCCAAATCTATGGCGCTGACTTGAACTCCGGGAATCTCTTTACCATCAGCCGCTCTGGCGTGACCGCGCCATTCGGCAGCGTGACGGCTCCCAACGGTTTTCAGGGCCTGGCGTATTCCAGCGGCAACGGCAAGTTTTTCGCCGCCGATGTCGGTTCAACCAACGTCACTCTTTTCTCGATCGCGGGCGATGGAAACAGCAGCTCGCCCATAGGAGTGCTAGCCGGGCCTAACTCCGGGCTTTTTCCCACAGGCGACCTCACCTTCGGTCCAGGCGGAAACTTGTATTTTAATTACTCGAGCAATACGGACGGGAGCAACTCTCAGCTTTACACAGTCAATACTACCACCGGCGCGTTGACGGCGATTGGGGGCGGACTTGGCGCGGACATTCTCGCGCTCTTCTCCGACGGGACTAATCTCTATGGAGTAGATACGAACGTAACGTCCGATGTGTCAGCGATTCCCGTTTATAGCATTAATACTACCACGGGCATCGCCACTCAATTGTCCACCGTTACCGGGCTGCCGACCGATGGTGGTTACTTCCTCGATACGGTTACTTTCGCAACGCCAGATACAGGGTCAACAGTTAAATTATTCGCTTTTGCCTTGAGCGGCCTGCTGGTCGGGAGCCGGCTGCGCCGTTCTACTCTTACTCATAATCCTAATCTTACTCCTACTCCCTCCGCCGCTAATAGATTAAGAGTAGGAGTAGGATTATGAGTAAGAGTCACGATGCCACATTCACTCCCACTCGATCGTGCTAGGTGGCTTGGTGGAGATGTCGTAAACGACGCGATTGACGCCTTTGACTTCGTTCACTATCCGGCTAGAGATGCGGGCAAGTAGTTCATAAGGTAGTCGCACCCAGTCGGCGGTCATGCCGTCCTGGCTTTCAACTACTCGTAACGCGATGGTGTAATCGTAGGTTCGCTGGTCGCCCATTACACCGACAGTTTGAATCGGAAGGAGAATGGCGAAAGATTGCCAGACGCGGCTGTACCAATCGCTCGCTTCCATCTCGCTTTGGACAATGGTATCGGCGTCGCGCAAGATGCGCAGTCGTTCGGGAGTAATTTCGCCCAGGACACGAACGGCCAGGCCGGGTCCTGGAAAAGGTTGCCGGTAAACTATTTCTTTTGGCAATCCCAGTTGAAGGCCAGCTTGCCGGACTTCATCTTTGAATAGCTGGCGAACGGGCTCGACCAACTCGAAGTGCATCTTCTCCGGCAATCCGCCGACGTTATGATGACTCTTAATGATGTGGGCCGGGTTGCCAGCGATGGAAACGCTTTCGATGACATCTGGATAAAGCGTTCCCTGGGCGAGGAAACGAAACTGGTGATTGGTTTTCAGTGACTGGTGATTGGTATCGGCCAGCTCGACAATGGCGTCTTCAAAGACCTTGATGAATTCCCGGCCAATGATTTTTCGCTTCTCTTCCGGGTCAACTACTCCCTTCAGTTTTTCCAGAAAACGCTCTGAAGCATCGACATATTTGAGTTTAATGTGAAAGTTCTCTTCGAAGACGCGCTGGACGACTTCTTCTTCGCGGGCGCGCAGAAGGCCGTTGTTAACAAAGATGCAAGTAAGCTGGTCGCCGATCGCCTTGTGCAGGAGTGCAGCGACTACGGAGCTATCTACTCCGCCGCTAAGGCCAAGCACGACCTGACTTTCGCCTACTTGCGCGCGGACGCGCGCGCAAGCTTCCTCGATAAAGGAGCCCATGGTCCAATCCATCGCGCAATGGCAAATGTGATAGACGAAATTTTGCAGAATCTCGCGCCCACGTGGTGTGTGCGCGACTTCGGGGTGAAACTGCAAGCCATAGAGCTTGCGGGCCGGATCTTCGATGGCGGCGTAGGTCGAGTTATCGGTATAAGCGGCGGCCCGAAAGCCCGCGGGCAACTCCGTTAACTTATCGCCGTGGCTACTCCAGATATCGAGACGGTCGCCCAAACCCTCGAATAGCTGTGAACCGTTCCTAACGAGAAGTGTGCCGGCGCCGTACTCGCGATGATCGCTAAAGGCGACCTTGCCGCCAAGGTGCTGCGCCATTAACTGCAAGCCGTAGCAGATACCGAGGACCGGGATGCCCAGCTTAAAAATGTCCGGGTCCAATTGCGGCGCTTGTTTTTCATAAACACTGGCGGGGCCGCCCGAAAGGATGATGCCGTTTGGTTTTTCCTCAGAGACCTTTTGCGCGGAAAAATCAAAAGGGACGATTTCGGAGTAAACCTGCAGCTCGCGGATGCGGCGTCCAATGACCTGGGTGTACTGCGACCCGAAGTCGAGGATGAGAATTTTCGAGTGCCGAGGCGGGGCGGCGGTCTTCACTCGCTAGGGATGAGTTGGGGGAACGCTGTGTTCGGCGGCGGGATCGTCGGGCAAACGTTGCTCGGGGCCGAGCCTGCCCTGGCCAGTGACACCGCGTTGCAGTTGTTGGCCTACCTCCTGGCTGCTGCGTTGCTCGAGAGGATCGGCGCAGGCGGCGAGAAAGAGCGCGAACGCGAGAAGAAACAGCAGGGGTTTCATCTGCTTATCTTAGGAATTTCGCTGTTTAATGCAAGTGAACTACTGTAGGCCGACCGCTTCGGTTGGCCAACTCAGCGCGCTGGGCAGGCGGAGCGCCCGCCCTACAATTCTTCGCGTGATCGAACCGGAAATTTTGCTGCAAGGTTATCGCCTCGGCGTTTTCCCGATGGCGATGGAGGATGATTCCATCCAATGGTTTTCGCCTGACCCGCGCGCAGTTATTCCGCTGGAGAAATTTCATTTGTCGCACACGGCGCGCCGGGCATGGGTGCGGAAGTTTTTTGAAATCAAAATCGATTCCGCCTTTGTGGAAGTGATTCGCGAATGTGCGTTGCGGGAGGAGACGTGGATCAATTCGGAGATCGTGACGAGCTATGAAAGGCTGCATGAGTTGGGGCACGCGCATTCGGTAGAAGCGTGGGAGAACGGGAAGCTGGCGGGCGCACTCTACGGAGTGGCGATGGGGGGGGCATTCTTCGGCGAGTCGATGTTTCATCGGGTGACGAACGCATCCAAGATTGCGTTGGCGGCATTGGTCGAGCGACTGAAAGAGCGACGGTTCGTTTTGCTCGATACCCAATGGTTAACGCCGCACCTGGCGCAATTCGGGACGATTGAAATCTCGCGCGCCAAATACCTGGAGCTGCTGGAGCAAGCGGTGGACTTACGGCGCAGCTTCGTCAATTGATCCGCGCAGCAGTCAGTCTTTTAAGCAGCGGCTTTTCGCACTTTCGCGAAACACGCCAGTGCGCCCAGGCTCATTGCTAACAACGTGAGGGTAAAGGAATGCTCGGGTACGGTGGTTCCGTTATTGGAATTAAATACAAGAAAGGTTGGTCCTACCAAGTTATTGCTACCGGGAGCGACAAATTGGTCGATAAACGCGCCTGTCAGTCCGTTGTAACGAAGAACACTTCCGTTCCCGTAATCACCGACATATAGATTGCCGTCAGGGCCGAAAATAAGCGGCCTCGGCGAGGAAAGCCCACCGCTGTTCGCCGCCACGAACGAGTCGATGAACGCGCCGGTGGTTCCATCATAGCGCAAAATCCCGCCGCCGTTGAAATTGAAGTTGCTCACTAAAAGGTTGCCGTCAGAGCCAAAAATTACTCCGCGCGCGCTGACCAACCCGCCGCTGTTAGGAGAAACAAACGTGTCGATAAAGGCGCCAGTCGCGCCGTTATAGCGGAGGACGCTTCCGCCATCATTGGTGGCGTAGAGGTTTCCATCCGGCCCGAAAACGATTCCCTCTGGATCGACGAGCCCGCCGCTTCCTGACGCCACAAATGTATCGACGAACGCGCCTGTGCTCGCATTGAAGCGGCTGACTGCTCCGGGATCGGAGCTGTTTGCAACGTAAAGAAACCCGCTCCGAAAAATGAGTCCGGCGGGATTTGCCAATCCGCCGGTGCCGTCTGGAACGAAGGCGTCAATGAAAGCGCCGGTTGTGCCATTGTAACGCAAGACGTTGTCTCCATCGGAATTGCTGACGTACAAATTGCCATCAGGCCCGATGGCGCCGCCTAGCGGGAAGCTCAGACCGCCGCTGCCATTCGGAACGAAATCGCCCTGGGAAGCACCGGTGGTTCCGTTGTAACTCTTTACGCTCTCGTCGCCACCGACGAAGTTGCCCACCAACAGACTTGTCGCTTGGGCGGAAAAGGGAGCGATGGCAATCGCTGCCAGAGCGACAACTGCGATGAACGGAGCTTTGAATCGAGGAACGCTCATAAAAAATCTTTCTAATTTTGAAGTTTAATTTTCGCTCTTAAGCGACCCGGTTGGAGTTCGCTCAGAGAGAGATTTTCTTATCCAAGGGAAAAGCGATTCTAGCGTCAAGACAAAAGAGTCGGCTCGATATTCCGAGCGTATCGCGCGCGTTCAGCGGATGTAATCACGCGACCTCCTATTTGCTCCGTCGGGGTAAATTTGCATAGTGAGCACTCGCGAGCGGCAACTCGGCTGGGTAGCTCAGTTGGCAGAGCAGAGGACTGAAAATCCTCGTGTCGGCGGTTCGATTCCGCCCCCAGCCATTTTTGCCAGAAGTCGGAGGTCAGAGGTCAGATTGGTCTATTCGGTGCGCAGGGCGGTGATGGGATTGACGTAGGTGGCGCGGCGGGCTGGTATAAAACAGGCGAGCAATGCTGCGGCGGCCAGTAAGACGCTCGCGAGGATAATCGCCAAAGGATCGGTCGGGCTTACCCGATACAAAATCTGGGCGAGGACGCGGCCGGCAGCTAACGAGATTAAGATTCCAACGACCAGAGCGAGCGCGGTTTGGAGCGCACCCTGCCGCATGATCAAGGCGAAGACGTCGCGCCGGCGCGCTCCTAACGCCATCCGAATGCCAATTTCCCGCGTGCGGCAGGCGACGGCGTAGGATTTGACTCCGTAAACGCCGACGACCGCGAGAAGCAAGGCGATTCCGCCGAAGGCGCCGAAAAGCGTTGCGCCCAGCCGGACGATCCAGAGGCTGACGCTCTTTTCCATGAGATCGACGAAAGGTGCGATGCCGAGAATGGGAAGATCGGGATCGATCTCGCGCAAGGTTGAGCGGACGGTGGGAATCATCCCGGCAACGGCGGCGCGATTTTGGGCGTTGAAGCGAAGATGGAGAAAGAGGTTGCCGGTGTATCCCTGCGCGAAAGGCACAAACAAGCGGGCCAGCGCAGTCTGGTTCTGCAAATCGTGACGATGCGTGGCGACGACGCCGATAACTTCCAAATCGTTAGGCGAACCATCGCGCGGCGGAATGGTGTAGCGGACGTGTTGGCCGACGGCATCATCATTCGGGAAAAGTTTTTTCGCCATTTCTTGATCGAGGATGGCGATGCGCCGGCCATCCTTGTTTTCGCACTCGGCCTGGGTGAAATCGCGGCCGCGGAAAATCTTTACCCCGATCGCCTCGAAATAACGGGGCGTAGTGGCGGTGTAGAGCGCGGTCGCGCCGGGGTCGGGCGCTTTGGGGTCATTCGACAAGGTGGATCGAGTGGACATGATGCGGCGCGTATTTGTGAAATTGCCGTAGGGAAGCATCGTGCCCACGCCAGCCGCGCGAACGCCGGGAAGTTCGCGGGCGCGCTCAATGATGTTGAAGACTTCCCGCTGCACGTCTGCCGGCTCCTTTTTCACGAGCGTAAAATCCATTTCCGTAACCAGATCGCCCGCCGCTACGAAACCGGGATTTAATCCGGCTGCTTCAACCGCGCCGCGAAAAAATAATC
>DAIOVO010000005.1:68056-68428 GCA_036758965.1 Chthoniobacterales bacterium
TGTGGCGGGGCGCGAAAAAGCGGCTGAGCCGTCCGACGCGCGCCGGTTCGCCGACCTGCTGTTTGAGATCGTTTACCAGATCGGCTTTGGTGGTTTTGAGGGCGGGACCGAGGCTGAAAACAAGGGTAGCGACGAGACAAAAGAGAAACGTCATCGCGATCACCGAGAGATTTGGGTTGAGATCGACGACGAAGGAAAAGTTCACGTTGCTGAGCAAGCCCGCCAGAGAATGGAGCAGCAATTGATTGCACCAAACGCTCAACGCCAGCCCAACGATGCCGCCGGTAAGCGCGAGCAATAAACCTTCGCAGAGGAGTTGCCGCACGATTCGCCACCGAGCCGCGCCGAGCGCCAGCCGAAGCGCAATTTCCT
>DAIOVO010000006.1:0-13513 GCA_036758965.1 Chthoniobacterales bacterium
GATCAACTCCGGATGCCCGCTGGTCATCGCTCTGTTTGTCTTTTGGATTTTCGCCCAAAGTGCGCCTAAAATTTCAATTCCTGTGCCCGTTTCTTATCTGACGCCGAGATCGCTGCACCGCTACCAGCGGCGATGGTATGCGCGACCGCGCTTTTATCTGCCCGCGGCAGCGCTCCTGCTCGGCCTCGTCGTCTTTGGCATTTCCTTCGGTCTGGTCGCTTCGCAATTGCAAGCCGAAGCCGCCACTTACGATCTGAGCAAGCTCGAACAGATGGAATCCGCCAGCGTGATTCTGGATCGGAACGGAAAAATTTTCGGCAACATCTACGTCGAGAACCGGCAGACGATTCCCTACGATCAACTCCCGCGCGATCTGGTGAACGCAGTGGTGGCGATCGAGGACAGCAAATTTTACCAGCACGGCGGCTACGATGCCTGGGGAATCGTGCGGGCGGCGCTGAAAAATTTTGCGGCCGGTCACGTCCGCCAGGGCGCGAGCACGATCACGCAGCAACTGGCACGCAATAGTTTTGCGCTCAAGGAACGAACCTTCCGTCGAAAATTGCTCGAGATTTTTTTGGCCAAACGAATCGAAAAAACGCTCGGCAAACAAAAGATCATGGAGCTGTATCTGAACCGGATTTATTTCGGTGGCGGACTTTACGGCGCGGAAGCCGCAGCGCGCGGCTATTTTAATAAACCGGCGCGCGACATGTCGCTGGACGAATGCGCCACGCTCGCCGGGTTGATCAAGAGTCCGAATCGTCTTTCGCCCTGGTCGGATAAACCGGCCGCGCGCGAAATTCGCAACGTCGTGCTGGGACGGATGCGCGATCTGGGATTTATCGATCAACGGCGTTGCGTCGCGGCGCAGGCTGAGGAGCTGATCATTGGCAGCCGGCAAAACGCGCAGGGACAAAACTATGCGGTCGATTACATCCGGCAAAAAGTGATCGAAGCCGTGGGATGGAATCGCGCGATGAACGAGGGTTTTCGCATTTACACCACGATTGATTCCGAGCTGCAAATCGCCGCGGAAGAATCGTTGCGCAAACATTTGGACCAGGCCGAGCAGCATCCGGGTTACAATCACCAAACTTATGCCGAGTATGCGGCAAGCTTTCGCAAATTGCGCGCGGGCGGGACCACGCCGCCGGCGCCGGAATATTTGCAGGGGGCGGTGGTCGCGCTCGACAACGCCACCGGCGGCATTCTCGCGCTCGTGGGCGGGCGCGATTTCGAGCACAACCAATACGATCGCGCGTTACAGGCGCGCCGGCCCGCGGGCACGGCAATGACGCCGTTTGTTTTCGCGGCCGCGTTTAGCAAGGGAATGTATCCCGGCTCAATCGTGGAAGATTCCGCGCTCGATAATCGCGCGGTCATGATCGGCGGGACGACCGGAATTTTAGGCGAGTGGGGACCGGAGACAGCGGAGAATCGTTACGAAGGGCCGATCACCGCGCGGGAGGCATTGGTGAAATCGAAGAACGGAGCAACTGTTCGCCTCGGAATGAATCCGGGCGTGGACAATGTGGTGCAACTCTGTCGCGCGGCCGGAATCAAATCGCCGCTGCGCCCATTTCCGGCAACATTTCTTGGAAGCAGTGAAATTACCCTCGGAGAACTGGCGCTGGCCTACACCATCTTCCCGAACGGCGGCTGGCGGCCAAACAACGCTCACATTCTGGAAAAAATCGAAGAGAAAGATGGCACGGTCTGGCACGCGCAAAGCGGGAACAAAAAGCAAAAAGTGCTCGCGCCCGAGATCGCATTTGAAGTCCATTCCTGTCTGGTCGATGCGCTGGACAGCGGAACAGGCAAACCCGCGCGCACGGAATTTGGCCTCAAAAAAATGGACGCGGGCGGCAAGACCGGCACGTCCTACGATTTTACCGACGTGCTTTTTACCGGCTACGACAGCGCGATCGCCTGCGCGGTTTGGGCGGGATTCGATAAGCCGCAGAAAATTTATCGCGGCGCCTTCGGCCACGATATTGCCCTCCCCGTCTGGGTGGATGTGATGAACGCCGCGCTGACGCGCGATGCGGCGAAAGAAATTCCTCAGCCGCCGGGATTGGAACGAGTGAACATTTGCTCCAGGTCCGGATTGCTGGCGACGGACAAGTGTTTTGAAAAAGTGAAAACCGCCAATGGCGAAGAAGAAGTGAAAACAACCTACGAAGAACTCGCGACCGCAGAACAAAAGCCGACCGAGTTCTGCGATGTCCACGGCGAAGCGCGCAGCTCGATCGCGCGCGACTTGCCGCCTTCGGAATTTCCGCGCGCGGCCGCGGCAGTCGATCCGAGCGCGATCAAACCGGTCATGCCGAAGGGGCCGGCGCTGCTGGCGGACCGCGATCCCTACAATTCCGTCCATGCCCTAACGATTCCTAAAATCGAAGCGGCGGCCTCGCCCTCGCCGAGCGAAACCGCGGCGCCGACAAAAACAGAAACGACGGAAGAAAAACCATTGCGCGCCATTCCGGTGACGGAGGACGAGCGAGCGGAGCAGAAAACGAAATCCGCCCCGGCTAGCTCCACTCCATCGCCTTCTTCCCCTTCGCCGGCCGCGACCATCTCGCCCGAATTAATGTCCGCGCCGCTTTTTGGGCCAAGTCCTTCGCCGAGCGAAATTCCGCGCGCCATTCCGGTGTATCCAACCGAGGAGACGGCGACGCCTGTTCCGCGAGCGAGCCCGGCGGACGACGATGACAACGGTTAGCGATGGCGCCGCTTGAGGCAGAAAATTTTCGCCTGGCGGTTTTGAATCCAGGCGGACGCGACCCAGAACAGCATTTCTCGGCAGGCCGCCATCCCGCCGCGGCGGCGCATGCTCCGGTAAATTTTCATGGCTACGCCGCCTGCACCGGCGGCGCCGTTTTCCGCGACACCGATCGCGCGGCGGCGACTGGCTGGGCGGTGTTGTTGCTTTTGCGCGGAGATTTTCGCGCCAGCGAACGCGCACTGGCCGAATTAAAAAAACAAAAGCGAATCGTAGCCATCGCGCTTAAAGAAACCGGCGCGCATCAGATTGCGCAACAACTGGGCGATCCCGGCCGTTTCGCGCGCTTGGTTAAGGTCGTCGGCGCGGCCGACGGTTGCGTGGCCAGTACGCCGGAAGCGGCAGATTTTTTTCGCAACTTCCACCAGGAGCGAGTCGCCTTCATTCCCACGCCCTATCCGCTGGAGAATGAAAATTGGCGATGGTCGAACGAAAATCGCGCCGGAATTTTTGTCGGCACGCGCGAGTTCAGCGTGCCATCGCGCAATCACCTTGCGGCTCTGCTGGCAGCGAAAAAATTAAGCGAAGCAACGCACGAACCGGTGACGGTTTTTAATTTGGATGGACGCCGCGGCGCGCGTTTGATTGCGGAAATTGGTTTTCGAAAAGTCCGGGTGCATGGAAAACGTGTCGGTTACCGATTTTATCTCGGAGAGCTGGCGCGCCACAAAATCGTTTTCCAGCTTGATCGCAGCCGTGTGCCCGGCCAGGTCGCGGGCGACGCGCTTTTGTGCAACGGCGCTTGCGTCGGTGGCGACGGCGCGATTGAGCGCGTTGCTTTTCCGGAGACGTGCGGCGAGCGGCGGAGCGATGCGGAGGTGATCGAAATTGCGCAGCGTTTGCTGGCGAACCAAACCGAGCGACGCGCGGCAGCCGAGCGCGCACAGAAAATCGCGCAGGAAAAACTTTCGTTTCGCGCCGGCAGAGAAAATCTGGCGCGTTTTTTCGCCGGCTTGAGCAGATAAGGAACTAGTGGACTGCACCAGAGAAAACGTGAGTGAACCGCCATGTTTCGCTGGTCGCGGAATGCTCGCGCAGACAGCGGGTGCTCGATGCTATACGTGACTCACGTATAGCATTCCTGCCTGCGAAGCATCTGATACAGGGCACTAGCGACGCGCGATTTCACGCAAATAGATTTCCTCGAGTCGCCGGGTTTGCTCTCGTTGATCGAAATTTTTGGCAACATTTTCGGCCGCGGCCCGCCCCAAAAGGGAGAGTTGGTCCGGACTTTTGACGGCGGTAATTAGGGCTTTGCCTAACGATTCGTAGTCGCGTTCCTCTACTAAAATTCCGCTCACGCCATTCTCGACCGCTTCGGGAATTCCGCCGTGAAGCGTAGCAAAAACCGGCAGGCCGGTCGCCATCGCTTCCAGGATGGCGTTCGGCACGCCTTCCTGGTTTCCGTCGCGACCGGTTTCGCTTGGATGAAGAAACAAATGGGAAGCATAAAAAAGAGCGCGCAATTGTTCCTGGGAAACGAAACCGGAAAACTGCACTGCGTTCTCGATTTTCAATTCGCGCGTCAACTGCCGCATTGGCTCCAGCAACGGACCTTCTCCCGCAATCGTGAACGTGGCGACGGGAAAAGCCTGGCGGAACCTCGCAAAAGCGCGCAAAGAAGTTTCGACTCCTTTTTTTTCAATGAGCCGGCCCGCTTGCAGCAAATTCCAGGCGCCATCGCGCGGCGAAGATCTTTCCCGAAATGGAAATTCCTCCAGCGGAATGCCGGTGCGCTGGATCTGGATCTTTTCCGGTGAACAACCGAGTTCGATTAAACCGGCGCGAAGCGATTCGGAACGCACCAAAACGCCCCGGACCGCGCCCAGCATTTCGACGGTGGCGGAGCGATACGCCGGTTTCTCGAGATCGACGCCAATGTCCGCGCCGTGGAAAGAGACGAGCGCCGGCCCTTGCTCGATCAGCGGCCGCAGAAGCGTGGCGATGTGGCCAAAGTAAATGTGCAACAGCCGCGCGTTATTTGTTTTTAGGATTTCTCGAAGAGCGCGCACCTCTGATCGCGGAATTCTCCACGGGCGCCGCACGATTTGCCGGAACCAGATGCGCCGTAAAAAACGCGACTTCGGTGTTCTAACAAGATATAGATCCTGAAACGGGAACCGCTCCGCTTCTTCCCGCTTTTGCGCGAGCACGATCGGGCGGACCCGGCGCAACGAAGTAATTTGCCGGTAGATGTGAAGCATCTCCGGCTTGAGAAAAGTCGCGCAGTACGAGGCGACGACGGGAAGATCGCTCTTCGCAGTGCGCGGCTCGAGGTTCAAAAATAAATCGTGAACAGCTTGATGCCGTTCCATTTGCCGGAGCCATCCGGCTTGAGGAGGACGCTTTGGGCGGCGGTGCCGTATTTCGCCGGCGCGCGCGGATTGAGCATTTGCACGGGATTGCCGCCGCGAATGGCGCGCGGAATCACGCCACTGATGTCGCGCGCAGTGATCGGCGGCGGCGGTTTTACCTTCACGGCTTTTTTCTTCTGCATCGGAGCGGAAAAGCTCTGCGCAAATGCCGCGCTCGCGGCCACGCTAAAAAAGATGGTGACGACAAATAATTTTTTCATGGTGCTCCTTCATTTTCGGGAACGTCTTGCCCGCTCTCCTGCTCCGGCTCACAATTAACATTCGATGGACTACCTTGAAAAGGCCGCACGCGTGCTGGAAATCGAAATTTTCGAGCTCCAGCGTTTGCGCCAGCGGCTCGGCCAAAATTTTTCGGTGGCGGTCGATTTGCTGAAAGAGGCAGTGGACGCGCGCGGAAAAATTGTCGTCCTCGGCGTGGGAAAATCGGGGCAAATCGGTGCAAAAATTGCCGCCACTCTCACCAGCACGGGCTCGCCCGCGGTCGTGCTCGATTCGCTCAATGCGTTGCACGGCGATCTCGGAATGGTGGCGGATGGCGATGCGGTGTTGGCGCTGAGCGCGAGCGGCGAAACCGATGAATTGCTGCGAATCCTGCCGGCGATCGCGCGTTTCCAGGTGAAAATCATTGCGGTTTGTGGCGACGCCGATTCGACTCTGGCGCAAAACGCGCACGTTTTCCTCGATGTCAACGTGGAACAGGAAGCGTGTCCGTTAAATCTCGCGCCCACTTCCAGCACGACGGTGATGCTCGCGCTCGGAGACGCTCTGGCGATGGTGTTGCTCGAGGCGCGCGGATTTCAAAAAGAAGATTTCGCGAAATTTCATCCAGCGGGAATGGTCGGCCGCAGTTTGCTCATGCGGGTGCATCAGGTCATGCGGCCGCGCGAGGCTTTGGCGCTGGTCGCGTCCGACGCGAAAATTCGCGAAGTCTTGAAAGCGATGAGTGCGGTGCGCGCCGGCGCCGCGGTCATTGCCGATACCGATGGTAAATTGCTCGGGATTTTTACTCACGGCGATTTCGCGCGCCATTTTCAAAGCGATCCAAAGATCGGCGAACGTCTGGTGGCCGATTTGATGACGTTGAATCCGGTAAGCGTGGGCAAAGACAGGCTGGCGGTGGAAGTTCTCAATCTGCTCGAACGCCATCGGATCGATGATCTGGTGGTGGTGGATGAAGCGAATGTTCCGGTGGGCATTGTCGATTCCCAGGACCTGACGCGTCTGAAATTATTATAGCGACGCGCCAGACTAACTTGCTTCCGCGCGCAGGATTTGTAGCGGCGGCGCATTGCCGACTCCGCGGCTGGTCAGCAGGCCGAGCAAGACTGTGGTGGCTGTTCCTGAGAGCACCCCGACCAGAAGGGGAAGCGGCATCAGGACGTATGGGATTTTAAAAACAAACGCGGCCAGCGCCCAACTCGCTGCTATCGCCAGAATTGTTCCAGTGACACTGGCCAGTAACCCGAGCAAAAAATATTCCGCGCTCAAAATTTGCCGGATTTGCCGACGCGACGCTCCGAGGGTGCGCAGCAAAACACTTTCTTCCACGCGCTGATAACGTCCGCTCCAGATCGCGGTTGCCACCACGATCAATCCGGTCGCGATAGTAAAAAGCGACATCACCCGAATCGCCAGCGCCACTTTGCTCAAAATGGAATCGACCGTTTGAATGACGGTCGCAAGATCGAGCGCGGAGACATTGGGAAATTTCGCCACCACCGCGTTTTGCAAGCGCGCCGAATCCGCCGGAGTCGCGGCGCGGCTGACCAGCACATTGAAGGTCGGCGCCGACTCCAAAACTCCCCTAGGAAAAACGACGAAGAAATTTGTTTGGAACCGTTTCCAATCCACTTCGCGCAAACTGGCGATCCGCGTACGAATGGAAACACCCTGCACATCGAAGACAAGCTCGTCGCCGATTTTCACCCCCAGGTCGTTCGCAATCTCTTGATCAAGCGAGATCGGCACAATGTCGCCCGGATGATAATCGACGTGGCCGATCCATTTTCCCCCGGTAATTTTTTCCGTTTCGGTTAATCGATCGCGAAAGGTCGAGCGATATTCGCGCTCCAATTCCCATTCTGGGATTTTGTTTTGCGGATTAGCCAGCAGCTCGCTGCTCTTGCGTCCGTTTACCTCTTTCAGCCGCATGGTCACGATCGGCGCCTGCTGGATAATCGGGTAGCGGAGCGAGCGGACTAGGGCGGTGACGGCAGCGCTTTGATCAGGCTGAATATCGAACAGGAAGATGTTCGGTTGGTTCTCGCCGCCGAGGGAGCGAAACTGCGAGAGCACGATTTCGCGGGTGAGATGGAGACTCAAAAGCAGGAACGTTCCGAGCCCGAGCGATATAATCAGCAGCGAAGTGCGATTGTTTGGGCGATGCAGGTTGGCCAAACCTTGTCGCCAGGTGAAACTCAGGCGACGCGGGAACCAGCGGCGCAAAAGCGCGCTGAGCAGACGGGCGACGGCGGCGAAAATGGCGATTGTTACGCCGAGCGCGAGGGCGAAAAGGAAACCGCGAGACCAGGATTCACTTTGCCAGATGGAGAAAGCGATCAGGCAAATAGCTAACGATACGTAAGTAAAGAGCAGCAACGGATCGCGGATCGTCCCGGGCGGTTCGGTGTCGGCGCTGGCGGCACGCAGCGCCAGCAACGGCGAAACTTTGCGGAAACGAAGCAGGGGCGGCAGCGCAAAGAGAAGGCAGAGCCCGGCGCCGATGCTCACGCCAGTGAGAATCGGCCACCACGCAATGCCGGTTGGAATTTGCAGCGGCAAAAAATTCTGGACGATTCCAGGGAGAAAATGTTGCAGCGTTAATCCGACAATTCCGCCAACGATGGCGCCGCCCAGGCTCATGGCTGCGACTTGAATCAGGTAAATCGTCGCTGCGCCGGCGGCGGAACTGCCGAGGCAGCGCAAGATCGCGCTGGTGCGAATTTTTTGCTGAAGATGCAACCGGATCGCGCTCGCCATTCCGACCGCGCCGAGCAGAAGCGCGATGAAGCCGGTCAGATTAAGAAAGCGATAAAGATTAGCGAGCGATTCGCCCAGTTCGCGTTTGCGTTTTTCCACCGTTTCAAATTGGAGCCCGAGCTTTTGCAATTGCGGCGAGAGCGCAGAAATTTTCTGCGCGACGTCGGTTCCCGTTGGAAACTGGAGGTAAGCACGATATCTGGCGACGCTCCCCGGACCGAGCAGGTTTAACTTCGGCAAATCAGCTAACGAAATGTAAACGCGTGGAGCGAAACCAGCCGCCGCCGTCGCGTCCCCCGGTATTTTGTGGAGCGCGCCGGCGACGCGAAAATCGCGGCCGCCGAGCGAGATCGTGCTGCCTGGCGCGACGCCGAATTGAAAAAGCAGCGTTTGATCCAGAATGGCGCCGCCTCTTCGTTGGAAAGTATTCGCCGCCGCGGCCGGATCGGTTTCCATTTTGCCGTAGAACGGAAAATCGCCACGGAGCGCGCGCAGATTCACCAGCCGCGTTCCCTTACCCGGGAACACCGCCATGGTGGAGAAACGAATTTCGCGCGCCTGCCTCCCGCTGATTGTTCCTAACAATTCCTCGATTTCAGGTGTGAATGGCCGGGTCGAGCTAACCACCAAATCCGCGCCCACCAGCGTACGCGCCTGTTCGTCGATCGCGCGCGAGAGGCTTTGGCGAAAGGAGCCGATCGCCACCAGCGCCGCGACGCCGAGCGTGATCGAAAGTGAGAAAGCGAAAAGACGGCGCCGGCTGCTGCGGCTATCGCGCCAGGCCATGCGCAAAAGAAAATCAGGCGCCGTCATTTATCATCGCGCCGTTGCGCAAACGGATCGTTTTTTTCGTCAACTGTGCCACTTCTGGATCGTGCGTCACCAGCACGAGGGTGGTGCCGGACTCGGCATTCAATTCCAGCATGATTTCGATCACGGCCGCGCTGGTTTCGCTATCGAGATTGCCCGTCGGCTCGTCGGCAAAAAGAAGCAGTGGCCGGTTGATGAAGGCGCGTGCGAGCGCAACCCGCTGTTGTTCGCCGCCGGAAAGTTGCGCCGGGAAATGGTCGACCCGTTCGCCCAGGCCGACGCGCCGGAGCAATTTCAAACCCGCGTCAGGCGCACCACGCTCGCCGCGCAATTCCAGCGGCACGGTAACGTTTTCAAGCGCAGTCAAAGTCGGGATAAGCTGGAAATTTTGAAACACGAAACCAACCAGTTGATTGCGCACCCGCGCGCGTTCGTCTTCGCTGATTTTTCCGAGTGCGATCCCATTCAGAAAAACTTCGCCCGCGCTCGGCTGGTCCAGCCCGGCGCATAAACCGAGGAGAGTGGTCTTACCGCTACCGGAGGGCCCCAGAATGGCGCAGGTATCTCCGGGCGCGAGAGTGAAATTGATGTTTCTAAGAACCGTTAGCTCGCCGCGGCCGCTACGATAACTTTTACTTAGTTGCCGGACTTCCAGTGGATTCATTGACGAGGATGACGCAATCGCTTCCGTTTGCCGGTGACGATACCGCAACTCAGTCGCCGCGCTTTCTTGATCGCGCTGTTTCTGCCCGCGATCGCGTTCGCTCAGGGAAAAAAGCGTCTCGTTTTTCTGGGCGACAGCATCACTGCTGGCTACGGCCTGGAACAAACGGAGGCTTACCCGGCGTTGATCGAACAAAAAATCAAAGCGGAAAAGTTGCCGTTCGAAGTCGTTAACGCCGGCGTGAGCGGCGACACCACCGCCGGTGGATTACGGCGACTCGATTGGCTTCTCCAGCAACCGATCGCTGTCCTGGTGATCGCACTTGGCGGGAACGACGGCCTGCGGGGCATTGCTCCGGAAGTCACGGCTGCAAATTTACAGGCCATGATCGACAAAGTGAAAGCGCGTGATCCGCAAACGAAGATCGTTATTGCCGGCATGCGGATGCCGCCAAATCTTGGCGGTGACTACACCATGAAGTTCGCCCGGGTGTATGGCGAGATCGCAAACAAAAATGGGACTGCGCGGGTTCCGTTTTTGTTAGAAGGAGTCGGCGGCGATCGCGACCTGAATCAAGCTGACCAGATTCACCCGACGGCCGCTGGTCAGAAAATAATTGCCGACACGGTGTGGCAGAAGTTGCAACCATTGCTGCACTGACCACCCGTTATCCCGAGCGCAGCCGCCTGCCGCGCCGTAGCCCCGCGAAGGTGGGAGGAATCCCGGTGGCGTTACCTTTAAGCGTGGATCGTAGGGCTTTAAGGCTCTCATGGCGGGATCCTTCGGCTTCGTTCAGGATGACGATGTCTATCATGCCGCCGTCTTCGATTCACTATTGCCATTCTTCCGTCGCGCGACAACTTGCAGGCTGCCATGCATCATCGTTTTACGTTTTTGGCCGGCGCCATGCTTTTATGTTTTACTCAAATGTCAGCTACCTCACTTAGCGCGAAGAAGGAACCGCGGAAACCGGCTTCTGGCGGCGCCAATCCTCTGCTGACGGAGAGCGCGTTACCTTATCACCTTCCGCCTTTCGACAAGATCAAGGATGGCGACTTCACGCCCGCGCTCGAAGCGGGCATGCGCGAGCAACTAAAGGAAGCGGACAAGATCGCCGGAAACAAAGAGAAGGCCACCTTTGAGAATACAGTTGTCGCCCTGGAACGCACCGGACGACTGCTCGACCGGACGCAACGCATCTTCTCCAATTTAAATGCGTGTAATACCAATCCGGTCTTGCAAAAGATTGAGACGGAGATGGCGCCGAAGCTCGCGGCCCACCGCGATGCCATCTATCTCAATAGCCGTCTCTTTGCACGCATTCAGGAACTTTACGATAATCGTGACAAGCTTGGCCTCGATCCGGAATCCAGCTACTTGCTTGACCGCTACTACAAGGACTTTGTGCGCGCGGGTGCGAAGCTATCCGACTCCGACAAGGAGAAGTTAAAAAAGCTGAATGCCGAACTGGCTACTTTGCAAACTGCCTTCGAACAAAATGTGTTGAAGGAAAAGAACGCTTCTTCGGTGGTAGTTGAGAACAAGAATGAGCTAACCGGCCTGACTGATAGCCAGTTGGCCAGCACGGTCGCTGCCGCCAAAGACGAACATCAGGAGGGAAAGTTTGTTATTCGCCTTCAGAATACGACCGACCAGCCGTTACTTGGTTCGCTCCGGGACCGTCCACTGCGTGAGCACATCATGGAAACGTCGCTGGCGCGTAACAGCAAAGATGGCGCCTACGACAATCGCGAGGTAGTTCTTCGCACCGTGCAGTTGCGGGCAGAGCGCGCCGCTCTATTAGGTTACGCGAACCACGCCGCTTACCAGTTAGAAGACCAAACCGCGCATGATGTCGGCACGGTGAACAAACTACTGGGCGATCTTGCGCCGCCGTCGATGGCAAACGCCCATCGGGAAGCGGAAGAGATACAGAAAGTAATCAATGACGAACAGGGGAACTTCCAGGTCGCATCCTGGGATTGGGATTACTATGCAGAAAAGGTTCGCAAGGCGAAGTATAACTTTGATGAATCGCAGCTACGGCCCTACTTCGAGCTAGACCATGTGATCCTCGATGGCGTCTTCTTTGCCGCCGGTAAACTTTATGGCCTGACCTTTAAGGAACGACACGATCTTCCAGTTTATCAACCGGACGTCCGCGTTTTCGAAGTCTATGATACCGATGGAAAACCACTCGCCTTGTTCCTGGGTGATTACTACGCCCGCCCTTCCAAACGTGGTGGCGCCTGGATGAACGCCTACGTCCAGCAAAGCGATTTGTTTGGGACAAAACCAGTCGTGGCCAACCATCTGAATATCCCGAAACTGCCAGCCGGCGAACCTACCTTGCTGACCTACGATGAAGTTCGCACCGCTTTCCATGAATTCGGCCACGCGCTGCACGGAATGTTTTCGCAGGTGAAGTATCCGCGTTTCTCCGGCACGAGCGTGCCGCGGGACTTTGTGGAGTATCCTTCGCAAGTTAACGAGATGTGGGCGACCTGGCCGGAAGTATTGAAGAGCTACGCCAAACATTACCAGACTGGCGCGCCCATTCCGCAGGAGTTACTCGACAAGGTGATGGCGGCGGAGAAGTTCAATCAAGGTTACAAGACGACTGAGTATCTTGCCGCGGCCCTGCTCGACCAGGCCTGGCACCAACTATCTCCCGCGCAAACTCCGAGCGATGCGCTGGCTTTCGAAGCAGAGGCGCTGCAAAAGGCGGGCGTGGATTTTCCGCCGGTGCCGCCCCGCTACCGGAGCACTTACTTTTCTCACGCTTTCGCCGGAGGATACTCCGCCGGTTACTACTCGTATATTTGGAGCGAAGAGCTGGATGCCGATACGGTCGAGTGGATCAAGCAACATGGCGGTTTGAAACGCGAGAACGGCGATCGTTTTCGAGAAATGCTGCTCTCGCGCGGCGGCTCGGCGGATGCGCTTGGGTTGTTCAAGAACTTTGTAGGTCGCGATCCTTATTTGGGACCTTTGCTCGAACGTCGTGGACTCGAGCCCAAAGCAGTGGACGACGCGAATGCGCCCGAAGGTCCCAAGCCGTGACCCGGTTGCGGCGATTACAAAAACTCAATCTTGCGGTGGAATCGCGCTGCGATTTTGTTACCGTGAAAATTGCGTGAATCCTTCTCCGCCCAATAGCGAAGCGCCGTCCACTGCCGAATCAGCAGGGGGTGATCGCGCGGATTTACGTCCGGAAAATATTCAGGACGCGGTTATTCGTCTCGCGGGCAATTCGCAGGATGGAATTCAAACTGCGGGCGCGTTTCTAGCGCGGCTGGCGGGGCGAAGCGATCAGGACGTCATGACTTATATGACAATTCCCGCCACCATCTCGGGCGGGCCGTCAATTTTTCAGGTGCGCATCGGTTCCGGCGAGGTTCTTTCCGCGGGCGATGAGGCAGATTTTCTGGTAGCGTTTTATCAGCACAGCTACCAGGACCACATCGATTTTCTCCGCGAAGGCGGTGTGCTTCTCTACGACTCGGACAACGTTGAGCCGAATCTCGATGACAAGCGCTTCGTCTATGTCGGCGTTCCGATTACCGGCCTCACCGTGGAAGCGCTCGGCGGCACGGCCAAGGACAAGGGCAAGAACATTTTCGTCCTCGGTTTGATCGCGAAAATTTTCCATCTCGATGTCGAGAAGCTTGTCGCGATCATCAAAGAAAAATTCGGCGGCAAAGACGAGAGCATCGTCAATACCGCCATCATGGCTTTCACCGCCGGTTACGCTTATCCCGTCGGCAGGGTTCTCAGCCACCAATATCAATTCGAGAAAATCGAAAAAGTGGGCGGGCGCGCCCAGATCACGATGGACGGCAACCAGGCGCTCGCTTACGGGCTCATCGCGGCCGGAGTGCGTTTCGGCGCCGGTTATCC
>DAIOVO010000006.1:13523-41855 GCA_036758965.1 Chthoniobacterales bacterium
GGTCGTCAGTAATGGAAATTTTGCGCCGCGAATTTCCGAAATACGGCGGCATTTTCGTCCAGGCCGAGGACGAGCTGGCGGCGGTCTCGATCTCGTTAGGTTTTTCCCTTTCTGGTTATCTCGCGGTTACCGGCAGCGCGGGCCCGGGAATTTCATTGAAAACCGAAGCGATTGGCTGGGCCTCGATGGCGGAAATGCCGCTCCTCGTCATTAACGTGCAACGTGGCGGCCCCAGCACCGGCCTGCCGACCAACGTCGAACAAAGCGATTTACACCAGGCGATCTACGGCGGCCACGGCGACAGTCCGCGGGTGGTGCTCGCGGCGGCGACGGTGGAAGATTGTTTCTACATCTCGTTAGAAGCCGCCCGCATCGCGCGCAAATATAGCACGCCAGTATTCATTTTGAGCGACACTTCGCTCGCCACCCGCATCGAAGCCTTCGACGAACCGAATCTGGCCGAGCTGATGCAGGATCCGAAACCCGATCTCACTCCGCGCGCCGCCGGGTTCAAACCGTACGACCTGGAGAAAATCACCCAGCATGTTCCGCCCGGAACGCGCATGCTCGATGGAAAATATCCGCTCGTCACCGGTCTGGAACACGATGAGTTCGGTCACCCCACTGGCAGCCCGAAAATGCACATGGCGATGACGGCCAAGCGCCGCGCGAAGTTGCAGAAACTGGCGGATGAACTTCCGGTGCCGGAAATTTACGGCGATACCGAGGGTGAGACACTGCTCGTAGGCTGGGGCTCGACCTACGGACCAATCCATGACGCGGCGAAAAAAGCGCGCGAACGCGGCGAAAAAATCGGCGCGCTCCATCTCCGGCACATTCATCCATTGCCGAACGGCCTCGATAAGATTTTTGCGAAATTCAAACGCGTGGTCGTGGTAGAGATGAACGACCAGGGCATTTACGGTTTCGGTCAACTGGCCACGATTCTGCGGGCGCGTTATTGCGAACCAAAAATCGAAAGTGTCACCAAGACGGACGGTCTCACCTTTCGCGTTCGCGAAATCCTGGAAAGAACCTTCGAAGGGCAGGATTTTTCCGGCCGCAATGGGCAAAGCGGAATGTCCCTGCCACGCGATGCGCGCACCGCCGCTGCGACAGACCGCGCCGAAGCCAAAGTCTCGCCCGCGGCTGACCACGCTGGCGACAACACCCCTACGATGCCAGGCGCGGAAGCCGCTAACGCCGCCTCCGGTTCTAACGAGACGCGGGAAACACATCCAACCACGCCGTTGGAAGTTTAAGATGAAACCGGAGAGGCGGCGCCGTTGTCGCCAGGTTCCGCCATGGGAAAAAAAGAGCGCCTCCGGAAAAATATTTTGGCGTAACCGGTGGTAAGCAGCGAACCATAGCAGCATGCCGCCCAGGTCGCTGCGTATTGGAAATAACCGGGGTAAATCGCTCCCGCAGCGCGCGCGCGAGTTGCCCTTACGCGCAGAGCTTTTCGGCGTGGACCAACTGGCGCGCCATGCCGAGGCACTCGCGGCTCGGCATCGCGTCGTTACCGGCGGCGCTTCCAACCGGCTGCTCAATCGTTTGGAGCGTAACGAGCGAGTCTTGCGCGCTTTCAATCGCGCCACTCTCGCGGTGGACGAAACCCGGCGCGTCACTCCCGCAGCCGAATGGTTGCTCGATAATTTTTACCTGATCGAAGAACAGATCCAGCTCGCCCGCCGCCATCTCCCGCGCGCTTACAGCCGCGAACTACCGCGCCTGACGAGTGGTCCGTCGGCCGGTTTCTTGCGCGTTTACGATCTCGTCACGGAATTAATTTCGCATGTTGATGCACAGGTCGATACGCAATCGCTGACTGCTTTTGTCGCCGCCTACCAGCGCGTTGCAGTTTTGAAACTGGGCGAGCTTTGGGCCGTGCCGATCATGCTGCGGCTGGCCTTGATCGAGAACCTGGCGCGCGTCACGACCGGTCTGACGAGCGCGCGGCGCGATCGCGATCTCGCCAACGCGTGGGTGGAACGTTTGCAGGAAAAAGCGGAAACCAATCCGTCGCAGCTCGTCATCGTGGTCGCGGACATGGCGCGGGCCGACGTGCCGTACTCGAGTTCCTTCGTAGCGGAATTTTGCCATCGCCTTTCGCGTTTGAATCCGGTGTTGCACATCGCGCGAGGCTGGCTCGAACAACGCGTGATTGAGGAGGGGTTGTCGGTCGAGCAACTGATCCATCAGGAAAATCAAAGCCAGGCGTCGGATCAGGTCTCAGTCAGCCACAGCATTACCAGCCTGCGTTTGTTGAGCGCGATCGATTGGAAGGAATTCGTCGAAACCTTAAGCGTGGTCGAACAAACATTGCGCGGCGAGCCGGCGGATGTTTACGCGGACATGGATTTCGCGACGCGCGATTGCTATCGCCACGTGGTCGAGATCTTCGCGCGGCGAGGTACGTTTTCGGAAACGGAAGTGGCGCGCAAAGCGGTTGAACTGGCGGAAGAAAGAGCGCGCGAAAAAGGACGCGATGACCGCAGTGCGCATGTCGGTTTTTTCCTGATCGACAAAGGCCGGCGGACGCTCGAGCGCGCGATCAATGTGCGCTGGACGTGGAAACATTTCGCGGAACGGGCCATTCTGCGTTTTCCGCTCGCGTTTTATGCCGGTGGAATTTTCCTGATCACGCTGCTGGCAACGTTTGGATTTTTTCGCGAGGCGCAGGCGGTCGGGCTCGCGGGCTGGCAGTTAATTTTCGGCACGTTCATTTTCCTGCTCGGTGTGAGCCAATTGGCGGTCGCGCTCTTGAATTGGCTCACCACACTTCTTGTCAGGCCACAGCTTCTGGCGCGTCTCGATTACTCCGACGGCATCACTCCGGAGAGCAGCGCGATAGTCGTCATCCCGACCCTCCTCGGCAGTGTCGAAGGCGTCGATGATCTGCTCGAGACGATCGAGATTCATCATTTGGCCAATCGCGATCCCCATTTGCATTTCGCGCTCCTGACCGATTGGGAAGACGCCGCGAGCGAAGACACGTCCGCGGATGAAGCGCTCCTGGAGCGTGCGCGCAACGGCGTCGGGTCGCTTAATCGCAAATATGCCCCCGGCCGGAATGATTTGTTTTTTCTTTTTCATCGACCGCGTCGCTGGAACGAAAGCGAGCACATCTGGATGGGCCGCGAGCGAAAGCGCGGAAAGCTGATGGAGTTCAACGCCTTTCTGCGCGGCAATTGCGCCGAATGTTTTTCGGCCGTCGTCGGCGAAACATCCATCCTGCCCTCGATCAAGTACGTCATCACGCTCGATGGCGACACGCAGTTGCCGCGGGAATCAGCGCGGCAGCTCGTCGGCACGATGGCGCATCCGTTGAACCGGCCGCGATTCGATTCCGCGCGCGGCATTGTCACCGAAGGCTACAGCCTTTTACAACCGCGGGTGGAGATGAGTCTGCCGGGCGCGGGCCGCTCACGATTCGTTAGGCTGAATGCCGGCGAAGTCGGGATTGATCCTTACACGCGCTCGGTCTCGGACGTGTATCAGGATCTTTTCCAGGAAGGCTCGTTCATCGGCAAAGGCATCTACGAGGTCGACGCCTTCGAGCGCGCGCTCGCAGGGCGTTTTCCGGAAAACAAAATTCTGAGCCACGATTTGCTCGAATCAGTTTACGCCCGCTGCGGCCTGGTCAGCGATGTAAAATTTTACGAGGAATATCCGTCGCGTTACGAACTGGATGTCGTTAGGCGCCATCGCTGGATCCGGGGCGACTGGCAAATCATGCCGTGGTTGTTTCCGCGCGTCCGCGGCGCGGAGACGTCGCGCATTGCTAATCCCATCTCTGCTCTTTCGTGGTGGAAGATTTTCGACAATTTGCGGCGCAGCCTGGTGCCGATCGCGCTGTTGCTTTTCTTGCTCGGCAGCTGGTTGTTCGTGCCGCGATTTGGCGCGCTCGCCGCGGTTCTCGTCCTCGGCATTGTCGCGCTACCAGGATTGCTTTCGCTCATGGTCGAAGCATTGCGTAAACCGGAAGCGATTCAGTGGTCGATGCATCTGCGTGCTCTGCGCGATACGCTTGGCCGCACGCTCACTCAAAGCGCGCTCACTCTGGCCTTTTTGCCTAACGACGCCCTCGTTAGTCTGGATGCGATCGGCCGCACGCTCGTGCGCATGTTCTTGACGCGGCGGCGTCTTTTGGAATGGCGAACTTCGAGCGACGTGGCGCGCACCGCGCGGACCGATCTCGCCGGTTCCTACGCCGCGATGTGGTTTGGGCCGGCACTCGCGCTCGCTGGCGGAATTCTCCTCGCGCTAACAACACCTGCCTCGCTGCCGTTCGCTCTGCCTTTTTTCCTTCTCTGGCTGGCCGCGCCCTGGATCGCCTGGTGGCTCAGCCAGCCACTTGCGCCGGCGCAATCGGGTCTGAGCGCGGAGCAGGTATTTTTTCTTCGTCGCATCGCGCGCAAAACCTGGCATTTCTTTGAGACCTTCATGACGGCGGAGGAGAACTGGCTACCGCCGGATAATTTCCAGGAAGTCCCGTTCACCGGTGTCGCCGCGCGCACTTCGCCGACCAACATCGGCCTCGCACTCCTGGCCAATCTGGCCGCGCGCGACTTCGGCTATATCTCGTTAGGCCGATTGCTCGATCGCACCCAGGCGACCATCGCCACTCTGCTTCGACTCGAACGGCACCGCGGCCATTTCTATAATTGGTATGAGACGCGCACGCTACGGCCGCTCCTGCCGCTTTATGTTTCGAGCGTCGATAGCGGCAACCTTGCCGGCCATCTTCTTACTCTCGCGTCTGGTCTGCGCTGCCTGGCCGATGAGAAAATTCTCGATCCACAAATTTTTGCGGGAATGTGCGACGCGCTCGGGATTTTGAAGGAAATGGCGGGCGACAACACACTCCTTGCGCAGCTCGACACGGAACTGAAGAAAGCGCCGGCGACATTGCGCGCGGCGGTCGAGCTCTTGCGAGGCGCCGCCGAAGAAGCGAAAAAAATTTCGGTTCCGGACGGAGAACTGAAAACATGGGCGCAGATTTTCGAGCGCGAGTGCGAGGAACATTTGGCGGAGCTGAATCTTTTTCTTCCTTCACTCAATCACCTCGATGGCAATCCAACTCTGCGAGAAATTTCGCTTCTTGATTCATCGTCCAACGGCGCGGGCGAAGCCAGCCAGCGCGCGCGCGAACGCATTCGCACTTTAGAAACGCTCGCCAGTCAATGTGAAGAATTGGCCGGGATGGATTTCACTTTTCTCTTCGATCCCGCTCGCGAACTTTTCGCGATCGGTTTCAATGCCAGCGAAGGCCGGCGCGACCTCAGTTTCTACGATCTGTTAGCTTCGGAAGCGCGGCTTTGCAGTTATGTCGCCATCGCGCAGGGCCAGGTGCCGCAGGAGCACTGGTTCTCGTTAGGCCGGCTCCTGGTTGCGCCGCGCGGCGAGCCGGTCCTGGTCTCGTGGAGCGGCTCGATGTTCGAATATTTGATGCCGCTCCTGGTTATGCCCGGCTACGACGGCACGCTGCTCGATCGCGCCTGCGAAGCGGCCGTCCGTCTGCAAATCGAATACGGCAATTCGCGCGATGTCGCCTGGGGCATTTCGGAATCGGGTTTCAATCAAACCGACGTGCATTCGAATTATCAATACCGCGCCTTTGGTGTGCCGGGTCTGGGATTGAAGCGCGGGCTGGCGGAAGATCTGGTCATCGCGCCTTATGCCACTGTGATGGCGTTGATGGTCGCGCCGCGGCCGGCCTGCGAAAATTTGCAGCGCCTTGCCCATGAAGGACGCGAAGGCGCCTACGGATTTTTCGAAGCGGTCGATTACACGCCCTCGCGTCTTCCGCCTAACGAATCGAGCGCCACCGTCAAATCCTACATGGCTCATCATCAGGGGATGAGTCTGCTTTCGCTTCTTTCGTTCCTGCGCGAGCGGCCGATGCAGCGCCGTTTCATCTCGCGTCCCTTGCTCAAGGCCGCCGAGTTATTGTTGCAGGAGCGGCTGCCGAAAACCGAAGCGAGCGTGTTGCCTGAAGACCTCGAGCTGGAAGAAATGCGCCCGCGTTTCGCCGAAGGCGAAGACGTCATGCGCGTTTTCAAAGGGCCGACCACGCGCACGCCGGAGATCCATCTGCTTTCCAACGGCCGCTACCATGTCGCGATTAGCAATGCGGGCGGCGGTTACAGTCGCTGGCGCGATCTCGCGGTCACGCGCTGGCGCGAGGATGCGACTCGCGATTGCTGGGGCGCGTTTATTTACCTGCGTGATGTGAGGACGGGAGATTTCTGGTCCGCCGCGCATCAACCGACCTTGCGTGCGACGAAAAATTACGAAGCGATTTTCACCCAGGCCCGGGCGGAATTTCGCGAGCGCCAGAACGGCCTCGAGATGCACACCGAACTCTGCGTCTCGCCCGAGGACGACGTCGAGATGCGGCGCATCACCCTGACGAATCATTCCGCAAGCGTGCGCATGATTGAATTGACCAGCTACGCCGAAGTGGTGCTGGCCGCACAAGGCGCGGACGAAGCACACCCGGCTTTCAGTAATCTGTTTGTCCAAACCGAATTTGTCAGCGCCGCGGCCGCGATTCTTTGTACTCGCCGCGCACGCACCGCGGAAGAAAAACCACCGTGGCTGCTGCATCTGCTCGTCGGCCAGGGCGGAACGCAAGGCGAGATCTCGTGCGAAACCGATCGCGCGCGATTCGTTGGCCGTGGCGGGACACTCGTTGGTCCTGCTGCGATGCAAAAGATCGGGCCGCTCTCTAATACCGCCGGCTCCGTGCTCGATCCCATCATCTCGTTGCGTCGCACGGTCACTCTGCAACCGGACGAAATCGCCGTGCTCGATTTCGTCATCGGCGCGGCCGAAACGCGCGAAACCGCCGACGCGTTGGTGGAAAAATATCAGCACTTCCGCATGGCCGATCGCGCGTTTGATCTCGCCTGGACCCACAGCCAGGTTACGTTGCGCCAGCTCAACGCGAGTGAAGCCGAAGCACAGCTTTACGCCCGTCTCGCGGGTGCGCTGATTTTTGCCGACCCTGCCCGACGCGCCACGCCCGGCATCCTGCTCGACAATCGCCGCGGGCAAAGCGGGCTATGGACTTACGGCATTTCGGGCGACACGCCGCTCGTTTTGCTGCGCATCACTGATCGGGAAAAAATCGAGATCGTGCAACAACTCGTGCAGGCGCACTCCTACTGGCGCGCGAAAGGCCTGGCGGTCGAGCTGGTGATTCTGAACGAAGACGTTTCGGTTTACCGCCAGGACTTGCAGGACGAGATCACGGCCCTGATCGCTTCCGGCAATGAAGCGCAAATGCTCGATAAACCGGGCGGCATTTTCGTTAGGCGGCTGGAACAAATTCCAAATGACGATCGCGTCCTCTTGCAAGCGGCCGCGCGCGTCGTGCTCGATGACGACCACGGCTCGTTAGCCGAACAACTCGAACAGCGGAGCGTGCTCGAGCGATTGGTGCCGGCGTTGACGCCAACTCGTCCCGCCCGAACCGAATTGTCCACTCCGCCACCCGCGCGCGATTTGATTTTTGGCAACGGCCTCGGCGGTTTCACACCCGATGGTCACGAGTACGTCAGCACGTTATCGCCCGGCCAGGCGACGCCCGCGCCGTGGGTCAATGTGCTGGCGAATCCCTCCTTCGGCACCGTCGTTTCGGAAAGCGGAAGCGCTTACACCTGGTTTGAGAACGCGCATGAATTCCGGCTCACTCCGTGGCATAACGATCCCGTCCAGGACACGAGCGGCGAAGCGTTTTATATCCGCGACGAAGAGACCGGCCAAGTCTGGTCGCCCATGCCGGGGCCGGCGCGCGGTGCGACGCCTTATGTCGTCAGACACGGTTTTGGTTACACCGTTTTCGAGCATACCGAGCACGGCATTGTCTCCGAGCTATGGGTCTATGTCGCGATGGATGCGCCGGTCAAACTAACGAATCTTAAGTTGCGCAATATCTCCGGCGGCCCGCGTCGTTTATCCGTCACTGGTTATTGCGAATGGGTGCTGGGCGATCTGCGCCACAAGACGCTGCTCAATGTCCAGACCGAAGTGGACCTGAAGACGGGCGCATTGCTCGCGCGCAATTTTTACAACACCGAGTTTCCCGATCGCATCGTCTTCCTTGATGTAAACGAACCGGCGCGCACCCTCACCGGTGATCGCAAGGAATTTCTCGGTCGCAACGGAAACCTCGCGCAACCGGCGGCGCTCAAGCGAGCGCGACTTTCCGGCAAAGCCGGCGCGGGGCTTGATCCGTGCGGCGCGTTGCAGGTCGTTTTCGATCTCGCAGATGGGCACGAGCGCGAGACCAGTTTTCGTCTCGGCGTCGGTCGAAGCATGAACGAGGTGCACGATCTGGTGCTGCGCTTTCGCAATACCGATGCCAGCCGGGTCGCGCTCGCGGCGGTTCACGAATTTTGGAATCGCACCCTCGGCGCGGTCAACGTCGATACCCCCGATCCCGCGGTCAATGCGATGGCCAACGGTTGGCTGCTCTACCAAACGTTAGGCTGCCGGCTCTGGGGACGGACCGGCTTCTACCAATCTGGCGGCGCATACGGTTTCCGCGATCAATTGCAGGATGTGATGGCGCTGGTGCACGCCGAGCCGGCCCTGACTCGCGAGCATCTGCTCCGCGCCGCAGCCCACCAATTTCGCGAAGGCGACGTGCAACATTGGTGGCATCCGCCGTCCGGTCGCGGAGTGCGCACGCATTTTTCCGACGACTATTTGTGGCTGGCCTACGTCACCTGTCGCTACGTCAACTGCGTCGCGGATCGCGGCGTTCTCGATGAGCAGATTCCTTTTCTGGAAGGGCGTCCGGTCATGCCGGAAGAGGAAGCGTATTACGATCTGCCGAGCCGCTCGCAGGAATCGGCTACGCTCTACGACCACTGCGTGCGCGCGATCGAGCACGGCTTGAAATTCGGCGAGCACGGCCTGCCCTTGATCGGTTCCGGCGATTGGAACGACGGCATGAACAAGGTCGGAAACGAAGGGCGCGGCGAAAGTGTCTGGCTCGCTTTTTTCCTCTACGACGTGCTCACGCAATTCGCCGCCCTGGCGCAGGCGAGAGAGGACACAACCTTCGCCGAACATTGCCTCGCGGAAGCGAAAAAATTGCAAAAAAATATCGAAACCAACGCGTGGGACGGCGAGTGGTATCGGCGCGCCTACTTCGACAACGGCGAGCCGCTCGGATCGAAAACGAATCCCGAATGTCAGATCGATTCGCTGCCGCAAAGCTGGTCCGTCATCAGCCGCGCCGGCGACCCCGCGCGCTCACGCCAGGCGCTCGAAGCAGTGAACGCCCGCCTGGTTCGCCGAGACGCAAAACTGATCGAGCTCTTCACCCCACCCTTCGACAAATCCGCGCTTAATCCAGGTTACATCAAAGGCTACATCCCGGGCGTGCGCGAGAACGGCGGCCAGTACACTCACGGCGCCATTTGGACCGCCATGGCATTCGCGCTCGAAGGAGAAATCGATCGCGCGTGGGAACTTTTCGCATTGCTCAATCCGATCCATCACGGCGCGACGGCGGAGCAAATAGCGACCTACAAAGTAGAGCCCTACGTTGTCGCCGCGGACATTTACGCCGTCGTTCCCCACATCGGCCGCGGCGGTTGGACTTGGTACACAGGCTCGGCCGGCTGGATGTATCGGTTCCTCACCGAAACACTTCTCGGCGTCCACCTCGAAGGCGCCCGGCTCCGGATCACTCCCCGTTTCCCGGCGAACTGGCCGAGCTACAAGATTCACTACCGCTATCGGCAAACCGTATATCACATCACGGTCACGCGTCATGCTCAAGACTCGTTAGCCACAAACGAACTCACACTCGATGGCCGCCCACTGAGCGAAGAAACCATCCCCCTGACCGACGACCACAACGAACACTTCGTCGAAATTCGCAGCCGATGATTTGAACCAAATCGCCCGCCGCCGTTGCGTCGAACGAACAACAAAGAAGTTCGCTTCTCCTCGCGCAGCGCAGCGTCCTGTGGTATGCGTTTTCTAATGAGCGAAACAATCACCGCAGCTCCGAAAGCAGGCGAGCCGCCAGCGCTCCTGGCCGAAGCGCCACGCGAGAAGCTCACCAAAAAAGCGATCACCGCCGATCATCCGACCTGGTGTCCGGGCTGCGGGGATTTTGCCGTTTTGGCTTCCTATTATAAAGTCATCGAGAAACGGCAGCTCGAGCACGAGAAGATCGTCACTCTCGCCGGCATCGGTTGCTCCTCGCGTTTTCCCTATTTCGTTAACGGCTTCGGCGCGCACTTCATCCACGGCCGCGCCGTCCCGCTCGCCAGTGGCATCAGCCTGGCCCGGCCCGACCTCCACGTCTTCCTCTTTGGCGGCGACGGCGACGGTTTCTCCATCGGCGGCAACCATCTCAATCACGGCGCGCGCAAGAACGTCAACCTCGTCTATTTCATCATGGACAACTTCGTCTATGGCCTGACCAAAAAGCAGACCTCGCCCACGTCGCCCATCGGTTTCAAATCCAAGACCGACCCGACCGGCGCCATCGACATGCCGGTCAACCCGATGAAACAACTCATCTCGGCCGGGGCCAGCTTCATTGCGCGCACCCACGCCACCCAGGTCAAACACATGATGGAAATGATCGAGCGCGCGTTCGATCACCAGGGCTTCTCCGTCATCGAATGCTTGAGCGAGTGCGTCGAATTTTATCCCGACGTCTTCGATCCGGCCGATCCGCGCAAAGGCGGCAGCTTCGAAGTGGTCCAGGAAAAGAAATGGGACAACACGCCCGAGGACGAAATGCGCCACGACGTCACCGACGAGCTCGCCGCCTACAAACTTGCGCAACTCCCCTTCCCCGGCGTCTTCGGCGTCTTTTATCAGAACGATCGTCCGACGAAAAACGCGCTGGAAAAAAAGTGGATTGAAAGTAGTCGAGAAAAAACTGGCAATGCCAGTGATCTCCAACTGCTTCAGAAAACTTTTGACCGCATGAAGTGAGGTCGCCGTCGTGTTTCCTAATTCATCCTTCCTAATTCTTACTTTCTTCCTGGAGCTTCTCCAAAAGACTTTCGACCGGATGAAGTAGGCTCGTAAACCGGGTCAGGCGTCCCCCCCTTGATGCAAAGCTGAGCGATGGCCACGCAATTAAACGCGTAAGTGAAGGACGCGCTTCGTGCCGCAATCACGCACCCGTTGCTTGAAAATGCGCGCGCATTAGAAGAAGCACTCGCATCGCTTTTTGGCAAACGCGTCTTTGGCCGAGTCAATCAAAAATCTTCGATCGAGGCCGCATCGGAAAGCGACCGCGGCGTAACAGAACGATTAGCTAACGCATTCGATACATCTTTAACAGCCGGGCGGCTAGCTGCTGGGATCGTAAGAAGCGATCGTACTTTTACGCCACGAAATGCCGCGCAACGTTTCTTTTGTCTCAATCCAGATCAATGTGAGTGGTCGCCCCAAGATCAGCGGATTCAGTCGATTGCAAAACCAATCATCGAGTTTTGGCCGGAGAACCCTGAGTCGAAACATCGTTTTCGCAAGCACAATCCAAGCGACGGTCTTGTCTCTGTGCTCGTTCGCGACTTCGGCACCGGACTGTCGCGCCAAAGCATGTCTGAAACAATTCTCACACTCAACAGCGAGGCAAAGCTGCAAGAGTTCGAGGCGATTGGCCAGTTCGGGCACGGCGGCAGCAGCGCACTCGCGTTTTGCGAATCATGCCTAATTATCACCCAGCCACGCTTCAATGGAAGCTCAAGTGAGTTTTACTGGACGTTAATCTTTCCAGAGCGTGAGCAGCAGGAGTCGAAACAAGATGTCATCCGTAAATGGTTCTGTGGTGTCGATGAATTACCTTTGGTAGGCTCGGTTGAGGACTTCCCGGAAATTGCAACGATTTTCCCCGGAACATCGATCTGGCACTTCGGATATAATCGCGGCGGATGGATCAAACGCATTGCTGGTCCTGAGCAGACCAACCCGTGGGGCCGCCTTACGCGTTTGTTCTTTTCTTATCCGCTGCCGTTTGAAATCCGGGGTGCCTTCGCCCGAACCGACACTGAAACCGGCCGACGCACTGTTAAGGGCGCACTCTATCGAATTCTCGACCAGTCAGCCGATCCGGAAGTGGTAGAATATCGCTCCGGCGAGAAGTCAGAGCGTCTTACGGTCGAAGGTCAAAGCTATGGCGAGTTTAGCGTCTACGTTTTTGTGTTTAAGGAAACTGGTGCCGTTAACAACTATGTCGATCCGAGACATTCCATTCTCCTGACGCTCAACGGTCAAAACCATGGGGAAATGACTAGAACCGTGCTGACGAATGCGAATCTTCCTGAACTTGCATCCAGCACAATCGTTGAAGTCAGACTGGATCGCTTAGAGCAAGAAGCGCTCGGCGAAATTATCTCTAATTCTCGCGAAGCCCCAAAAACAACAGCGTTTACGCGAACTCTTCGCGAGCGACTCGTCAGCCTTTTGCAAAGCGACGAGGGCTTGATCGCGTTGGAACGAAGGCGAGAAGACGAAAAAGCGCGTCAGTCGAGTGAAGACTTGAGCCGAAAAATGTCTGAATTTCTTTCACGAATTTTGTCTGACGCAACAGCTGGCCCCGACATCGGCGGAGGTGGCGCATCGCCGGGCGAGGGCGGAGGGGGTGTTAGACAACCGCGTCCCGAAATACCGCCGAATGATCCGCCGACAATTCTAGATTTTGTCACTACACCCCCGCTCTTTGTTGCGGAAGGCACGCGCGTTCTGGCCAAGTTCAAAAGCGACGCCCGTCCGCCGAAGTATTCATTTCACGGCGACAACCCGCGATTCTTTGGGCGCCTCGAATGCTCCGGTGAATTCGGCGAACGAATTTCCATTGTGGGGCGCGCCGATGTAAATGATCTCGGATACGGATCGGTTACGCTCGAAAATCCGGAAGTTGCAACTGCGCAGATCGAAGAACGCTCTGAGACTGGAAATCTCATTCTCAGTATCCAATCGGCTGACGGCCGAACTCTGGAAGCTCGACTCGTGATTGGTGTTCGACCAAAACCAGCGCCACGGGAACGGGCCGTTCGCCAAGCGGTCAAGACGCGAATTGTGTTTTGCGCGCCAGCCGGCGACGACAAAGCGGTTCTGAGCGAGCTCATGAGCGAACCGTTGATCCAAGACTTCGGTGTCTTCCTACAGAAATATAGTGAAGCGCTAGATGTTTCGCCTGCCGAATGCGCTTATTGGGGAGAAAAATCGGATCTCGGCGGCGAAGCGCTGCTTTCAATTGAAATCAATGCCGGGAACTCGCAATTGAAACGTTTGATTCAAGAATGCCGTTCAGTCGACGAGCGCATCGCGACGAAAGAACGCTATGTTCGAGATGTTGTTTTGGATTGCTATCAACATTCTTTCCAACTTCAGAACACGCCGGACGCAGTTATCGAGGCTGTGATTTCGGATAGCGACGAGCAACGCCGCGCCAGTGAAATTCACTTCAATCACGATAAAGCATTGAGGATTGCGTTGAATGAACTAAACGTCGCACGAGGTCGAAAATGACAGCAACGGCTACCGCACCCTCGACGTTAAGCCCATTTCGGTATCCGGGCGGCAAGAGTGCACTTCGACTCAAAGTCATCAACTGGATACGGAACCTAGGTTATCGGCCGAAGCATTTCATCGAGCCATTTGCCGGTGGATCAAGTGTAGGTCTCGCTATCGCTGAGCTTGATTTGGCTGATTCAATCGTCCTGGCGGAACTCGATCCCAATGTCGCCGCCGTTTGGAATGTCATCCTAAACGGCCAAGCCGGTGCGTTCGCAGCTAAGATTAGAAATTTCAAATTAACTGACGCATCCGCGCGCGAGACACTCAACGCTAACGGTTATGATCGATTCAGCCGCGCCTTTCGTTGTTTACTACAAAATCGTATTTCGCGCGGCGGCATCATGGCGCCGGGTGCTGGATTCCTCAACTATGGAGAAGCTGGAAAGGGAATTCACTCCCGCTGGTATCCTGAAACGCTGGCCACGCGAGTTGAGGCCATTCACGCCCTGCGGCATAAAATCCAGTTTGTAGAAGGCGACGGCCTAAAGCTCTTGCGAAAATTCAGCTCGACGCCGCACACCGTTGCATTCGTCGATCCGCCATATGTCGTCGGCGGTCGGGGCGCAGGGTTACGTCTATACCGACACCACAACGTCGACTATGAAAAACTGTTTGAAGCGATCCAGGATTTCAAAGGACCAATGATAATCACTTATCATCGGTCGGAGATTGTCGAACGAGAAGCCAGAGCGGCTGGAATTAAATGCCGCACTGTCAACATGCACACAGCTCACGACGTAGCTAAGCGACAACTGATTCTCTACAAATCAGGATTAAACGGCGCGACTCCCTCGTCGAACAAGATCCAACCGCCAAAGGGCCGATCCTCGAATAATGTCCTACCCAAAGCAAAGTGAAGTAGAGCTACCTCTCCTAAAGTGTTGGATGCTTGCGGAGGAGTTGCAGCCCCCAAAGACATATATCCGGAAGTCGCTAAGTATTTTCCGCAATTGACGGCTGAGGACCAGGAGCGGCGTATGGAAAGTAAGCCTTCAGCTCGCAAATGGTGGAACTTAATGCAGTGGGCACGCCAAACTCTTGTTGAAGGTGGGCAAATTGACGGCTCCACTCGAGGCCTGTGGAAACTCACTCATTATGGAACCGCGCGTCTTATGCTTGCCGCGAAACGAGAGTCGGAAGCAGCCAGCGAAGATGTTGGGCTTACAACAATTACATCGGAAGCGCAGCAGAGTGAAATTACCTTGCGCGATCTTGCGAACCGCAGCTGAGACGACACCAAGGCCAGACTATTGACTGAATTGCGCAATCTAACTCCGCGAGCCTTCGAGCATTTTTGTAGGGAATTGCTACAGCAACTTGGTTACCGAAATGTTGTTGTCACGGATCGCACACGTGATGGAGGCATCGATGGATTCGGCGACTTCAAGCAGGGTGCTGTGAATATCAAATCAGCATTCCAGGCAAAGAGGTGGAGCGACACACCAATCGGGCGGCCGGCCCTAGATAGTCTTCGAGGAGCTCTTCAGGGTAAATTTGATCATGGTGTTTTCCTAACAACAAGTCGGTTCTCTAATGACGCAGCCGAGGCGGCCTACAGACAAGGCGCGATCAGCATAATGCTGTTGGATGGGGAAGCCATCACCGACCTAATGATTGATCATGGCATTGGAGTGATTAAGCAGCCTCTCGTACTCTACGAGGTCGCTCCGGAATTCTTCGAGTTCGAAGAAGACTGAGGCATTACCTTAAGACGACGCGCTGCAGGATCTCGAGTTCATGCCACCGGGCGTAGAGGTGTGCGACTTTGTCTCGGGCAGTTTTCAATTGAGTTTCCAAATCGAAAATCTCCGCGCGCGGTTTGGCGTAAAAATCCGGGGCGGCAAACGTGGCTTCCAAATCTGATACTTCGGTTTCCGCGGAGAGGATGTTCGCTTCCATCGATTCCCATTCGCGCTCTTCTTTCCATTTGAGTTTTCTCGGCTTTTCTTTGCTTTTCTTTTGCTCGGCGGCGACTGCGGCCGGCGCGGAGTGTGATTCGCGAGCCGGGCCAGATGCGTCGCGTTTTTCCAGGTAGTAATCGTAGTTCCCGACGGAATAGGCCACGCGGCCTTCGCCTTCGAAAGCGAGAATCGAGGTGCAAACGCGATTCAGGAAATAGCGATCATGACTGACCACGATGACGCAGCCGCCGAAGGCGACGAGCGCTTCCTCGAGCAAGCGCAACGTTCCGAGATCGAGATCGTTTGTCGGTTCGTCGAGCATCAGGACGTTGCCGCCGCGCTTCAGGATTTTGGCGAGAAGCACGCGGCTGCGTTCGCCGCCGCTGAGCTGCGATATCTTGGTGTTGATGCGGTCTTCGCTGAAAAGGAATCGGCGCAGATAAGCGCGCAAGGTGATGCTTTGTTCGCCGAGGGTGACATGTTCTCCGCCGCTCCCGACTTCTTCCCAAACCGTTTTCGCATCGTCGAGAAGGAGCCGGTTTTGATCGACGTAATTGATCTGGGTCCGCGCGCCGAGCTCCACTACGCCGCTGGCGGCGGGCAGTTCCTGCAGAATGACTTTGAGGAGCGAGGATTTGCCGAGTCCGTTGCGGCCGACCACACCGAGGCGTTCCCCGGCGACTAGGTTGAGATTCACGTGCTGAAACAAGGTGCGGCCGCCCAGCTCCACGCTCACGTCGCGCAATTCGATGATGCGATTCGCGAGCTTCGGCGGCGTGGGAATAATGAGTTCGACGTCGAGCTCCGCCTCCGGCGCTTCCTGCGCGGCCGCCTCGAAATAGCGTTCCACGCGGTCGACCGATTTCGTCCGGCGCGCACGGGGCGCGCGGCGCACCCATTGCAGTTCGCGTTTCAAAAACTTCTGTCGTTTATGTTCCTGCATTTCCTCGACGGATTTGCGTTGCACGCGCGCGAGCAGGTAATCGGTGTAGTTCCCGTCGTAGCTGACAAACTGGCCGCGCGACAACTCGACGATCCGCGTCGCCACCCGATCGAGAAAATAGCGATCGTGCGTGACGAACAAACAGGTGCCGGCGTAACGCGCGAGAAAATCCTCCAGCCATTCGATCGAGCTGGTATCGAGATGGTTGGTCGGTTCGTCGAGAATCAGAAAATCGGGACGCGCGAGCAACGCCCGGCAAAGCGCGACACGGCGTTTTTCCCCGCCGGAAAGCGTGCCCACGAATCGATCGGATTCCGGCGCGTGCAGATTCGTGATGAGCGACTTGATTCGGTGTTCCAAATTCCAACCGTCGGCTTCGCTGATTTGGTCGAGGAGCGTGGCGCTGAGCGGGCTATCGCCCGGGACGCGTTCGTATTCGCTGATGAGATCGAGAATGCGCTGCGCGCTGCTGAGAATGTTCGCATGGACGGTGGTCGCATCGTCGAGACCAGAAACTTGCGGCATGTAACCGGTGACAAGATCGCGCCGGCGCGTGAATTTGCCTTCATCGGCTTGCGCCGCGCCCGCCGCGATCTGGAGGAATGTCGATTTGCCCGAGCCATTGCGGCCAACGAGCCCGATGTGTTCGCCTTCGGTAAAGGCAATCGTGGCGCCGTCGAGCACGACCTGGGTGCCGTACTTGACGGAAAGATTGTTCGCGCTCGCGATGACTGCGGTTGAATTCTCGGCCATTGGAATGCCGAACGTCGAACGCGCAACGACGCGCGTCCAATCGGCTTACGTGGCTTGAGTTTTCCTCGCTATTCTTCATTCCACATTCATCGTCTTTTCTACCATGAAGACGCTCGGCATCGTGGGCGGAATCGGACCGGAATCGACGATCGAGTATTACCGGTTCATTCTCGAGGGATATCGGACGCGCGTAACGGACGGCAGCGCGCCGCATCTGATCATCGATAGCATCGACGTGAACCGCGCCATCGCGATGCTGGACGCGAACGATCTCGCAAACCTGACCAATTATATTTCCGCTTCGATCGAGCGACTCGTGCGGGCCGGCGCCGAAATCGCATTGCTCGCCGCTAACACGCCGCATCTCGTGTTCGATGAAGTCCAACGACGGTCGCCGATTCCGATGATCAGCATCGTGCAGGCGGCGTGCGATCATGCGCGGGGGTTGGGAGTGAAACGCCTCGGCTTGCTCGGCACCGGTTTTACCATGCGGGCGCGGTTTTACCCTGAGACTTTTGGCCGCGCCGGCCTCGAGCTGGTTACGCCGCGTGCTGATGAGCAGGCTTTCATTCATGAAAAATACATTGGCGAGCTGCTGAAGAATGAATTTCTACCGCAGACTCGCGACGCCATCATTCGCACCATCGAGCGGATGGGGGAGGAGGAACGCATCGAGGCAACTATCCTCGCCGGCACCGAGCTGCCGCTGCTGCTTCGCGGCGCCGAACCGGAAGGGATGTTATTTCTCGATACAACCAGGATTCATGTTAGCGCGGCGGTTGATGCGATCCTGGGCTAACTGGCGTTTGCCACGCGGGATCAGATGTCGGCGGCCGGATATCAGGATGGGAAAGTTCGCTTACAGATTAGCTCGATTCGCTTCGGTCGCGCCGGTTCAGTGGAAAGTCGGACGTATTGCAATTAGTTTTGGCGCTGGTAAATCGCGTCGCGGGCGCGAGGCGTGATGGCAGGGCTGCGAAGAATTTCTTTGCTCGCTTGATTCGATCGACTGAAGAAACAGGGAAGGTGCCCGACACAGCCTCTAGTCCAGCGGATGTCGCCACTTCAGCCCGGGAAAACGGCCAAAGCCGCGGTCGAGAGTAACCCATTCGCAACCGAGCTCGATCGCCAGCGCGGCATGAAAAGCATCTGGCACAAGATTGCCGCGCGCGTCGCCTGCGCGGCAGAGATCGACAAAAATTCTCCAATGGCCCGCTCCCGGTGCCAGAAGATGCACCTGTTCCCGGCCCCGGAAGTCTTCGAGAAACTCAAGAGCCTGTGACTGCGGCGTCGGCTCCTTGAAAATTTTTGGGTGTGTAATGATGCGCAGGCAACCGCTCAGAGCCAGTTCCGAAACCGCTACGCCGGGCGGCTCCCGCAGAGCCGCTTAAGCCAGACCTTGATTGCTCGGTGTCGATCCGCGTCCTGACGATGCGTGTGGACGAGAATATTGACGTCCAGCAGAATCATCGCGACTCCATCACATCGAGAAGTGCCGCTGAGGAGCTAAGATCGATCCCGGGCTGAAGGCCCGAGCCTTTAAAGGTCTTTAACGATCGCTCTCTCTTGGGGCGATTCGCCTTGTGCCCTGTGGCGAAGGCAGCTCTGAGAGCATCTTCAATCACTTCCCGCAGGCTGCAATGGCGCTCGCGCGAAACCTTCTTCGCTTTTTCCAAAAGTGTGTCGCTGATGGAAATGGTCGTTCTCATGCGTCAAAGCATACTAAAAAGAGCATCATGATTTCAAAGGACGAAACCCAGAATATGGGCGCGTCGAAACGGCAGCACAGGGTCGAGATAATTGCAATTATTCTTGGCGCTGATAGATCGGATCGATGGATTCGGCCGCGGACGATCGACCCAGGATCATTATCTTTCCGCCGCTGCTCTGGTTGCTCGGAATGGTCGCGAGCATGCTGATTCATTTTTTCGTTTTCGGGGCGCGAATGTTGCCGCATCGAATAGGGCTTGTGCCTGGGGTAGCGTGCATTTTGGCCGGATTTTTTCTGGTGGCGCGGGCGCGGGGTGCGATGCACTCGGCGGGAACAAACGTCGATCCCTCCCAGCCGGCGCTGACGATTGTGCGTAATGGACCTTATCGTTTCACGCGTAACCCGATGTATCTCTCGCTTTGTCTGCTGCAGGGCGGGCTCGGATTTCTGCTCAATGATTGGATCACATTTTTATTCGTGGCGCCACTGGCAATCATCTTCCACTTCGGTGTGATACTCCCCGAAGAACGTTATCTGGAAGGTAAGTTCGGTGAACAATACCTGGAGCTTAAACGTTCGGTTCGGCGCTGGTTTTAGCCAGGCGAAAACACTTTCTGTCTTTCGCGCGGCCTCGGCGAATCGACTGCAGCGTGACTCGACGGATACTTAATTCGCTGTTAAAAACACGAGTAATCATTTGAAGCGGCGAACCAAAATCGTGGTGGTGGTGGCGATGACGCTCTGTTTCGCCGCGGTGAGCGCGTTTTGCTTCGCTCATCACCAGTTCCGGGAGCAGGAGGTCGGCAAGAAGGCCTTCTGGAAAGGACAGTTGTTTGGAAGGGCTTTGCTATTTCAAGCCGCGATCAAAGAATTCGACTTCGCGCTTACCAAGCCACTCGATTCCCATTGGCGAGCCCAGGTGCTCGACAATCGCGCTTTTTGCTTTCTTAGCTTGCAACGCCGGCCGGAGGCGATCCGGGATTACTCTGAAGCATTGCGGTTAGAGCCGGGCTTGATTGAAGCCTGGGCGAACCGCGGCATTGCCTACGCGCAAAATGAACAGGAAAATTCGGCGTTGGCGGATTATAGCCACGCGATAGGTCTCGATCCGAATCGTGCCGATGCCCTGTTTCAACGCGGGCTGATTTATTCGCAGCAGCATAAGTATGAACAGGCGCGGACCGATTTTCGGGAAGCTATTCGCTGCATTCCTAACTTCGAGGCCGCCTACATCGAATCTGGCCTTGCTTCGAGAAATTTAAACGATCGCAACGGCGCCTTCTCGGGCTTTGAACAAGCAATCAAGTTGAGGCCGCGCGATCCGCGCCCCTACGACGAGCGCGCTTATCTTTACTTCCAGTCAAAGGAGTATGCCAAAGCGCTGGTTGAGATGAACGAAGCGATTCGGTTGGCGCCGAGGGTTGTCGATTACCGGTTTTCCAGATCACATCTCTACGGCTACGCCAGACGACCTGGCGAAAAAGTAGCCGACCTCGATGAAATCCTGCGGCTCAATCCACGGAATGAAGACGCTCTACTTGAGCGCGGCGCCGCCTATCGCAATGTCCACGACTACCAGCATGCGATCGCCGACTTCAGCGAACTAATGAAGATTACCAAAGAGAGAGGTGCATACCTGGAACGCGCGCGCACCTACTTTCGGGCGGGCGAGTATGCGCCGGCATTAGCCGACTATAAACAGGCTGCGACTGCGCCCGAGGGGAAGCACCAAACCGAAGTCAGATCGCTAGCCTGGCTACTGGCAACTTGCCCGGATGCGCACTACCGGGATGGAGCGGAAGCGGTCGCGCTGGCGGAAAAGGATTGCAAGAGAAGCGGCTGCCACCGCTCTTACGAGCTCGACACTCTGGCGGCTGCCTACGCCGAGCTAGGAGATTTCGAGAAAGCGATCCGTTACCAACAACAGGCGCGCAACCTGCCTGAAGAAGGCGAAGAATGGCATGCAGAAGTAGAAAAGCGACTAATCCTTTATCGACGGCATCAACCTTATCGGGAAGAACTGGAGCACTAACGTTTCGCGCTGGTATCGTTTTCCGGCACGATTGCGGATATCGTTGGCAGACTATCTGTTTTGCCGCTATTGGGCGGGCGGTGCGGGGTTTAAGAAGCGCCTAGCTACTGCCTGATCGTTTTGGCGTAATAGGCCAGGCGGAAGCGAACTCCGATGTTGTAAACAAGGTAGTAACCGATCATCCCGGCGCCAATTGCGAGCGATAGTTGTTTGCCCGAGGCAGTTAGAATCCAGAACGAACCGGGTGATGGAACGGCGGGATGGAAGCTTCGCCACCAACCGTAGATCACGCGAGTAACAAGCGCGAGCGTAACAAAAAGAGCGAGCCAGCGATTTGGAGTATAAAACATTCCGTCCGCACCCATTTCCCATCGCGTCAGCGCCAATCCAAGTAAACCTACCAGACAGCCGAAGAGCAGACCGGAGAAAGCGATCTTGAACGCCTCCGGCATCCAGAAAGAAAGCGCAGCGGCGAAAATGAGGAAAAAGATCGCGGACAGGACGGTCATCCACATGGTAAAGGTGGCAACCCACCGGCGCCCCGGCCGGCGCGCAGTGCCGGCGCGGTAACGCAGAACAAAAGAAAGAAGGATGACGCTGGCAAAAGCCAGGATGACAAAAAGTAGCAGCGCTAATACCAGGAGAGGCACAACCCAAGTTTAAGTTAGAACCGGAAAACGACTAGCGCAGTAGGTCAAAAAAATGAAGTCAATCGGAGTTTCTTTGACGAAGAGTTCCGGAGAAGGTGGCCGGGATCGTTAATCCATTCCGATACTTTTGCCGGCGCTGGCAGCGGCGTTCATCAACCCAAAGAGACTGGGGTGTTCGTAAATAACGGCGTTTGCCCATGCTTCCGTTGCCAGAGCGGCATCCTCCAGGTCGGCCGCTCTACTTTCTGGCCCTTCGCCGGTAACGGCATTCTTCAGGTCCTGGCGAAGCTCCTGAGCTACTTCCTGCGGCGTAGCATTGGCTGCTTCCTCACTCAGGTAGGTTGAAATGGAGTCGAACTCATCGCGATCCAGCCAAACTCCATGACAGCTCGGGCACCAATCGATCACTACCTGCGAATGACCAAAAATAACCGAGTGCAGTTTGCTGGCCGGGCATCGCGGACAAGCACGCGAAGTGGCGATGACACTGGTCTTCTCGATGTTATCTACTTCGCGGTTGAGCCAATGTAGTTGGCCACCATTTACCTTGTTCTTGAGCTTGCGAAGTTCGTCTTTCTCCAGCCACATGCCGTGGCAGGTCGGGTAGCTTCCAAATTTCAAACGGCCTAGTGCGTAGGAATCAAGCGTGGCGCCGTCGGCCGGACATTTCCAGTGGGTCACGCCTTCTTTTTTTGCGCCCGGAACAGGAGCGACTGCCACTTTGAAATCGGTCTCGCTACTCGGGCGTTTCACCCGCTTATACCAAAATGGGAGATGGGTGTTGTTAACGAAATCTGAAAAACCATGACCGCTTACCGGCATGATGCGGGCCAGCTCGCGATCAATCAGATTCAGTTCGCCGCCATCGAGCCAGAAGCCCCCGCAATTCCGGCAATGATGCAGGACAATATCAGTATCGCCGAGAAATTTTACGCGGGCTAATTCGGCATCGTCGCAGCGCGGACATTTCTTTTTCGGCTCCGGCGTGGCGTCTTCTTCGTCGGAACAGTATTCGATGCTTCCCGAGACCTGGAAGGCGATTTTGTCGAGCTCGCCTGCGTCCAGCCAAAGGCTGCCGCAATTCTCACAGAGATCGTAAGATAATTCCGCCTTCTTCGTGGTCACATCATAGTTAACCATTTCGGTATTACAGTTAAGACAGCGCATGGGTAATTATGTTCTCCAATTGGGTTCGATTTGACGGATCATAGCAGCGACGCCCGGCAATGTCGTCTCAGTTTTTTGGCGGACCGCACGCATGCTCGCCGGCGGTGGCGCCGTTCCGTCGAAGAAAAAAGGCGTGATCATTTCTGACCACGCCTTACAAGCTTTCGGAACTCTACAGTTACTTTTGAATGCGTTTTTTGTGACTTCCGAGCTGTGGGTTCTTTTATAGCAACGGCCGTGCCACGCGACGGGAATGATCTATTTTCGCCAGTGGCGGAGGACGCGATGCAACGGGGTGGCAGTGGCGTGATGGCGCATGGTGGAGATGAGTTCACGCCGCCGCAAGTTTTCGAGCGAAGTTTGGGCGGCGCTTTTGGAAAGTCCGGTAGCGTCGGCCAAGTCACGAAGACTAGCCTTCACCGGCCGCCACCGATTGCGCGCCGCCTGCCCATAAAGATAGAGATAAGTGAGATAAGCGGCTGGCTGGCGGTCGTGCCCAACGATATCGCGTAACAGGACATCGATAACGTAATCATCGACTGGAATCGATTCGTGAAAACGTGGCATGAGTTAAATATACTCAACTAATATCATCTATACCGATAAACGGACAACAGTTTGTGCGATCGAAAGTGGATCTTAACTCGACGCCACTACGCACTCGAACCTACCCTGAGCCACCATGATCAAAAAAATCAAGTTCATTAGTATTCCCGTGGCAGATCAGAACCGGGCGCTCGATTTTTACACCGAAAAACTCGGCTTCACCATCATTACCGACCAGCCGTTTGACCAGAAGCAGCGTTGGATTGAATTGCGCGTTCCGAAAGCGGAAACCCGGGTCGTGCTTTTCACTGCGGAGGGCGAGGAAAAACGGATCGGGACGATGATGAACGTGTCCTACGCCTGCGATGATATCGATAAGACATATGCCGAGCTAACAAAACGCGGCGTAGAGTTTGAAGGGTCGCCTCAGAAACAACCGTGGGGCACCTACGCCTTGTTTAAGGATAGCGAAGGCAATCGATTTGTAATTTCGTCGTAGGGCAAAGTAAACACAGAAGAGCCTTACGGGTACTACTACGGTTGGAGGAGAAATGGGGACCGTGGCGCGCATTGGGTGCCGCGGAATCCGCCTTCGAAAAGTTTGCCGACGCTCGAGTACTGCGCAAAATTCGTCTTTATGCCAAGACGCTTTTTCTGGCTGGGCGCGGTCGTCTTTGCTGTTATTGCAGGTAGCTCTGCGCACGCCCAGGAGTCGGGCCTGAGTGCTCGGTCGGAGGAAGTAGCGAATGGTGTTTCTTTGCACGTGGTCGAGAGCGGGAAGAGCGAAGCCGAACCGGCGCTGGTTTTTATTCCCGGTTGGAGCGCGGCCGCCGATGTCTGGCAACAGCAGCTGAAACATTTTGGATCGTCGCATCGCGTGATTTCGTTCGATCCGCGCTCGCAAGGCGATTCGACCAAGGCCATGAGCGGCAACACCCCGGGAAGTGCGAGCGCAGGATTTGGACCGTCTGCTGGAACGCCTGCAGGCGCGGCGGCCAGTGCTCATTGGTTGGTCGCAGGGAGTGCAGGATGTGGCGGCCTATGTGGAACGTCACGGGACACAGGAGCTCGCCGGCATCGTGCTGGTGGATGCCGCGGTTTCTGATGGCGCGGATGGAATGGCAGAGCGTGCGACAGAAACTGCGGCGCAGTTCAAAATGTTCGCTGTTTACTAGGCGCACCCAGCCGAATTTTTGCAAGGAATGTGGAGCGCGATTGCGAGCAAACCGCAGCCGGCGGGCACGATCGATCGTCTGGTTACGACCGGAATGAAAACGCCGGCAAGCATCGGGCTATCGATGCTGGTGGCGGACATGTTTGGAGTGAATCGTCTGCCGGCTTTGAAAAAGATTGCGTGTCCGACCCTGATCATCGCCTCGGCAAAATCGGAAGAACTGGAGCGCCAGAAAAAGATTGCCGGGGAAATTCCCGGCGCGCGTTTTGAGAAGATCGAGGACGCGGCGCACGCGGTTTTTCTGGACCAACCGGAGCGATTCGATGGTTTACTGGAACGTTTTCTCGACGCGTTGCCGAAGACTACGAAAGGTTAATGCGTGGAGGCTCTCGGCAATTAATCAGGGCCGATTAGAATTATGATTAGGATTAGGAGTAAAGACTCGGTGAGAATAAGCGCTGAAATTGCTAGCTGTTTACCAGCCAAGGACCTTCGCAAATACTCGCGCTCAGTTTGCGGCGCTCGCTTGGACTCTCGTTGCTTCGCAACTTTTGCGGAAGCAACGAGGCGTCGCCCGGTTTTCCGATTGCTGCCATGGCTTCGATCTGGAATTCGTCTGAAATGTTTAGTTCGATGCGGGCGCGGTCGTAATCGAATCCCTGCATGCCGTGGACGACATAGCGGAGCTGAAATCCTTGCAGAGCAAAACTGAGCCAGGCGGCGCCGCAATCGTAGGAATGGGTGATGGAGGGTTTATTGTTATATTCGAAATTCCGGCGAGCGATGAAGACCGCGAGAACGGCGGCGTTTTTTGCCCAAACTTTATTTCCCTCGTTCAGCAAACCGAGAAAGGCAGGCCAATACTCGGTCTCGCGTCGAGCATAAAGGGCGCGCCATTGTTGAGCATTGAAAGAAGAGGGCGCCCAGCGCGCGGCCTCGAATAGTCGCATGAGTTCTTCTTCGGGAATTTGCTCGCCACTCATCGCCCGGGGAGACCAGCGGTCGAGAAAAAGCCGCCCGATCGGATGATCTGCCACACGCTTTTCGCTGCCTTTAATCAAGAGACCAGACCTCCTTGCTACCAGCCCAGGACCTTGGCGAAGATCAGCGGAGCGACAATGGTCGCATCCGATTCGATGATGTAACGCGGAGTAGTTGCGCGCAGTTTGCCCCAGGTGATTTTCTCGTTCGGAACCGCGCCGGAGTAGGAACCGAAGCTGGTGGTGGAATCGCTGATCTGGCAGAAGTAACTCCATTCCGGCACGTCCGCATCTTTCACATCCTGGTTGAGCATTGGCACCACACAAATGGGGAAATCGCCGGCGATGCCGCCGCCAATTTGGAAAAAGCCAACGGTCGATTTTTTGGTAACGGCGCGATACCAGTCGGCCAACTCCATCATGTATTCGATGCCGGAACGGACGGTTTGGAAATTGCGTAGCTCGAGGGTGAGATTACGCGCGGCGTAGATATTACCCAAAGTGGAATCTTCCCAACCGGGGACGATGATCGGAAGATCGCGCTCGGCCGCCGCCATCATCCAGCTATCTTTCGGATCGATCTCGTAAAATTTCTTCAACCGATGATCTTTTAAGATTTGATAGAGAAACTCGTGCGGGAAATAACGTTCCTTCTTTTTTTCCGCGCTACGCCATTGTTGAATAACGGCTTTCTCGATTTTGCGAATAGCGTATTCCTCGGGAATGCAGGTATCGGTGACGCGGTTGAGATGGCGCTGAAGCAGCTTTTCTTCCGCCTGCGGACTTAGCTCGCGGTAGTTCGGGATGCGTTCGTATTGGCTGCGCGCGACAAGGTTGAACAAATCTTCCTCCAGGTTTGCGCCGGTGCAGGTAATGGCGTGGACTTTGTCGCGTCGAATCATTTCCGCGAGAGAAACGCCGAGCTCGGCCGTGCTCATGGCGCCGGCGAGAGTGACCATCATTTTTCGGCGCTTGCGCAAATGCGCGATGTAGGCGTCGGCGGCGTCTTTTAAAACGGCGGCGTTAAAGTGGCGATAATGTTGATCGATGAACTGGCTGATTGGGCCGGCCGTGGTCTTTAGTTTGCGCGGATTGGTTGGTTTGCGCTGCACGCTTTATTGATAACGCCACCGGGGAGAATTGAGCACGTTTTTTCTTCAAAAAAATCGCGGTGCCGGTAAAGAGCGGCGCCACCATTCAACGAGCGACCCGCCGGCGGAGCAGGAGAAAAGGCCGCTCGACCGCGAGGAAAAGAATGGCACCGGCGAGATAGATTAATAGGTGAACAAGGAGGAGCGCGGGGAGCGAGGTGAGGGCGATTTGGTAACGAGCGCAGAGTTGAAGCGCGAAATGGATAAGAAGTTTGTGGCTCAAATAAACGCTGTAGGCAATGCTGGCCAGGAAAGCGGCGCCGGGAACGGCGATGCGCTCGAGCGGGAGCCGCGGACTTACGGCGCAAACCAGAAATGCCGCCAGGCCGAATGCGATGAGGGGAAATTGCCAGATACAGGCGGTGATCGTGAGCACTTCTCCTTCCCCGAGCCAGAGGCCACAAACGATCGCAACCAAACCAGGGAGCCACAGCCAAAGCGCCCAGTTCATTAAGTGGCACCACCAGCCGGGACGGAACTTCTCAATCGCGGCCAGACCAACTCCAAACACAAGCGGATCAAGACGTGTCCAGGTTGGATAATAAATCCAGCGCTGGAATCCGGAAAACGAAACGCCGCCATCGCCGGGATGCTGATACGCGAGCAATCCACGCAAAGCGAGACCGCCCACAAGAACGATCACCGGCACGGCGAAAGCCACCCAGGATTTGCGACTAACAAGAAGTAGAACGAGTGGAAGCAGAAAATAAAACTGATCTTCAATCGCAAGCGACCAGGCATGCGAAAAAGCGGTGCCGCCATGCAAATTAATGTTTTGCACCGAGAAGATGAACTTCCAGAGCGGCGAGATACTGGGAAATTCCCGCCAGGAGGGGAGCGAAAAATAGATCGCAAGAACGGCAAAATACGCCGGCAGAATGCGTAGGGCGCGCCGGAGATAAAAACGCCCCAAGCGAAGGTCGCGCTGGCGGGCCAGTTGGCCAACCAGTTGACCGCCGATGAGGTAACCGCTCAGGACAAAGAAAAGATCGACCCCGATCCAGCCAAAGCGATGCCAGCGTCCTGGAAACGCGAAACCGAAAATGCCGGCGTGATAAAACACCACCAGAACAAGCGCGAGCGCGCGCAGCAGATCGAGGCCAGGCTGGCGTTCACGACGGGCGAAACGCGGATCGATCGTAGCCACTAGTTCTCTGTATCACATGAATGGATAGTGGCGCGACGAAGGTTTCCAAGGAGCGCACGCTGGCAGCGTGCTGGCGATGGCGCCCCGCCATCGCGAACTTTCGGTTGATTTTTTAAGCTGCCAGGTTGGGCGGAAGTTCGTTTCGGCGAGGGCGCCGAAACCAGCACGCGAGGCGCGTGCGCTCCCCAGAACCTGCCCAAGGTGTCACCCTAATTTACCAGTCGCCATACCAGCGACCTATATCAGATGCTTGGTGAGTAGGGATGCTATACGTGATTCACGTATAGCATCGAATGCCGCTCTGTTCAGCGAGAGGGTTCCGCGACAGGCAGAACATGCCGGTCCGCTCGCGTTTTCTTTAATGAGTTGATCACGATTACCGTCGAAGTCAGCCGGTAGTTGCGCGACGTCGAGGAGCGGGCTATTTCAGGACGTCTGCTTACGCTTTGTTAGTACAATGCCTTGCGGACGGCGCGCCGCACGAGCTCAGCGGTCCAGCCATACACCAGATGCGAGGCAAAGGCGTAAACGTGCGTCAAAATCGGAATTTTCTGCGGCGGTTTGGAAAGACCGAGGAGCGGAAGGGAAACTTCGTCCGCGAGCAC
>DAIOVO010000006.1:41865-51330 GCA_036758965.1 Chthoniobacterales bacterium
TAGTGCACCGCTTCGCCCGCTAATTCCTGGTTCTCTTTCGGAATTTTGTGGCCAGTAATTTTTTCCGAAAGCGCGTCGGCGGCTTTGACCGTTGTCGGTTTGGCTCTGGAAGCGGGTTTTGGCCGCAGCGTTTGCGCCGTTTTCGTCCAAAGCCCCTGAAATTGCTCCATGATCAGGGAAGCGAGCACACCGCCGGCGACGCCCGCCGCCACACCCTTCCAAAGATCGATTTCGTCTTCGTCGGAAAAAAATGAGCGCATGATTTAAGAATCGTTAGCTTTCGGCATTGTTGGCAGGCCGCCTAACCGGCTTGCTTCATCGTTTCGCACTTTAAAGAATAACTTTCGATCAAGCTGGTGATTTTGGATTGGAAATTATCCTGCGCGGAATAAAGGGCGCTGATCGGCTCCGAAAATTCTTTCTGCTTTAACTCTTCTTCAATCGTCAGAGTCAGTTGCGCCAGTGTTTCAATATTGGCGCGGGAATGAAACTCGAGGTCCTTCAACTTCGATAAAACGGCGACCGATTTCTCCAGATCGGCTGGCGGCGGGGGCGGTTCCGCCGGGGCCGCGGGCGTTTCTTCCACGGGCGTTTTGCTCTTTTTCTTGTTCGCTTTTGTCGGAGCGGCGGTGGCGGCGTGCTCGTGCGCTTTTTCCTGCTTCACCTTTTTCGCGTGCGCGACGTTGCGTGGGTCGGACATTCCTACAAATAGCTCACTTCGCCCGAGGGCGCATCGCGAATCCTCCAAAATTTTGTTCTGCGCTTGCATCCTGGTGAGCGCAGGCGCACGTATTCCAACTACTCCATTTATGAAGACAATTATTTTTGCTTTGTTTCTTTGCGGAACACTCGCGCCGTTGCAGGCGCAACAAAATGTGACCGGCGACAATGTGCAGGTGCGCGCCGGGATTAACCACGATGTTTATGACCGGTTGCTGAAAAAATACGTCAACGAAAAAGGCCTGGTTGATTACGGCGGCTGGAAGCAAAACAGTGCCGACCTCAGTGCGCTCGATGATTATTTGAAACAATTTGCGGGCGCTGCCGAGCCGGCGGCGAAAGGAAACGAGCGCGCCGCATCGTTGGTGAATGCTTACAACGCCTTCGTGCTGCAATGGATTCTAAGAAATTATCCGACGGAAAGCATCTGGCAGTTAAAGAATTCCTTTAAAGAAAAGCGAAATGAAATTAGCGGCAGCAAAGTCGCCCTGAACGACATCGAGAATGGCTCCTTGCGCCCGGCGATCGGCTGGCGTGCCCACGCGGTGCTGGTCTGCGCGGCGCGGAGTTGTCCGCCGTTGCAACGCAGCGCTTATCGCGCGGAAAATTTCGAGGAGCAGGATGCGGAGGCGTTCCGGGCCTGGCTAGGGCGCGAGGATTTGAACAAATTTCTTCCGAGCGAGAAGCGAGTGGATATCTCCAGCATTTTCAAATGGTTCAAGGGCGATTTCGATAAAGGCGGCGGCGTTCCCAAAGTGCTGGGTTTATACGCGCCGCAAAACGTGCGCAGCTTCGCCGGGAGCGGAAACTACGAAACGAAATATGCGACTTACAACTGGGGATTGAACGACCAGGGAGCGCACGGACGCAATTACAGCCGCACGAATTTGGTCTTCGATAATATTTTCAAGTAGCACGCGTCGCCCGGCGCAGCTCTTCGCGCGCGAGTTTCAAGTCCTTTTTCTGCGCCGGCGTAAGCGCAGGATAATCCGGCTTAAGAGATGCGAGCGTATCGGCAACGGCCGCGCCGACGACCAGACGAGTGAACCATTTGTGATCAGCCGACACGACATACCACGGTGAATCGGAGGTCGCGGTCGTCTGGATCATTTGTTCATAGGCGCGCTGATAGTCATTCCAAAACTTCGTCTCGCGCAGGTCGCCCGCGGAAAATTTCCAATTCTTTTGCGGCGTATCGATTCGCTCGAGGAAACGTTTTCGCTGTTCCGCTTTCGAGAGATGGAGAAAAAACTTTCGCACGATCACTCCGTTGCGCGTGAGATAGCGCTCATAGTTGCGAATATCGTCGAACCGATCTTCCCACACCGTCTTGTTAACAAGAATTCGCGCCAGTTTTTGTTGCGCCAGAATTTCCGGATGCACCCGCACCACCAGCACTTCCTCGTAGTAGGAGCGATTAAAAATTCCGATCCGCCCGCGCTCGGGCAGACGCTTACTGCAACGCCAAAGAAAATCGTGGTCCAGCTCTTCGCTGTTGGGCGCCTTGAAAGAATGAACGTCGCACCCCTGCGGGTTCACGCCCGACATCACATGCTTGATCGCGCCATCTTTTCCCGCCGCGTCCAGCCCCTGGAAAATGAGCAGGAGCGCCCATTGATCCTGGGCGTAGAGCCGCTCTTGAAACTCGCAAAGCAACTCCGTGTTCGTCTGCAACTCCGCGCGGGCTTTTGATTTGTCGCCGCTCTTGAACGGGCCGGTATCGCCCGGATGAAACCGGGTAAGCCGGAATTTTTTTCCGTGCGTGATTTGATAGGGCGCGATCAGCTTGCGATTTCGCGCGATCAATTACTCCAGCTTCATCCAGCTACAAAAATTGTTCGGAAAACCGCAACCTGTCTCAAATTAGTGCGACGCTGGCGAAAGCGCGAGCTCGTCCTTCTCTGCTTCGATGTTGTTAGGAACCTGCGATTCGCCGCGCAACGCCGGATCGCTTAACCGCTCTGCATAGACTTGCGACCACTTTTCCTGGTTCATCGAGCACATCGGCACCGCGCGCCACTCGTCATTTTCTTTCACCGCGCCTTTAAAAACGCAGGCATCGAGACGGGCGCGCACTACTGGATCGTGGTCGGCATTCGCGACCTGCGCGGCGTCCATAAAATTATGTGTGCCGGTGCCAATCGTGTGCGCGCGTCCGGTAAGTAGAGCGCGGGTGAATTCAAATGGCACCTGGCCGTTGACCGCCAGGCGCAAAGCATGTCCCACTACTCGCAGCATTAACCACGGATGCCGCACCAGTAAACCAAGCACCCGGTAAGTGGTCGTGCCAGCATCATCGCGTACGAAAGAAACTCCGCCGGCGCGCGCCAGCACTTGCGCGAAAAGCCGTTGCGTCCTTTCATCCTGCGGCGGAAACAAAATATGGCGGCCGCTAATTTGCGAAACCAGCAACGGATACCAATTGTTGCAATCGGGATGACCGAAGATGGAGAAGTAGCGGTCCGCGTTGCATCCGGTCCCTTCGCAAATTTTTTCCCACACCGCAGCCGGTGTCGCGCGCTCTTCCGAAAAATGGGTGCGACCAGTATCGGCTTCCGGTTGGAAACTGAGCATGCGCCAGATATAGCTGCGCTTCGGATCCGCCAGATACCATCGAATTACCTCCGGCACATCGCGCAGGTTGCGTTGAGTCACCGTAAAACTAAGTGCGTATTCCAGTGCACACCCGGTCTTCTCGCGAATGCGATAGGCCAGGTCGGTGAATGCCTGCCGCACCGGATGCAGATCAGCTTCGGATTTAATGCGGCCAATTGGAAACCCGTGACGACCAGCCTGCGTCATATCGACGTGCACGGAAATCTGGCGCAACCCGCCATCGACCACCAGGCGCTCGAGAAATTGCGGTGTTCTAACAAGGTCTGGCCGTGAGTCATTAACATCGGCACTAGCCCGGTCGCGTAGGCATAACGAATAATTTCCACCAACTCGTCCGCCCGGCCCGCTTTCCAGTACGCATCCGCGACGTCGCCGCCGGTGATCTGCAAACCCGCGCCCGGACCCTGGAAACGGCGGTTGGCGTCGATCTGTTCTTTCACCGCCGCCAGCGAAGGAATCGGAATGCGGTTGGCATTCTTCGGCAGATAACAATGGGTGCAATGAAAGGAGCAATAGCTCGCGCCTAAAATAAAACCGCAATGGGTAAGATGGCGTCCCGAAATCTGGTTGGGCGTTTGCAGTTCGCGCGGGAGCGATTCCCAACGCGCGCGCAAGACCTGCGCTTTCTCGTCATCGATCGGATGACGGAAAGCCTGCCAGCGTTTTTTCCAGAGTGGATTCATGCGACGTTACTTCAGGTTTACGTTTCGGAACGACGACCGGTTTCATTTCATTTTTCGTCTCCGCATAATACCAGGCGTGCAATCGTTCCGGCGTGACCCCAAACCGGTAGGCAATTAGAAAGAAAAGATTGCGCCAGGTCACACGAGACGAGCCTTGTTCGATCTGGCGCTCGGGCGAACTGTGCATCGGGGGATCGAGCAGGGCGATTTTTCCTGCGCGTCGCAGGCGTTTCGAAAACTCGACATCTTCCATCAGTGGAAGGGATGCGAATCCGCCCAGCCGCGAAAAAATTTCGCGACGCACGAAAACGCTCTGGTCGCCGTAGATGGTGCCGAAGGCGCGAGTGTGCCAGCGCTCCGGTTTTTCCAGCCAGCGCAAAAAGGGATGCCGTTCATCGAACTCCCGGTAGAAGGCGCCACCGACAAAAGTAGGGTCGCGCATTTTCGCCACGATCGCCTCGAGATGCGGCGCGGTAAGTTCCGAATCGACATGATGAAACAACAAAATCTCCCCAGCGGCTTCGCGGCTGCCGCAATTCATTTGCAGGCCGCGGCTGGGAATTTGCGATCCGCACCATTTGATTTTCGGATCGGCGACCGGCTCGTTTTCGCCCACCGCCGCGAGAATTACTTCAAGCACGGCAGAGTGCTGACTCCATTCCCGCGCGTGTGAAAGCGCCAGGTCGCAATCATGCCAGCACGGCACAATTATGGAAATGTTCGGGGGTTCAATCACGCCTGATAATAAAGCCGGCGCGGCGCCGAAGTCGAAATCAATTAATCAGGGAACGTCCGCGCTGGACGACGATTTGTCCGGCTGTGGCGAAGGAGCGTTCTCTGCCCGATGCGATTTCTGCAACAGCGCGTCCCAAAGCGCATTATAGGGATGCACCTTGTCCGTCGGTTTCCCATCTCGAACCAATGGCCGATTTTCATTCGCCCAACGAAAGATGGAACCTTCAAGATTCGTCACCTGAGTATAGCCAGCCTGCTTTAGTTTCTCGGCAAAGGCGGCGGAACGATAACCAACCGAGCAATAGGTCACGATCGGTTGATCTTTAGGGAGGCTAACTGCGCGCGCCTCCGCGCCTGGTTCCACGCGTCTGGCATCCTTCAAATGACTTACCGCAAACTCCGCCTCGGTCCGAACGTCGAGAAGGTGTGGTTGCGGACGGCTCTTGTCGCGCAGCCAATCACTTAGTTCACCCGTCTGCAATCGCGCCACTCCCGGGAAATCATGATGAATTTTCGCCTCTACCAGTTTCCAACCGATCCCCTGTCCCGACGCAACTGTCATGGTGAACCAGATAGCCAGCGCCGCATAAAGAAAGCACTTGCCATTAATGCACCGCACCATTCTCACCTATTCAGACTTCGTCGCCGCGGCCGGTGCAGGTTTCTTTTTGGCCGCTGCTTCCGCCAGTTTCCCATCTACTTCGGTAGCTTCGGTTGGATGAATCTCGTGGTAGTAACCGTTCGATTTCGAAAGCTCGCCTTTCTTTAGTAGTAGAGCATCAAAACGCTCTCGTGTACTTAACTCAAAAACCTGGTCCATCTTGATTGCTTCGAATGGACAAACCTCCACGCAAATCTGGCAGCTCATGCAAACCGAGATGTCGATGTCGAAAATAGCAGGATAAAACTGCGGCTTTCCCAGGTAGTCTGGTTTCTTATCTTCGCTCTTGGTGATGTAGATGCACTGCGGTGGACACTCCTTCTCGCAAATCTTACAGGCCACGCAACGCAGACCAGCGTTGGCATCATTGCCATCGTAAATTAGAAACGGAAAATTCCGGTAGTTCTCCGCCAGCGGCTCGCGCTCCTCCGGATACTGAATTGTCGTGAGACGTTCTTTTTCGAAATAACTCCCAACGAAGTTCCGCGCCGTCACCGCCATTCCCTTAAGTATGCCTGTGCCGATCATTTGTTAGCGATCCACTTCTCCCATCACGATATCGATGCTTCCCAGAATTACCATCACGTCCGCCACCGTGTGACCAAGGCAAAGGTCTTCCAGGATAGTCAGGTTAATAAAGCTCGGCGGGCGCACCCGATAACGATATGGATTTCCCGTCCCATCGCTAATCAGGTAAAAACCTAGTTCGCCTTTCGGACCTTCAATTCTCCCGTAAGCTTCGCCTGCCGGTGGTTTGAAGGCGCGAATCTTTATTTTTGGATTCGTAATCGGCCCAGGCTGAATTTGGTCGAACGCCTGGTGCAGAATGCCGAGGCTTTCGCGTATTTCCAACGCGCGCATCATGAGTCGATCGTAAGTGTCGCCATGATCGCCCAGTGGCACGCGAAACTTAAACCGCGGGTAGAACCCGTAACCATCTACCTTTCGCAGATCGTAGTTAACGCCGCAGGCGCGCAGCATCGGGCCGGTAATTCCCGCGCTCACCGCCACCTTGGCTGAAAGCACGCCGACGTTCTGAGTGCGCACGATCACGATTTCGTTTTGCAAAATGAGTTGCTCAAATTCGTCGAGAAACTTGGGAAACCGCTCCACGACTTCTTTTGCGCGACGCAACCATTCGTCGCTCGGGTCCACCCGGCAACCGCCAAAACGCATGTAATCACACATCATGCGCGAACCGGAGAGCGATTCGAAAAGATCCAGGATTTTCTCGCGCTCGCGGAATGCATACATGAGCGGCGTACCCCAGGCGCCCATATCGCTCAAAAGAAAACCGAGCAGCGAAGTATGGTTCTGAAGTCTCGTTAATTCAGCCAGGATAATTCGAAGATACTCCGCTCGCTCGGGCACTTCGATTCCAGCCAGCTTTTCCACGCTGAGCGCATAGGACCAGTTATTGGTCATGGAGCAAAAGTAGTCCAACCGATCGGTGTAAGGCATCGAGCCAAGGTAGCTTGTGTTCTCACCGATCTTCTCGTGGTTGCGATGGAGATAGCCGAAGACTGGCTTGAGTTTGCGCACGATCTCGCCATCCAGCGCGACATTCATTCGGAAAACGCCGTGAGTCGATGGATGCTGCGGGCCGAGCGATACTTCGAGTAGTTCGCCGTCAAAGCGCTTCGTCATTCCGAGCGAAGCCGTGGAATCCCGCGATGTTGCCGTAAAGGTTTCAGTGCGGGATCCCTCGACTTCGCGAAATTTACCCTGAGCTTGTCGAATGAACTCCGTTCGGGATGACGCCCTCATGGTCGCGCGGTGATTTCTTCCGCGCCATCGAGCTGCGGACGGGCGGAGTAATGTTTCTGCGTTTGCACTAGCACATCATCGTGCGGCGTCGGTTCGTATTCGTAATCATCCGGTTCGCGGTAATCCTTCCGCATCGGATAATCGACAAACTCGTCCCACATCAGGATACGACGCAGGTCTGGGTGACCATCGAACGGGATTCCGTAGAGATCGAAAATCTCGCGTTCCTGAAACTCGGCGCTGCGCCAGATGGAAGTAAGCGAAGGCAGGTGCACTCGATCGACTCGGTCAACCGTGCGCATCCGGATAATTACCGGCCCATGTTTTAACTGGATCGAGTATAAGTGGTAAACCGCTTCCAGATAGCCGGGGTAAAATTCTTCCTCGGTTTCATCTACTTCCTTTTCCACGCCTTCGACCAGCTTTTTTACCTTTACCTTTTTAGCTACTTTGCGATCGAGCCAATCAACCCCGGTGACATTGGAGCAATAGTCGAGCAGAAGCGCGGGATCGTCGCGCAGGAACTTCGCGATTGCGCGCGCTCTCCCAGGATTGATTAGGAGCGATACCTGCCCGGACGGGCTGCCATTTGGAACCAGCTCAACCTTTGCGCCCGAGACAGCAGCTTCCATGCGCGTCTTCATCCGGTCGGGCGATTCCATTTGGCGACTAGCCGCGGCGTTCAATCGGCGGTGGTTGGAATAGCCCGGGATTCGCCCCCGGCTCGAGGTCATGCTTGCCGAAGCTGGGAACGGGATACTCACTTGGCTCGTTCGGCCGGAGGAACGCCGCCTTCTTGTCGCCGCCAAGTTGTTGTTCGCTGATTTTTTTCTGAAGTGCCATGAACGCATGCAACAGCGCCTCCGGTCGCGGCGGACAACCCGGGATATAGACATCCACCGGAATGTAGCGGTCGATTCCTTTGAGGACGTTATAACCTTGCTTGAACGGGCCGCCGGAAATGGCGCACGCGCCCATGGCAATGACATACTTCGGGTCCGGCATCTGGTTGTAGAGCCGGACAATTTGTGGCGCCATCTTCTTCGTCACCGTGCCGGCGACAATCATCAAATCCGCCTGACGTGGTGAAGGACGAAATACTTCGCCGCCAAATCGCGCAATATCGTAACGCGAAGCGGCGCTCGCGATCATCTCGATCGCGCAACAAGCCAGACCAAATTGCAGTGGCCAAATGGAATTCTTGCGCCCCCAATTATAAAGCTCCTGCACCGAGGTAACCCAGATACCTTGCCGTTGCAGCTCGCTCCGCAAGCCTTCCTCGATCGCTTCGCTCATCTTACCTCGCCCAATTTAAGCAACCTTTGCCCCATGCCCAAATTAATCCTTCGATCAGCAGGAACAGAAAAATAAGAATCACGATGAAAGCGCTCACCGGCAAACCGGTAAACGCGACCGCGAACGGCACCAGAAAGACGGCTTCCACATCAAAAATAAGGAAGATGATGGCGTAGAGATAATATTGAGAACGAAATTGAATCTGCGCCTCGCCGAGCGATTCGATGCCACATTCATAAGTCGCATTCTTTTCCGGGCCCGGTTTCGGCGGTTGGAAAAACCGTCGCCACATCCACGCCAGGATCAGTGGCATCACTGGGAAAACCAGCGCCACCGCCATGAAGACGAGAATGAAAGAGTAGGGATGCTGCGTCATGCGCTCAGACAATTTGATTGGAACAAGATGCTCAGGATCACATAATCTCTTCGGATGGAAAAGACCGTAACGCAATTCCGGCCCTTTGTTGTTCGGTCGACTCGAGAGATTCAGTCTTGATTAAATCGTCCCGCCTCGCTTTCTTGCTCACGAATGAGCGGCGATTTCCCTGACCAGATTTTCGTCGTCGCGAAAGAAAGGATTCTTTCCCATCTGGCGGGCGCGCCGCATTGGCTGCTCGCGCTCGTATCGAGTCTCCTCAACATCGCTTTGCTTCTTGGTTTTTTCCTCACGCTTTTCGCTGCCATCTCCGTGCTCGAGCGAAAGATTCTCGGTCGGATGCAGAACCGCTACGGGCCAAATCGAGTCGGGCCATTCGGCCTGCTCCAGCCGGTCGCGGACGGGATCAAGATGTTGATCAAGGAAGACATCGTGCCGGCGCGGGCGGACAAGGTGGTGCATTTTCTCGCGCCCATCCTTATCGCCGCGACCGCCATTCTCGCTCTCGGTGTCATTCCTTACGGGCGAAACATGACGCCGTTCGCGATCGATGGCGGCATTCTGTTTTTCTTCGCCGTCGGCTCAACCACCGAGCTGGCGGTATTCATGGC
>DAIOVO010000006.1:51340-63513 GCA_036758965.1 Chthoniobacterales bacterium
GGGTTGGGGAAGTAACAACAAATTTTCCATGCTCGGGGCGATGCGCGCGATTGCACAGATGGTGAGTTACGAGCTGCCACTCATCATTACTACCCTGCCGGCAGTAATGATAGTTGGCTCACTTTCCCCTGATCTCATTGTCGCCGCCCAGGGTGGTTACTCATTTGGAATTGTGCCGCGCTGGTTCGTCACTACTCCGTGGGGTGCGGCCGGGTTCATTCTCTTTTTTATTTCTGGCTTGGTGGAATCGAATCGCACTCCTTTCGACATCCCGGAAGGAGAATCGGAAATCGTCGCCGGCCACATGACCGAGTACTCCGGCTTTAAGTACGCCACCTTCTTTCTGGCGGAATACTTTGGCATGTTCGCCATCAGCGGCCTGGCAGTAACGCTCTTCCTGGGCGGCTGGCGATCGCCGCTTCCTTTCTTGCAATTCATTCCATCCTATCTCTGGTTCTTCCTGAAACTTTCCGCTCTCCTATTTGTCTTTATCTGGGTCCGCGGAACATTGCCCCGCATGCGGGTGGACCAGGTGATGAACTTCGCGTGGAAATTCATGTTACCGATGGCGTTCACCTGCCTTATTTCCGCTGCCATCTGGCACTATCAGGGCCGACGTTTTGCCGGCTGGTTGTGGTCGTTTGCCATCATCGCGTTGGTCTATCTCGTCCTCTCGTTCCTGCTTGATACTCGGGGGAAGTTTGCGCCGCGCACCTATCGTTTCGCCGAATGAATAGCGTCGCCTTTATTTTGATTGCAGTTCTTACCCTGGCCGCCGCTCTCGCCGCTGCCATCTTGCCGAAATTAATTCATGCCGCGCTTGCCTTTGCCGTTGCTTTTTTGGGAGTGGCGGCGTTCTATTTCTTGTTAGGGGCGGAGTTTGTCGGATTGGTCCAGGTCTTCGTCTATATCGGCGCGGTCGCGGTCCTGATTGTCTTCACCATTTTACTCACCCGGCGCGATTCGGAGAAGAGTCGCGCTTTCCATTGGAGTGGCGTGGTCATTGCCCTCGCTGTTCTAGGCGGACTTTGCTGGGCAATTCTCCGCACGACCTCCCTCGTCGTTGCACCGTCGCCAGCCCAATCAATCATCGTCAAACGCATCGGTGAAGTGTTAATGACTGACTACCTTTGGCCGCTGCTAAGTGTCGGTCTTGTGTTGACCGTCGCGCTTTTGGGCGCGCTCCTTCTTGCTATGGAGGAACAACGATGACTCCGACTCTTCAGATCTTCCTCATTATTTCCTCCGCGCTCTTCTGCATCGGCCTGCTGGCCGTGCTTAGTCGGCGTCACGCCATCTTTATTCTCATCGGCATCGAAATGATGTTGGCCGCGGCGAGTTTAAACTTCGTCGCCTTCTGGCGTTTCGCTTCTCCGCCACCGGCACCGACCGGCGTTCTCGTCGCCCTATTCGCCATCGCCATCGCCGCGGCGGAAGCAGCCGTCGGCCTCGCCCTGGTCATCGCCGTCTATCGCCACCGCCGCACTACCAACGTCGATCAACTAGATCAGCTCAAGGGATGATGCAGGTTCTTTTGCTCCTGCTCACAACCCAGTTCGTTCTGTGAACATCTGGATAGCTCATCATCTCTGGCTGCTTCCACTCGCGCCTTTGGCGATGTCACTGATTATTCTATTGGTAGCCGGCCCGCTTCGGTCGTTCTCAGCGGTCCTTGCCATTGCCGGCCAGGTAGTTGCTTTGGTGTTATCAATTATTCTGTTTCTACAAACGCTGGCGATCCCCGGTTTCCGCGTCTTTACTAATTTCACCTGGTTCACGTTTGGGGAACAATCTTTAGGGCTCGGCTTTGTCCTCGATCCACTGGCGGCGGTCATGCTGGTCATGATTACGCTGGTTGGCCTCTGCATTTTCATCTTTAGCCTCGGCTACATGGCAGCCGACCCGCATTTCGCCCGCTTCTTCGCTTATCTCTCTTTTTTTTCCGGGGCGATGCTGGGTGTAGTTATCAGCAACAGTCTTCTTCTATTGTTTATTAGCTGGGAGCTAGTCGGCCTCGCTTCCTATCTGCTGATCGGGTTCTGGATCGAACGGCCGAGCGCCGCTGCTGCCGCTAAGAAAGCTTTCATTACTACGCGCATCGGCGACCTGGCGTTTTTTCTCGGGCTCCTTTGGCTTTACCATCGCAGTGGCACCCTTCTCTTTTATGATCACGGCCAGGGTTGCCTCGAGAGTGCCGCCATCGCCGGTTCGGGCGCGACCGTTATTGCCCTCCTCATCTTCTGCGGCGCGATTGGTAAATCGGGGCAATTCCCACTTCATGTCTGGCTACCCGATGCAATGGAAGGGCCTACGCCAGTAAGCGCTTTGATCCACGCTGCCACTATGGTCGCAGCCGGCGTGTTTCTGGTCGCGCGGGTTTATCCACTTTTTTCGGCTGGTGCAATCAATGGCGTGACCCCGTCACTAACAGTTGTAGTCTGGATCGGTGTCGTCACCGCACTCATGTCGTCGTTCATTGCGATCGCGCAATTCGATATCAAACGCATTCTTGCCTACTCCACCATTTCGCAACTTGGACTAATGATGGTCTCGCTCGGAGCAGGTGGAGTAGCCGCTGGTATTTTACACTTGCTCGCACACGGTTTTTTTAAAGCACTCTTATTTCTTGGAGCAGGCTCGGTCATTCACCAGCTACATCACGAACAGGACATTCGGCGTATGGGCGACCTGCGTCGATCGATGCCGTGGACCTTTTTTACCTACGCCATCGGGATGATGGCACTCAGTGGTGTTCCACTCATTTTTTCCGGCGCATGGACGAAAGAAGAAATTTTGCACGCTACTTCACACTGGCCCGTTTCCCGCCTCCCATACTACCTGATGCTCGCCGGGGTTGTACTGACTGCCTTCTACATGACTCGCCAGGTAATGTTTGTTTTCATGGGTAACTCGCGCGGTCGCTCTGGACACACGCGGGAGAGCCCTCTGGTAATGGTCGCGCCTCTACTCCTGTTGGCCATCTGCACCGTGTTGTTAAGTGTTATCCTCACGCCCGCCTGGCCGTGGTTACAGGCTTATCTGACGGGCGATCAAGCTCCACTATTTATAGGCAGCCTGCTTCTCCAACCAATAGTATTGATTTCGCTTGCGCTGGTTGCGGCCGGCATGCTTTTTGGCTGGCTCATCTATCGCAGGGCTGGGGAACGCGACCCTCTGGCGACTGCGCAACCGGCTCTGTTTCACTTCCTGGAAAACAAGATGTGGCTGGATGAACTTTACCGCTACATCGTTATCGCCCCTGCTAAATTCACTGCGCGTCTCTCCGATTGGTTAGACCGGTACGTTTGGGATGGACTGGTGCGCCTGGTTGGCCAGCTAGGCCAGGTATCCGGTGTCATAACCAAAGGAATAGACGAACAAGGCATTAACGCCGGAATTGATGACACCACTCTGGCCGCGCGCGGGCTTGGCCGTTTTACTTCGCTCGCCCACTCCGGTCAGCTGCAAATTTACCTGGGTGCCATTGCCGTTGGAATGGTGGTCTTGCTGCTTCTCTTCTCATGGCTCATCTGATCACCGCCCTGATTGCAGTTCCGCTGCTGGGAGCAGTGCTGGCGGGCGCGACACGTTTCGGCGGCCGGCCGGTGGCCCTGATCTGCAACCTTCTCTCCGCCGTGATCGCGGTGGTGTTGTGGCAACATTTCGATTCCAGCCGGGCCGGCATCCAACTGGTCGAGCGTCACAGTTGGATACCCGCAATCGGTGCCGAATACCTCCTTGGCCTGGATGGTCTCAGCCTGCTGCTCATCCTTCTTACCTCGATTATTTTCCCATTTGCCTTGCTCGCTCAGCGCATGGACCGCGGTTTTTACGCAATGATGCTTGTTATGCAGTCAGCGCTTTACGGTGCCTTCACCGCCCAGAATTTCGTCTTTTGGTTCCTTTTCTACGAGATGAGTTTGGTTCCATCTTTTCTTCTCATAAAAATCTGGGGCGGCAAAAATCGCGACCGCGCAGCCACGAAGTTTTTCATTTATACCTTTGTCGGTAGTCTGGCCATGCTGCTTGCGTTTCTTGCCATTTATCTTGCTCGCGGCACTCTCGAGTTCGCCGTGCTGGCGAGCCTGGGTAGATCAGGCTTGTTGAGCGGAAAGGTAGCCTGGCTGGCCTTTGCCGGAATCTTTTTTGGACTTGCAGTAAAGGTGCCCATTTTTCCTTTTCATACCTGGCTGCCGGATGCGTACGAGAACGCACCTACTGGCGCGGCCATGGTGTTAACCGGCGCGCTTTCCAAAATGGGTGTTTACGGTTTTCTCCGTTTGCTCCTGCCTCTTTTTCCTAACGAGATAAAGGTTATGGCGCCCTGGTTACTCACTCTCGCCGTTTGCTCCATCGTCTTTGCTTCCCTCGCTGCCTGGGCGCAAACCGATCTTAAACGAATGGTCGCCTATCTTTCCATTAATCATCTCGGCTACTGTATGCTGGGAATATTTGCCGTCGGCGGGGCTACCATCGTTTCTGCGCCAGATTCACAAGCCGCCCTCAGCGGCGTGTTCCTCCAAATCTTTAATCACGGCATCACCGCCGCCGCGCTATTCTACTTTGTCGGTTTACTCGAGCAACGCCGCGGCCAGCGCGATCTGAACGATTTCGGCGGTCTCATGCAACGCGCGCCCTTGCTTTGCGGTTGGATGAGCGTCGCCATGTTTTCGTCTCTCGGCCTTCCAGGCTTGAACGGCTTCCTCGGCGAATTCCTTATCTTCAAAGGTTCCTTTGCCTTCGCCACCATCTTTACCGCGGTTGCAGTTCTGGGACTTCTCGTGACGGCGATTGTTTTTATGCGCGCGATGCAGGTACTCTTCAGCGGGCCGCTCGCAGAAAGTTGTAATAATCTTCCCGATCTTCGAGTTGGCGAGAAGTGGGTTGTCGTTCCAGTTATCCTTCTCATGTTCGCGATCGGAATTGTTCCGCAATTCATCGTCAACATTTTCAACGGCGCCGTCATCGAGATGGCCAGATTGTTTTCTTGATCGACTCATGAATAAAGCGATCATTTCCCTTGAGCAGATCGCGCGAACCATTTCGGTTGTTCGCGGACACAAGGTTATGCTCAGCCAGGATCTCGCCTCCCCTTACGGCGTTTCGGTAGGCGCGCTGACGCAGGCCATGAAGCGGAACAGGGATCGCTTTCCCGAAGACTTCGTCTTTCAGCTTAGGGTTGAAGAGCTTGCAGCTTTGAAATCACAAATTGTGATTTCAAAGCTCGGCCGTGGCGGAGGCCGTTATCGGCCCTACGCTTTCAGCCAAGAAGGCGTGACAATGCTTTCGAGCGTTTTGCGAAGCGAGCGGGCAGTAAAGGTAAACATCGCGATCATGCGGGCTTTTGTACAATTGCGGGGAGTGTTGGAAACGAATCGCGAGCTGGCCCAATTTTCTGAGCTCGAAAAGCACGTTGGGCAGCACGATAAAGAAATAGCCGCCATTATCGAAGCTATCCGGCAGCTCATGGCGCCGCCGGGCAGACCAAGGCGCGAAATCGGATTCCACGTCCAGGAAACAGCGCCGCGTTATCGGGCGCGTCGCCGGCGATGATTGCGTGGATCATCTACTTGTCGTTTGCCGGCGCGATTGTTCTACTGGTCGCGCCTCGTAGTTGGTCGCGCTGGATAGCCTTGCTCACTACCCTCGCCGGGCTTGGAGTAAGCCTTGGGGTATTCTTTTCTCCCGGTTTGGATGCGGCTCATTTTAATACCATTACCAACCTACCCTGGGTGCCTGGATTAGGCATGAACTATCACCTGGCGGTAGATGGAATTAGCCTTGCCCTTGTTCTGGTAACCAGCCTGACCGCTCTCAGTGCCGTTCTTTTCTCCTGGGATGTGGATTATCGCGCGAACGAGTTCTTCTTCTGGCTGTTACTGGTAGTGGGCGGGTCGTATGGTGTTTTCCTAAGTGCAGATTTGTTTCTTCTCTTCGTCTTCTACGAATTAGTAATCATCCCCAAATACTTTCTCATCGCAATCTGGGGTTCGACCAACAAGGAATACGGCGCGATGAAGCTTACGCTCTATTCCTTTTTCGGAGGCGCTTTGGTCTTTATCGGGATCATCGTTATTTACGCTAGTGCGGGGTCGCTCGATCTTCAGCAGCTCGCACAATTCAGTTTTCCCACCCAATTGCAAAGATGGGCTTTCCCGGTTCTGTTCCTCGGCTTTGCAGTGCTGGCTGGTATCTGGCCTTTGCATACCTGGGCGCCGACTGGTCACGTCGCCGCACCTACGGCGGGCTCGATGTTACTTGCAGGCATTGTGATGAAGCTGGGAGCTTACGGCGCGCTCCGCGTTGCGCTGAACTTATTTCCGCAGGGCTTTGAGATGTGGCGGAGCTCGATTCTGGTTCTGGGCGTGATCGGGATCGTCTATGCCGCCGCGGTAGCGTTGCGGCAGCGCGATCTAAAGTTCGTTATTGGTTATTCGAGTGTCAGTCACATGGGGTTTGTTTTACTTGGACTCGCAACTGCCAATGTCCTCGGCTTGTCCGGCTCGGTCTTGCAAATGTTTTCGCATGGAATTATTGGCGCGCTCCTCTTTGCTATCGCCGGACGAATGATTTACCGGCGCACCTACACCCGAGACCTCTTCCTGCTGTCCGGAATGTCGCTTACCAAAGCTTTGCCATTCGCAGCTTTTGCCTTCGTAATTGCTTCCGCTGCTTCCATCGGTATTCCCGGCTTTAGTGGTTTCGTCGCCGAAATAACTATTCTACTCGGCGCCTGGAAGACCTATCCTCTGGCGGTCTGGATTACCGGGATAGGCATGATTTTGGTGGCGACCTTTACCCTGCGCGCGTTGCGCCTTACTTTTTTTGGAGAACGAGCTGCGAATGAGAGTTACCCAAATCTCGCCCCGATCACGGTGGCGGAGAAGCTCGGAGCATTCATCCTCCTGTTCGCGACGGTGGCGGCCGGCGTTTATCCAAAGCTGCTATTGGATCGGATCGTTCCGGCCGTTGAACTGATGCGAGTGATCAATCGATAACAGTGAACAACCTCATTAAATCGGCTCTGCCTGAGATTATCGTTGTTCTCACCGCCCTCGTCGTCCTGGCGCTCGGCTTGAAGCGAACCAAATCACCTGCGCTTTGTCTTGCGGTTGCGTTGCTGGGATTAGCGGCAGCGATCCTGTGGCTCCTCCGACCTGCCTCGGCCGTGGATTTGTTCCGCGGCATGCTGGTCGTTTCCCCGATCAACTCACTCTTTGAGGTAATCTGTCTTTTGCTGGCGATGCTAACCGTGGCCCAGGCGCCGCGCGATATTCCTAATTTCGGCGAATACCTTGCCCTGATTTTGCTAGCAACCGTTGGACTACTACTTCTTGTCGACAGCGAAGAGCTTTTGATGATCTTCATTGGTCTCGAACTAACCGGTTTGTCGCTCTATGTCTTGACCGCTTTTGACAAAACCAGCGCGCGGTCTGCCGAAGCTGGATTGAAGTATTTCCTCTTCGGCAGCACGGCCAGCGCGTTTACCCTTTTTGGGCTAAGCTTTATTTACGGCGCAACGGGAACGACTACTCTGGCGGAGATAGCAGCAAAAGTAACTAATAGCTCCATTTCTCCCCTACTGGCTGCGGGTCTTGTCATGGCCACGGTTGGGTTCGCCTTTAAAATCGCGGCCGCGCCTTTCCATCTTTGGGCGCCGGATGCGTATCAAGGTGCGCCGACATCCTCGGCTGCTTTTATCGCATCTGGTTCAAAGGTGGCGTCGTTTGTAGTGTTGGCGAAATTCCTGTTCGTTGGTTTCGAACAAGTGCATGGCAGCGCCGGCTGGCATGGATTAGTCGCCGGCTGGTCGCCGGTGATTGCAGTGCTGGCGGCCTTTTCTATTTTGATTGGGAATCTGGCGGCGCTGGTGCAGAGTAACCTGCGCCGGCTGATGGCTTACTCCGCAGTAGCTCACGCTGGCTATACTTTACTCGGATTAGTAACTGCTGGCCGGGAGGGTCTCACTGCCACTCTGTTTTACACCGCCACCTACGGTTTTACCCTGGTCGGCGTTTTTGGTGTGATTGCTCTTGTCCGGCGCGAAACCGGTGGAGATAACATCGAGAACTTCGCCGGTTTGCGCGCGCGTTCGCCATTGCTTGCTGGGTGTATGACGATCTTTATGCTCTCCCTGGCGGGCTTGCCGCCGCTGGCTGGGTTCTTTGGAAAATTCTTCCTCTTTAGCGCGACCATACGCGCGGGTGTACACTCCGAACTACTTTGGCTGGTCATTATTGCTCTTTTTGGCAGCCTTATCTCGCTCTACTATTACCTGATGGTTTTGAAGGTCATCTTTGCCGAACCCAGCCCGCGTTCTGTTCAATCATTAGGTGTCGGCGGACCCAGCGATCAATTCCGACAGCGTCTGGCGATCGCGCTCTCGGCGCTGATCGTTCTCGGATTGGGAGTGCTGCCTAATCCTTTGGTTGCGCGCATCGCGGCCGCGCTTGGATAAACGTTGAGTCGCGAGCCAAGTTTGCTTGCAAAAGCCGCATGAAGGTTAAGACTGCCCTCATGAAAATACGTAAAGCTCTACTCGCAATCTCCGCCGTTTCGGTCGCGGCGGAATTTATGATCGGTTCGACGCGTGCGCAGGAGACGGCGACTTCGCCAGTCGCGGCGCCCACCTCCAGCGTTGCGCCTGCTCCGGCGACGGCCACCATGCCGGCGGCCGGCGCTTCCACCAGTGAAGCGGAAATGATGAAGCAGATGATGGAAATGGCGAAGTTGAACGACAATCACAAGTTGCTCGGCACTCTGGCTGGCACTTGGAAGTATGCGGTTCAAATGTGGGAAGCTCCAAACACACCGCCGCAGAAATCCGCCGGCACAGCGGTACGCAAGGCAATCATGGGTGGCCGCTACTACATGGCTGATTTCAAAGGCGCGATGAAGATGCCAGGTGCTGACGGGAAAATGAAAGATATGACCTTCCTGGGTCATTCCATCGAAGGCTATGATAACACGAAGCAGAAGTTCGTTGCTTCCTGGGTCGATAACTTCGGCACCGGCGTCATGATGCTCGAAGGGACTTATGATCCAGCGACTAAAAGCTTCACCTACACCTCGGAGATGGGAATGATGCCGGGGATGAAAGCAAAGGTGCGCGAGGTACTCAAGGTTACCGATAAGGATCATCACACCCTCGAATGGTATGAAGATCGCGGCCAGGGGGAAATGAAGACGATGGAAATCAACTACACCCGAAGCAAGTAGTTAAGCCGACTTAGCTTTAACCGCCGCCCTGGCGAAGATGCCACGGCGGCGAACTTTTTTTGTGGTTCCCTTGGAGCGTGTCCATGCGCTTCGCACAAACGAGTTGGCGCGTAGCGGAAGGAAAACCGCGAATCGAAGCGTGGTAGTGACGGGGTTCTGTCGCCGTGGCGGGCGTGGATTACTGGCGACGCGGCGTCACTACCACGCAGAATCCCTTCAACGGGCAGATCGCTGTGCCGGAGATTATGGCGATTGCGGGACTGGCGGAGTCGGCGTCGCGGATGGCGATGCCACTACCGGAGGCACCGGCACTGCGCCAGCGGCCAGATCGGCAGCGGTCACGGTCGCAGTAGGCGAGGCAGCTGGCGCGGCGCCGGGCGTTGTCTTTGTAACCGCTGCCGGCGCGGCCGTTGCGACCGGGGCCGGGCTAACCTGGCTGCGCAGAAGTTCGCGGCGGAAAGCAGAGTCGCCGCCCATTCCGCGCTGGGCATAAAAGACTCCCAAAAGAAACGTGAGCAGAAAAAAAATTCCGGCCAGCCAGCCGGTGAACTTTGTCAGCACATTGGTCGTTTGCGCGCCGAAAATATTTTCGGTGACGCCGCCGCCGAAGGCTGCGCCGAGCCCTTCGCTTTTGGGCCGCTGCATCAGGATCACCAGAATCATGAGCAACGCCACCAGCATGTCGAGCACGAGCAGCAGATTGATGAGAATGTTCACGGGCGGGGAATATCCGCAGAAGCGGCGAGTTGTAAACAAACGGTCTCGCCCGGTAGGGTGGGCGTCCTGTCCGCCGGGAAAGGCATCCTGCCTTTGCGTACTTTAACTGAAACGCGGGCGAAAACTTCGTGGCGGAAAGATGCCGCCACCGGACGGACTCCCGACCCTTATTCCCAATACACCCGAGTCCTGTGTGGGCGGTGACGCCCACCCTACGCGGGATTTCGCTCCGCTTTTATTTCGTTCCAGATGACGTCGAGTTCCTCGAGTGTCGCTTCGCCGAGTTTTCTACCACGAGACCGGAGGCGATTTTCCATTTCGTTGAAGCGACGCACGAATTTATCGGTGGCGTTTTGCAGCAAACCTTCGGCATCGAGCTGACATTTTCGCGCCAGATTGACGACCGCGAAAAGGAGGTCGCCGATTTCTTCGGCGATTTCGTCGTTGCGTCCGTTTTCAGCCTGCGAGACATCGGCAGGATGCCGATGCCACTTTTCGATCGCGTCCCTTGTTTCCGCGAGTTCCTCGTCAACTTTCGTGATCACGTCGCGCAATTCCTTCCAATCGAAATTCACCCGCGCCGCTTTCTTCTGTGCTTTCTGTGCCCGCATTAGCGCCGGCAAGGCTGCCGGCAAACTGGCGAGGAAATGCGAGTCATCCTTTTTTTCCGCGCGCTTGATCGCCTCCCATTGCCGCAACACGCCTTCGCTTTCGCGCAGCTTGGTGTCGCCAAAAACGTGCGGATGCCGCCGAACAAGTTTTTCTCTCGCTTCGTGGGCGATTTCCGCAATCGTGAAGCGCCCCTCTTCCGCCGCGATCTGCGCCTGCATCACGATGACGAGCAGCAGATCACCGAGCTCCTCGCGCAGGTTGGCGTCGTCGCGGGCGCGGAGTGCGCCGGCTACTTCGTAAGCTTCTTCGATCAGCGCCGGCAGGAGCGACTCGACCGTTTGCGCGCGGTCCCACGGGCAACCGTCGGGCGCGCGCAGGCGGGCGACGATTTTCAGAAGCTCGGCAAAAGGATCGCCGGTGGCGGCGGTTTCGCTCAAATCCGCCACAGCGATCGATGCGTCCCGAACTCGGTGATCTCGCCGGAGGATTTTTTGCCGACGTAAATGGTGATGCCAATGACGATGACGAAAGTGGTAATGAAAACCAGCGCGACCAGCCACGAGGGGATGTGCCCGACGCGCAGCGCGTGATAAAGCGTGCGACCGCTGGTGATCGGCTCGGTCGCATGCAGATAGATTTTCGTTACCCACGCCACCATGATGAGAATAAAAATGAAAACGTAATTGCGCTTCAAACGCCGGCCGATCGCTTCCAGCTTGGAAATTTTGAAGCAGGGTAAAATCAAATCTTCGCAGACCAGTTTTTTCCATTCGCCTTGGAGCATCTGGCGATTTTCCATCACCATCGGGACGAGAAAATGCGCTTCCAGCATGCGCACCCGCGCGCGGAAGGCATCGTAAAAACGGTAGCGTCGGGCTTCGATCCAAAGCAGCACCCAAACGATGGCGAGATTAAAAAAGAAAATAATGTGCGGCACGCCGGCGTTGGAAAATGAAATGGTAATGATGGCGGTGCTGCTGGTGATGGCCCAGTTGGTGGTGGTGTCGAGTCGTTGCCGCCAAAGCATGATCCGTCCCATTTCGCCGCGATAAAAATGCGACATGGCGTTGACGTAGCTCGGGTCGTAACCGCTGTGCATCGAGGTGACGGTGACCTCGGTGTTTTTAATCGGCGCCGTTGAATTGGTTTCCTCGGTTGGCATTTGTCGCGATTGCACGTTATCCAAACAGGCGGCATCGGCCTTGTCGAATTTTTGCCGCCGAATTTTAGTATGCCGATTTCGCTGGAGAATCTTTTTGTTGAAAAACAAATGGTGCTGGAGGTCGCGGCCGGCACGCAGGAGGAAGCGCTGCGCGAAGTGGCCGCGATCCTCTCGAGAAATGAAGGCATGCTCGATCCCGGACGATTTATCGAGGAATTGTTAGCGCGCGAGAAGCAGCAATCTACCGCCGCCGGCAACGGGATTGCTTTTCCGCACGCCCGCAGCGAGGCGGTCGAGGCAATCATGATTGCGACCGGGCGCAGCCGGGAGGGCGTGTTCTTCGGGAAAAACAAAGAACGCGTGCATTTCATATTTCTCATCGGCACTCCCAAACCGATGGTGGGCGATTATCTCGTCTGCATCGGCGCCCTGGCGCGCCTGATGAAAAACAGCGATTTGCGGG
>DAIOVO010000007.1:0-3541 GCA_036758965.1 Chthoniobacterales bacterium
CGCATCTCGCGTCGAAGGACAAGAAGGTCGAGAAAGTCGCCATCTGGACGCCTGACAAGGATCTGGCGCAATGCGTGCGAGGTACGCGCGTGGTGCAGATCGACGGCCGGCGCAAAACGATTCGCGACGCGGCTGCGATACGCGAAAAGTTCGGCGTCGATCCGCCGCTCATTCCGGACCTGCTCGCGCTCGTGGGCGATTCGGCCGACGGCTACCCCGGCATCCCTGGAATCGGCGCCAGGACCGCCGCCCAGATTTTGAACCGCTACGGTCAGATCGAAAATTTTCCGTCAAACGTTCTCGGCGAACAGCGCGATCTCGCGCTGCTCTTCAAGAATCTCGCGACCCTGCGCACTGATGCGCCGCTCTTCGACAATTCCGAGACACTGCGCTGGCGCGGTGCAACGCCGGCATTCGCGGCCTGGGCGGATCGGATGGAATCGCCGCGGCTGCTCGAGCGTTGCGAAAAGGCCGCCCGCTGACGATGGGCTATTAGCGCCGGGACCCAACTTCAAGACGCTAACGTCGCCGCTGATCAAACTCTCTGGGGTCCCCCCATGGTGTCGCGCCCAAATATTTCGATACCTCCTCGCGACTCACGCCGGAACTTCGCGAACTTTGCCGTCCTTCCAGATGATCATCGGCAAGCCGAGACGGCGAAGTTCGATGCGTTTTTTTCGGGTGGCGCGACGATGGGCCTGGGATGCAATGCGTGCCTCCGGTGACATCTTGCTCTCCGGAATCGGTTTCAGGCCGTTATGCAGACTGCGCGATGCAGGCGAAGAATCGAACAAGTCACACGGCTCACGTCGCGCGCGCCGTCGTCATGCGCAGGGTCCAGCGATAAAGGACGAAGGCGATGATGGCGAAGGCGAGGCCGCCGATGATGATGGCGGCGGTTTCGAAATTGGGGCCGACGAGCGAGAGCGGTGCGCCTTTGCCGGAGAAGACGACGATAGCGGAAATGACGACGCCGATGATGCTTTCGCCGACGATCAATCCCGACGCGAGGAGGACGCCGAGTTGTTTCGCGCCTTCGGGGTTTCGGGTGCGATCGGCCTTGCGGTCGTAGATCCAGCCAACGACCGAGCCGACGACGATCATGAGCGTGCTCGCGGTGGGCAGGTAAATTCCCAACCCGACAGCGAGCGGAGGCACGCGCATGTGCTTGGTTGTGCGGGAGAGGATTTCATCGAGCACAATGATGCCGACGCCGATCAACGCGCCCATGCGAATGAGACTCCAATCGATATCGGCGGCGATGACTCCTTGGGCGAGTGACGAGATGAGGCCGGCCTGGGGCGCCGGTAATGGATGCGGAAGCAATTCCGCCCCGGGCGCGCCGACGAAACCATAAGCCTGATTGACCAGGTTGAGCACGGGCGGAATGACGACCGCGCCGGCGAGGACACCGATGATGAGCGCAACCTGTTGTTTCCAGGGAGTGGCATCGACGAGCTGACCAGTTTTGAGGTCTTGGAGATTGTTGTTCGCGATGGCGGCGACGTTGAAAATGACCGCGGTAGTGAAAAGCGCGAAGGCCATTAGCGCTTTGCTCGCATCCGGCCCGACGTATGGCTTGACGCCAACGACGAGCAACAGCGCAGCGCCAATCACCACGAGAATGCCGATGCCGGAGAGCGGGCTGTTCGAGGAACCGATCAACCCCGCCATGTAACCGCACACGGCTGAAACGAAGAAACTCATGAGAAAGACGTAGAAGACGCCGCCGATGATGAGCGTGGGCAAATGTGCGCCGAGTCCACTCTGGTTGGCGAAGTAACCGAGGACCCAGGCGATCGGCAGCATGCAAAGAAGGGTGACGATTCCGACGATGCCGATGGGAATGTCGCGCTCGGTAATTGGCAGCGTATCTGCCTTGCCAGCCTTGCGCGCGCGCGACGCGGCCATAGCGCCGGCAAGACCAACGGCGACTGGCTTTACCAGCTTGAGCAAAGTCCAGATCGCCGAAACGCCGATCGCACCCGCGCCGAGGAAACGCACTTTGTGACTCCAGGTCGATTGCGCGAGTGCGCCGGCAGCGGTGGTAAGGTCACCGGTGAACGCGGAGAAGTGTGGCACGCCCCAGCCCCAGCCCACGCAGGCGCCGATGAGCATCGCGATGCCGACGGAAAGTCCACAAAGGTGACCGATTGCGAGCAGCGCAAAGGAAAGCGCGAAATCATAACCGCTTACTGCTCCACGCCGGCCAATGCGGAAAGTCTGCGCGACATCGGCCGCGAAGATTTGTGTGGCGACGATGACCGCGAAGACTGCGGCGACGATCGATCCCCACAGAACGGCCGCCAGACCGGCGCGTCCGTGTTCGATCTCCGCCGCGTGTTCGCTATCGCCGCTACTGCCAACCTTGAGCACTTCGGCGCAGGCGACGCCTTCGGGATAAGGCAGGTCGGAATTCGTCACCAGCGCGCGGCGCAATGGAATTGAATACATCACCCCGAGAATGCCGCCGAGTGCGCAGATCAAAAATGAGATCCAAAACGGAAAGCCGGTCCACCAGCCGATCATGATCAGACCCGGGAGCACAAAGATGATGGACGACAATGTGCCGGCCGCCGAGGCGACCGTTTGCACGATGTTGTTTTCCTGAACTGTGGCATCGCGAAACGCGCGCAGGATCGCCATCGAGATGACCGCCGCCGGAATCGAAGTCGAAAAGGTCAGGCCGGCTTTGAGTCCGAAGTAAACATTCGCCGCCGTGAAAACCAACGTGATGATGACGCCGATGATGAGTCCGCGGACGGTAAGTTCCTTGCGCATTTTCGCTTTATTGGGAAACAGAAAGCCAAACGCGCGCGCAGAAGGCAATCGCAAAGTGCGCGAGAGCGCCGGCTACCTGCGTTTCTTGCGCGGAGTTGGCGTCGGTTTGGCGCCGAAAACGTGTTTGAAGCTTTCGCCCATTTTGCTGAACAGGTTGGGCGCCGGAGTGGGAGTCGCTTTGCGGGAATGACCGCCGCTGCGTCCGCGCATTTGGAATGCAACGTTGGCCGACGCGCCCGGCTCGAGGGATACCGTTTGCGAGCGCTCGGGATTATTTCCCAACTTCGCCGTCAATTCCTGTTTGCCAGGCGGCAAATCAACATTGAGCGGAGTTTTTCCGAGCGAAGTTTCGCCGAGAAAAATTTCGGCGCCCGCCGGCGCGCTCGTAACCGCGACCGTGCCGTGAGCGAAAGTGCGTTCGACCGGCAGCGATTCGCTGGCGTGCAGAAAAACTTCCGTGCGCTCATCGGGCCAGCCATCCTTGTGAAAGAAAACCGTATAATCGCCACCGGACAATTTTTCGGCCGCGGCCGGCGAAGTGCCGCTGCGCAATGGGTCGGAAGTTGGCGCACCAGCGACTACGCCGGGATAAATGGCAAAAGTCGCGCCGGCAGGATTTGTGGTGATTTGCAAGGAACCGCGCTCGCTTGTCACTGCCGGGGGCGGTTGGCTGATTGTTGGCTGGGGCGCGGCGGCGGCGACCGGCGCTGCCGAGGTTGCGGGCATTTCGAAGTTCGCAGCCGGCGAATTTTTTTCCATC
>DAIOVO010000007.1:3551-5634 GCA_036758965.1 Chthoniobacterales bacterium
CGCGTAGCCCTTCGTTCGAGCGGGAACGGCAGCGGCGGCGGGCGGCGTGGCATTCTCAGAATGATGGCGGCCAAATAAGAAAACTGCGCCGATCAATAACAGCGCCGCGATCTCGGCCGCGAGGCGGGGCGGAATTCTTTTCCACCAAATCTTTTGCTCTTCGGCTTTCGCCATCCGAATCGGGCCGCCCAGTCGCAATCGCCGCGCGACTTCGGCGGCGGTGCGCGGGCGCCGCTCGACTTCCTTCGCCAGACAGGCGGCAATTGTTTCCTCCCACTGCTTGGGAATCGTTAGGCCTTTGATCTCGAACTTCATCCGCCGCTGTGCCATCGTCGGCGCCACCACTTCGCGCACCTGGGAAGCGACATCGCCGCCGTAAAATGGCGGTTTGCTCGTGAGCAGCTCGTAAATCGACGCGCCCAGCGCATAAATATCGTCCGAGGGCGACGGGTCTTCCCCCAGCATTTGTTGCGGACTCATGTAATTGAGCGTGCCGCTCGAGGTGCGCACGCTCACGTGGTTCATCGATTCACGCAGGGTGCAGGCGATGCCGAAATCGGTGATTTTCAGTTCGGAACGGCTGTTCACCATCAGGTTGCCGGGCTTAAGATCGCGATGAATCACCCGCGCGGAATCGTGCGCATAAGTTAGCGCTTCGCATAAGGAATTCACCCAGGGCGTGAGTTCATCGACTTCAAAACACTTCGCTGGTTTTTGCACCCGCCAATACGACAGCGCCGCGCCATCGACGTATTCCATCGAAATGCCGGCGGTGCGTTCGTCCTCCACGAAATCGAAGATGCGCACGATGTTGGGGTGAGTGAGCATGAGGCTCTTGCGCGTCTCGCGTTTCAAATCCTCCTGTGCCGCCGGATCAAAGCAGACCGTTTCGGGCACGAGCTTGAGCGCGACCAGTCGATCGAGCCGCTCGTCCTGCGCCAGCCAGACGATGCCCATCCCGCCGCGGCCGAGGATTTTTTGCAAAGTGAAGCGATTGAAAAGTTTCGTGCCACCGACTACGCCGCGCGTCGTTTGTGCTTCTTCGTAATCGGCTTCGCGCGAGGGCATGCGGGAGACAAAAAAAGCAGAGGCCGTGCCTTCAGCGCGCCAGTTGGCACGCATTCGGCTGAAATATCCCAACCGTGCACACGACAGCCTGGCTGGAACTGGAAGAGCGGCAATTTCCGTTGGTCGGAAAAACGCTTTCGCTTGGGCGAGCGAAGGACAACAACGTCGTTTTTACTTCGCCAAAAGTCTCGCGCCGACACGCACTCGTGCACGCGCAGGGCGGGGCGGAGTTTTCGCTGGTGGATCTCGGCAGCAGCAACGGCACGCATTTGAATGGCCGCCGGGTGGTGCAGCCGGTGGAACTTCAGCGCGGCGACGTCATCCAAATCGGCGAGCAAAGCCTGACCTTTCGCGCGGAATCCGAGGCGGCCTCGGAAGAACAAATGTCGGCGACCGGGCCGATCGTGACGGTGCGCGAAGTGAGCGAGATGACCTGCTGGTTTTTGGTGATCGATATTGAAAATTTTGTGAGCCTGAGCAGCGAGCTGCCGACCGATCATCTTGCGCGCACCATCGGCGTTTGGCTGGCGCAATGTCAGCGCGTGATCGAGCAGCAGAAAGGCAGCGTCACCAAATTTCTAGGCGACGGGTTGCTGGCTTATTGGAATGCTGATTTTGTTCAGCCCACCGCTATCGCCGCTGCGTTGCGAGAATTGCACGTCATGCAAAACCGGCGCATTCCGCCCTTTCGCTGGGCGCTTCATTTCGGCAAAGCGGTCTTCGGGGCCGCGGCCGCGCCGGGCGAGTTGAGCGCGCTCGGTCACGACCTGAATTTTCTTTTTCGGCTCGAGCGGATCGCGGCTTCGAATAATTTCCCGCGCATACTGAGCGAGGCGGCTCATGCGCAGATCGGTGCACTGGTTGGGGCAAAGCCGCTCGGCGCGTTTTCGGTGAAAGGGCTGGAGGGGCAATATCCAGTGTTTGGCTGGTAGGGCTAATTCTTAGGTCCTCTTTGAAAGTCTGGGCGCGGTGAGAGCGGTTTCCGGGTAGCGCGCCCGCCGCGGCGGGTGCTGGC
>DAIOVO010000007.1:5644-61251 GCA_036758965.1 Chthoniobacterales bacterium
TGCGTTTCGCGTTCGCGGATTTTTGCCCCCGGCTGCACGTTCAAATAAAGCCTGTTTCTGCGGAACGCAGAAACCAGCACGCGAAACGCGTGCGCTACCCGGAAGGGCCGTTCTTCGCGTGGGTCCTTATGAACGGTATTTGATTACACGCACGCCTCGGGAGTATGAATGCTAGGAATCGTTAGAGACTTGGACGGGACTGCGCCCGTCCCTCCAGTGTTCGTTACTCTGGAATTCGATCATGAGCATGATTACGATTACGATTACGATCATGAGCACGATTGTTAAGAATCGTTAGCCGCGGACGAGCTGGCGAACCAGGTCTTCCAGCGCGACGATGCCGGAGAATTTGCCGCGCGCATCGACGATGGCCGCCAGACCGATGCGGGCCGCGCGCAGACGCCGAATGAGGCGATAGGCGGATTCGGTTTCGGGCGCGGTGATGATGCGACGCATGTAGTTGCGCAGATTGACCGGGCGGGCGGTGTCCACCAGCAAATCGAAAACGTTAATCAGCCCAATCGCTTTGGCGTTTTCCAAAACCGGGAACCGGTCGATCCCGGTTTCTTCGCTCAAACGCAAAACTTTCTCGGTCGAATCATCGATCTGAAGTGCGACGGTTTTCTTTACCGGCACCATGACCGCCCCGACTGCGACGGAGGTGAAATCGACCACGTTGTGCACCATCGCGCGCTCGGCTGAGCTGAGCGCGCCGCCGCGTTCGCTCTGGACGGCGATCGATTTTAATTCCTCGCGTCCGGTAAAAAGGCGCGGCGGATTTTTTGTTCGCGAAAAAAGGATGCGAACGATTTTTTCGCCGACCGCCAGCAGCGGCCGCAACACGATAGTGACAAACTCGAGCAATCCCGAAAGACGAATAAGTGCGCGCAAGGGAAAGCGGCGGAACAAACTTTTTGGCAAGACGCCGAGAAGAAAAAGATAAACTGGTAGCGCGACCGCGACGGCGATGAAGTAACCGCGCGCGCCGAATGCCTGCTCGAGGCGATGCGTGAGAATAATGAGGGCGATGATGTCGGCGGCGTTGGTGGCGAGAAGCACGGTGATGAGTAAACGCTCGGGATGAGTCAGCATTTTCTCGAGGCGCTGCGCCGTGCGCTCGCCGCTTTTGGCGCGATGGCGCAGGCGCACGGGATCGAGCGCGAGCAGGCCCGCTTCGATTCCGGCGAAAAGAAACGAGATGAGCCAGCAGGCGGCGACCAGCAACCAAATCACGGTAGTTCTCCATTGTCCGCCTGCCCGCAGACGGTTTTTTCCAGCAGCAATTCCTCGATGCGGCGGCGATTGACGCGGCGCACTGTGATTTTCAAACGCGGCATCTCCAATTGCGCGCCGACCGCAGGCAATTGTCCAAGCTGATTAAAAACGTAACCGCCAATGGTATCGATGCCGGGCGCTTCGAACTCAAAACCGAGCCGCTCACTCAAATCATCTAGGCGCGCTTTGCCGTTGACCAGATAGCGTCCGTTTTCGAGTGGCTCGATGTCGAGATCGGCGTCGCCGAGTGGCGCGGCGTCGCTGATGATGTCCTCGATGATATCGGAAATCGTCACGAGCCCCTCGGTGCCGCCAAATTCATCCAGCACGATCGCCATTCCCTGCGGGCGGTTGAGAAAACTGCGCAGCAAATCCAGCGCGCGCATCGTTTCCGGCACGAACGACGGCGGCTGCATCGTTTCGGTAAAATGCGCCGCGGGATGAAGCAAAAACGATTTCACATCGATGACGCCGAGGATGTTGTCGCGTGAATCGCCGTAAACCGGGACGCGGCGATGCCGGCGTGCTTTCAATTGCGCAATTGCTTCCTCGTTCGTCAGCTCGTCCGAAAGAGCAAACATATCGACGCGCGGCGTGAGCACGTCCTTGGCCGTTTTATCGCCGAGCTTGAAAACTTCCTGAATCATTTCGCCTTCGCCTTCTTTCAACGCGCCCTGCTCGGCGCCCATCTCGACCAGCGTGGTCAGTTCTTCATCGGACAAATGCGAGCGGGCGCGGACGCTGCGTGGCGTTACCAATTCCACAATCGCAACACTGGCCGTCTCGAGCGCGCTGCCGACCGTCGCAAGAAGCGGCATCAGCGCGCGCAGAGTAAAAACACCGACGGCGGAGAGGCGGTAAGGTCCGGAAAGCGCGAGCAATTTCGGAATTAAATCGCAAACGAAAACGATGATGGCGAACAGCGCGATTGCGACCAGCCACTGCGGCAGTTGCGCGGAATGCGGCGTTTCCCAAAGCAGCGCCAGGCAAAGCACAGTCAGCAGCACATTGAAAAAAGTTGAGCCGAGCAAAATCACCGCCAGGACGCGCCGCGGATTTTCGCGAAAGCTTTGGACGAAGCCGGCCAGCGCCGGATGGTTCGCGGTCAGGCGGCGAAGTTGATGGGTGCGCAGGGCGAAGAGCGCCGTTTCCAGGCCGGAAAAAAGCGCGGAACAAATGACCAGGCCAGCGGCGAGAGCGAGCAGGCTTGCGACGAGCGCCGGCGTCATCGTTCCGGCCGGGAGATGCGGGGATTGCCCATTGCGTTGCTTGATCGAAGATTAAACGCGTCATGAATAAACGCGAACGGATTTCCGATTTCGTGCGCGCGCTCGACGGTGCGGCGGCGGCGGGAGGGCAGGATTATTACGGGACGTTTTTTCAATTGTGGGACGCGCAGAAATATTACGAAGCACATGACGTGCTGGAGCAACTCTGGCTGGTGGAAAAAGAGGAGCGGCTGGCGCGATTTTATCAGGCGCTCATCCAGGCGGCGGGCGCTTTTGTGCACCTGCAAAAGAATTTTGAGCAACCGCGACATCCCAAGCATGGTCGGCGTTTGCGCCCGGCGACGCGCCTTTTTGCGCTGGCCCTGCAAAACCTGGAAGGATTGCCCGATCAATTCCGCGATCTGAATCTTGTTAGCCTCCGCCGGCTTTTGACCGAGACACGAGAGAAAATCATTCGCAGCGATTTCCAGAAAAATCCCTGGGCGCCGGCGACTGCGCCCAGGTTATTGCTCTCAACCAATCGCGCCGCGGCTCCAGCGTTCGCTGAGCCAGATGGCAACGAATGAAATAAGAAGGCAAACGATCACGAGACGCCACGCCGTAGTGTCCTGGCCAAGAATGACCGCTTCATAGATTTTTAGCGAAATGGTGGTGGTGCGACCCGGGATGTTTCCGGCCAGCAAAATGGTCGCGCCGAATTCCCCGACTGCGCGGGCGAACGCGAGGATGATTCCCGCGCTGATCGCGCGCGCGGCCAGCGGCAGAGTGACGGTGAAAAAAGTTCGCAGCGGTCCCGCGCCAAGAGTGAGCGCGATTTCTTCAAGCTGGATGTCGATCCCTTCAAAACCGACGCGCGCCGCTCTCACTAACAGCGGAAACGACATGACCCCGGCGGCAATCACCACCGCGCGCCAGGTAAAAACGATGTCGAGATGGAAGGTGTGAAATAGAAATGCGCCGATAATTCCGCGGCGACCAAACAGCTTGAGCAAAATCAAGCCGGTCGCGACCGGTGGAATGACAAGCGGCAAGGTGAGGAGCGTCTCGACCAGCACTTTGCCGCGCCAGCGTTTACGTGCGAGCAGCCATGCCAGCACGAGGCCGATCGGCAGAATACAAATCGTGCTCACCGCGCAAACCCCGAGCGTGAATACGACAATGCTCCACTCGGTTCCTGGCAGAAAGTTCACGGCGCGATGCCAAACCCGAAACGCCGGAAAACTTCCGCCGTTTCATCGGTCTCAAGAAACGTTAGGAAACGCCGGGCCAACTCAGGATGCGCGGAGTTTGCCACCAGCGCCATCGGATAAACGATTTTTGGCGCCAACTCCTTCGGCATTGCAAAAGCGATCTGGACCTTGTTAGAAGTCATGGCGTCGGTCAGGTAAACAAAACCCGCGTCGGCATTGCCTGCTTCCACCACCGCGAGGGCGGCGCGGACATTTTCCACCGGCACTATCTTTGCCTCAGCATTTTCCCACAATTTAGCTTTTGTTAGGACTTCGCGCGCGTAAATGCCGGCCGGAACTGCTTTCGGGTCGGCGAGCGCGATCCGCGTCACTTCGGGCTTGGTGAGATCATCCAGTTTTATCAGATGCAAAGACGAATTCTTGCTTACGATCACCACCAGCGTGTTGGTGAGCAGGTCGCGGCGCGTCTCGGGCGCGATCAATCTGGCCACGCGATCCATCTGTGCTTCATCGGCGGAAATGAAAACATCCGCCGGGGCGCTCTCTTCGATCTGGCGCGCGAGCATACTAGAGGCGCCAAAATTCAGAATGACTTTGAGGTGACTTTGTTTCTCGAAGCGCGCGCCCAGGTCTTTCATGACGTCGGTGAGACTGGCGGCCGCGGAGACGAATAATTCCTCGGCCTGCACCGCCGCAGTCATCATTAAAGCGATGGCCAATGAAAGAGAGGCGCGAAACATTTCGGGACTTTCCGCAGAAGCCAGCGTCCTGACAAGCTGCTTCACAATTTCTCCGTCATTCCGAGCGGAGCCGAGGGACCCCGCCGCGCAAGCTTTAAGGTAACTTCCGCGGGATCCCTCGGCTTCGCTCGGGATGACGGAGAGTTTCGCACCCTCGAATGCGGGTTACCTTTCAGCCGTGAAGAAAAACCGGCTGGCGGAAGAACAATCGCCTTATCTGCTTCAGCACGCGCACAACCCGGTCGAGTGGTTTGCCTGGGGCGCGGAGGCTTTCGAAAAAGCGCGGCGCGAAGATAAACCGATTTTCCTCTCGATCGGCTATTCCACCTGCCACTGGTGCCACGTGATGGCGCATGAATCTTTCGAGAACGGGGATACGGCCGCGATCATGAATCGCGAGTTCGTAAGCATCAAAGTCGATCGTGAGGAACGGCCGGATGTCGATCGGGTTTACATGACCTTTGTGCAGGCGACCACCGGCGGCGGTGGCTGGCCGATGAGTGTCTGGTTAACGCCGGCGCTGGAGCCGTTTGTGGGCGGGACTTATTTTCCACCGCAGGACCGGCACGGGCAGCCGGCATTTGCCAAGGTCCTGCAAAAAATCGCGGATGCCTGGAAAAATGATCGCGCCAAAATCGTCGCTCAAAGCGCGCAAATTCTGAGCGCCTTGCGTGAGGCAACTGTTACCGGCAAGGAATTGTCTAACGAGATCCAGACAGAATGGTTTGATGCCGCTTACCAGCAATTTGCGCGCAGTTTTGATGCGCACGAAGGCGGCTTCGGGCGCGCCCCAAAATTTCCGCGCCCCTCCGTTTTCAATTTTCTAACCCGCTTCCATGGCAGCACGAAAAGCAAAGCGCAGGCAGACCATGCGCTCGCAATGACGGTGACAACGCTGCGCAAGATGGCGGCGGGCGGAATGCACGATCAGATCGGCGGCGGATTTCATCGCTACTCGGTCGATGAACGCTGGCACGTGCCCCATTTTGAAAAAATGCTTTACGATCAGGCGCAATTGGCGACCGCCTATCTGGATGCGTTTCAAATCACCGGGCTGCCGGAGTTTGAGAAAACGGCACGCGATATTTTGGATTACGTTCAGCGCGACCTGACTTCGCCGGAAGGCGGATTTTATTCGGCGGAAGATGCGGACAGCACGGTCGCGGGTAGCGAAGAAAAACGTGAAGGCGCGTTTTACGTTTGGAAGAAAGCGGAGATCGACACGGTGCTGGGCGAAGAAGTGGAAGCCTTTTGTTTTCGGTTCGGCGTGGAAGAAAAGGGCAACGTCGAGCCCGGGAGCGATCCGCAGGGCGAATTTGCCGGCCAGAATATTTTATTTGAGAAAAATCCGGTGGCGGAGACCGCTCGCCAGTTTAAGAGGAAGGAAACGGAAATCGAAGAATCGTTAGCTCGCAGCCGGCAGCGGTTGCAGGCGGCGCGGGCGGAACGGCCGCGCCCACATCTCGACGACAAGATTATTGCGGCCTGGAACGGTCTGATGATTTCCGCCTTCGCCCGCGCGGCGCAGATTTGGCCCGATTACCTGCCGAGCGCGCTGCGCGCGGCGGAATTTGTGCGGGCGCAACTCTGGGATGATGCGCAAAAGATTTTGTATCGCAGTTATCGCGGCAGCAGAAGCAAGGTGGCCGGGTTCGCGGATGATTATGCGTTTTTGATTGAAGGATTGCTCGATCTTTATCAGGCGTGTTTTGAAATACGCTGGCTGGAATGGGCACTCGAATTACAGGTCGCAATGGACCAGCTTTTTCTCGATGAAAAAACGAGCGGTTATTTTATCGCGAGCGCGCAGGACAAAACGATTTTGCTGCGGAGCAAGGAAGACAACGATAGCGCCGAGCCGGCCGCGAGCTCGATCGCGGCGCTCAATCTGGCGCGGCTGGGAGCGATGCGGGCCGACGCGGAACTGACCGCGCAGGCGCGCAGGACCGTCGCCGCTTTTAGCGCCCCGCTAACGCATTTCCCGAGCGCTCTGCCGCAAATGCTGGTGGCGGCCGATTTTTTGAATGGTGACGCACAACAAATCGTCATCGCCGGCGCGCGCGACGATGACGGCGTTCAGGAATTGTTAGCGGAGGTGCGCCGGAAATTTCGGCCGCGCGTGGTGGTGTTGCTGGCTGACGATGCGCGGGCGCGCAAATTTTTTGGCAAAAATAACGCGGCCTTCTCCGAGATGAAGCCAGTCAAGGACCAGGCGGCGGCCTATGTTTGCGAGAATTTCACCTGCCGCGCGCCGGTAACCTCCGGCGGGCAGCTGCGTGAATTACTGGATGCCTAGGAATCGTTAGCGATTCCCCGGCCTACTTCAAAAGATCCGCCGGCACTTTTCCGCCGTTGGCCGCCAGTTTGCGCATCACTTCTTCGTGCAGCCAGATATTCATTTTGGCGGAATCGTTCATATCGCCGGAGTAATGGAGATCCTTGGCCAGCTCTTTTCGCGCGGACAGACTGCTGTCCATGCCGAGCAGTTTCATCATGTCCACGATGGAGTGCTTCCAATCGAGTTTCTCCGAGTTTTTTGCCGCCAAACCATCGAGAATCGCTGCGACATCGACCTTGGCGGGCGCAGCTGCTGGCGCGGGAGCGGGGGCGGATGAAGTTGACGGTGGCGCACCTGCCGGAGGAGCGCCGGCGGCGGGCGGCGCGGAAGTAGAACCCGGGGCGCTGGTTGGTGCCGCCGTGCCAGCGTGACTGAATAATTTCGACATTAGATTAGAGAACATTCCCATAGACCGGAAGTCTTGTGCGACGGGACGAAACTGGCAAGCCTTTAATCGCCGGCGCCTTGTCTCAGCCGCGCTGCCAGCGGCCACGGGCGCGATTAAAAGCTACGTCTCGTTAGATTCTTTTTTCTCGGACAATGTTTTCCGGCGTCGCAGGCGGAGCCAGTTGTTCCAGGTTTTGCGCATGCTATCGCGCGGGGTGAGATAAGTCTGGTTCAGCTCGTTGCTTCGGGTGATCTGGGTCAAAATTCCGTGCACGGAAAAATCGTCGGTGTTCAAAATCGTGTAGGCGGTGCCGACGGCGGCGGAGTGGTGGGCATCGCTGGCGGCGGTCATGGGCAGGCCGCGTTCCTGCGCATATTTGAAGGCGTAGGTGTTGTAACGGCGCAGCGTGGTGGCGGCGTTAAAAACTTCCAAGGCATCGATCGGCAGTGTTTCCAAAGTGCTGAACCGAATTCCGGCACGGAATAAATCGTAAGGATGAGGCGGGATGGCGAGCCCGTGATGTTCGTGAATGAGATCGCAGACTTCCCGCGCCGGCCGGCCTTTCAGGTGGGCCGCTTCGGGCAAGGTCGTGCCGATGCAGAGCAGGTGCCCTTCCGCAGTTGTCACTTCCACTCCGGGCAGAACGAGAAAATCATCTACTGGCAAGCCGTCTGCGCGCATCAATCCCTGCTCGAGCAAATAAGTAATTGCGTCGCAGGTGTTGTGATCGGTAATGGCGATGCCGTGCAAACCTTTCGAGCGGGCCGCCGCAATCAAATCTTCCGGGCGGGAAACGCCGTCGCCGGAAAAGTGGGTGTGGCAATGCAGGTCGATATTGAACGGCATGCTGCGGACGCTAGTTTGCCGGAGGGGAAATGAAAAGCGCCGGTTTCATTGTAGCGGCCGTCCGTCCCCGGCGGCAGGGGAACGCAAACATATTGTCTGGTAGCGGCCTGTCCCACTCCAAGGGCGCAGATAAAGACCGCATCGAGCGATTTTCCGCAACGATGAGTTTCGGCGATTGATTTTGCCGCCGAGGACGGACGGCCGCTACCGCGCGCGTCGGATCATTGGCTTACCACCTCGAACAATTCTTCCGGCTCGGGATCTTTATGCTCGGCGCCGCGGTTGAATTGCAAATCGTAAAGGCGCCGGTAATAGCCCGACTTTGCCAACAATTCACTGTGCGTGCCGATTTCTTTCACGTGCCCATGATCCATCACGATGATCTGATCGGACGACAAAATGGTCGAGAGCCGGTGCGCGATCGCGACCACGGTCTTCCCAGCAGCGAGGCGCCGGAGTGCGAGCTGGATTTGTTTTTCCGATTCGGAATCGAGCGCGGAAGTCGCTTCGTCGAGCAACAGGATCGGCGCGTTTTTCAAGACCGCGCGGGCAATCGCCAGGCGTTGTTGTTGTCCGCCGGAAAGGAGCATGCCTTTGTCGCCCACCGGGGTGTCGTAGCCTTTCGGTTGTTCGAGGATGAACTCGTGGGCGTAAGCCATTTGCGCAGCCCGATAAACATCGTCGCGATTGGCATCGAGCCGGCCAAAAAGAATATTGTTATAAATTGTCTCGTGAAAAAGAAACGTATCCTGGGTCACCAGGCCGATCTGCTCGCGCAACGAATTCTGCGTGATCGAGCGCAAATCGCGTCCATCGATCCGGACGACTCCCGAAGTGGGATCGTAAAGCCGCAGGATGAGAGATAAAATCGTACTCTTGCCCGCGCCGCTCGCGCCGACGAGGGCGTAACTTTTCCCAGGCTCGATCGCGAGATTCAAATGTGCGACGGCGTCGGGAGACGTTTCCCCGTAGCGGAAACTCACGTTCTCAAAGTTCAAACCACCGAGCGACTTTCGCAGGGGTTGCGCATCGGGCGCGTCCTCCACCGCGACGGGTGAATCAATAATTCCAAAAATATTGCCGCTGGCAGCGATCGAGCGCTGCATGGTGATATGAATTTTGCTCAGCGTTTTCACCGGATCGTAAAGAATGGAGATGCCCGTGAGGAGCGCGAGAAAAGTGGCGGCGCTAAGATTGCTTGCGTAAACATAAAGCAACGCCAGGCCGACGCCGAAAGCCGCCAGCGTTTCGACGATCGGACCGGTCGCTTCGATTGCTTTGATCATGCGCATGGCGTTGCGAAATTGAAGCATGGTGCTGCGGGTAAAACTTTTCGTCTGATGCGACTCGCGCGCGAAAGATTTGATCACCCGAATGCCGGCGAAGCTTTCCTGCATCGTCACCATCATTTTTGCCATGTCCTCCTGCTGCTGCCGCACCGCCGCCCGCGCTCGCTGGCCAAATTTTTGCAGAGGAATGACGCAGAGTGGAAAAAGAAAAACCGTTACGACCGTGAACTTCCAATCCAGGTAAAGCAGTGCTCCCAGGGCCGCCAGAATGGTGATCGGCTGCTTGAACGCGTCGCTGCTAACCGTGGTCAGCGCGCCCTGCATGGCGTTGGTGTCGTTGCTAACGCGCGACATCAATATTCCGGCGCGGGTGTTGTTAAAAAAGGCCATCGATTGATTCACGATCTTGGCGAAGAGCTGGCTTTTGATATCAGCAACGACGCGATTGCTCACCCATTCCAGGTAATAGCTGTTCCCGAAACTAACGATACTGCGCGCGGTCATGACGGCGGGAATGAGGAGGCAGATCCAAAAAATTGTTTTTATCGAGCCGCCGCTGCTCAAAAGTTCGCGATGAGAGGTGAGCATCTCGGTGCTGGGCGCGCCATTGGGGAAAATCGCGCTGGTCACTCTTTGCATCACTAGCGGGAGACAGGCGCCATTGATTGCGCCGTAAAGAAAACCGAGCAACAAACCGAAAATGAAACGCCATTTGTAGGGCCCGACGTAACCGTAAAGACGCCGATACGGTTTGTAAGCGGCTCGGATCGTCTCGCCGAAAGACAGCTTCGGCAGCTTTAATTTTTCGGCCTTGACCTTCATACGGCGGACGCCGCCGGCGCCGACAGCATCGCACGCATAGCATCGATCACCGCTGCCGTCGAGATTTGGTTCATCGGGCGTTTTATTTCTGGGGCTTGAAAACTGGTTAGCGGCTCGCGTTTTTCACCGAACAAAACAATGGCCGGGCTTTCCCGCGGCCGCCAATGGAATGGATTGGTCGGACCGAACAACACGATTTGCGGCGTTTTCATGGCGTGCGCCAAATGCATTGGCGCTGAATCCACTGTCAGCAGCAAACGCGCCCGTGCGATCAAAGCGGCAAGGGTGAGCAAATCGAGCCGGCCGGAAAGATCGACGCAGGGCGCCTTAAATTGCGCTCGAATTTCGGCGACGTGCGCCATTTCGATCTGGCTTCGGCCGGCGGACAAAACCGGAACCAGCTCTAGTTCCTGGCTGGCGAACGCCATCGCCTCTGCCCAGCGCGCCGGCTCCCAGAATTTTTCCCGGCGAGCCGAACCGGGATGGAAAATCGCGAATGGTTTTGCACAAATCTCGTTAGCGATAATTTCGTCTGCTCGCTTCCATGCACCCCGCGGAAGTTCCAGATGCGGCGCCCGTGGCCGATCGGAAACCGCCAGCGTCCCCAGAAGCGCGAGATTGTAATCAATCGTGTGCATCTGCTTCATCGCGCAATCGACGAACTCGTTGTAAAAGCGCGCGCGCAGTTTCGATTTATGCTTGATCCGATCAGACACGATCCGGCGCGGCGCGCTTGAAAGAAACGTCAGCCAGGCGGAGCGATCGTTGCGGGTAAAATCGATCACGCAATCAAAGCGCGCGCGGCGGATGGCGCGCCAGGTGGAAAAATCGCGCAGTCCGCGTCTCGTTAGAAAAAACTGATCGACGCCGGCGATGGCCGGAAGGAGAGGAGCATTTTCGCGTGTGACCGCCAGCGTAATCTCTGCCTTCGGAAAATTCTGGCGCAACGCCGCGATTGCCGGCGTGGTCAAAATCAAATCGCCCAGGCGGCGGAGTTGAATGAGGAGAATTTTCACCCGCTCTTTCCCTTCATCCCGAGCGAAGCCGAGGGATCCCGCCATGAAACCATAAAGTCTCGCCACGGGATCTCTCGACTCCGCTCGGGATGACCATTAGGGCATCGTCATGGCGCGCTCGTACGCGCCCAGCAGCCGCTCGCGAAAATGGTCCCAGGTAAAATTTTCCACCACCCGCGTGCGCGCGGCGGCGCTCATTTCCGTCACCACTTCCGGATGCGAATAAAGATGTTCGATGGCAGCGGCGATTCCCTCCACGTCGCCGGGTTGGACGATGATTCCTTCGATTCCATCGCGCACCACGTCGCCGGTTTCGCGCGTGATCACTTGCGGTAAACCGCAGGCCGCCGCTTCGTAGGCGACCTTGGCGCTGCCTTCCAGTTGAGAGGGAAAGACGTGAATGGTGGCCTGCGGAAGATAATTTTCGACCGCGCGCTTGAATCCGAGCACACGAATATTGTCGCGCCAGAATTTTTTTAAATATGGCTTCGCTTCCTCGTGCACGGAACCAAGCAGCCAAAGCTCCGCCTCTTTCAAATTCAAACGGTGCCATGCTTCTAACAAATGATGGATTCCCTTGCGCTCGATGAGGGCGCCCGAGAAAATTGCGCGGAAAAGCGGCGGGCGCGGGCCGGGTTTGAAACGCTCGGTATCGACCCCGCGCGGCAGATAAAATAACCGCTCTTTTGTTACCCCCCGTTCGCGAAAAGTTTCCGCGGCTTTTTCCGACAGGACGAGCAGCAGCGAAGCGAGATCGTATTCTTCGATCGAGCGCTCGACCCGGAGCGGCAGTTTATTTTTCCAGCGCCCAAACGGGGTGCGCGCCTTGGAGGACGGAATTTCCGGCCGGGGCGCCACCTGCTCGGCGGCATCGCGATGCCAGGTGGGGATTTCAACAATCGAGGGAACGCCTTTGCGGCGCGCGACGCGCAAGCTTTCCAGGCAATCTCCCGACCAGCTATGAAATAAATCGTACTGCCCGGTGACCAGCTGGCGCGATGCGATCCAATCGAGATATCTTTTCTTCGCGCCGTAGTAATAAGGGCGATCGAGCGAAGAAAGCAGGCGCACGGGATGCCATTTCAGCGAGAGAATTTTCGACGCCGGAATTTCCTTCTGCCGATTATCGTAAGCGATCGCTTTGCCAAGAAATCCGCCTCGATGGGAAGCGCGCAGAGTTTCAAAAGCATCGGTGTCGAGACCCCAACCGCCGATGCGCGCGAAGATCGAGTAGAGCAGATTTTTGGGCAGCGCTCCGCTCGAGGTTGAAGGCGGCGCGCCGCGATTTCGCCGCGCAGCGGTGCCGGGGTGGTTTTTGCGCGCGCGCGTTGCCTTTAAGGTTTCACCCGACATGCGAAGAAGTATTGTGCCGCCAGCGTGCATGTAAAGGCTCGGGACAGATTGAATCTCGGTTTGGTGCGGCGCGGTTTTTCTCCCAGCGGCGGGGCGGAAGCGTACTTGCGGCGGCTGGCTCGCTCAGTCGGCGCCGCTGGTCACGAAGCCACGCTCTTTACTTCGGCAGAGTGGCCGGAAAGCGAATGGCCGGGCGGCAAAATTGTTCGGATCGCGAGCGCCAGTCCGATTGCCTTTGCCGATGAACTCGCGCGCATCGATCCCTGGAAGCACGCCGAAGTGGTGGTGAGCCTGGAACGAATCTGGCGCTGTGATTTTTTTCGTGCGGGCGACGGAGTGCATCGGGCCTGGCTGGAACGGCGAAAAAAATACCGCTCCGTTCTTGAAAAGATTTCGCGCACGCTCAATCGCAAACACGAGGAAATCCTGCGTCTGGAAAACGCGCTTCTCGGCGAACGAGGCGCGGCGCGCGTGATCGTAAACTCCTCCATGGTGCACGACGAAATCGTTCAATTTTACAATTATCCTTCCGCCCAAATCGATCTTGTGCGGAACGGAATTCGCACTTCCGATTTTGGGCCGGCGCCGATGAAGCGGGCGGCCGCGCGCGAACAATTGAATCTTGCGCCGGATACAATCGCGGTGCTTTTCGTGGGCTCCGGCTGGGAGCGCAAAGGTTTGCGTTTCGCCATTGCGGCGCTCGAGCAGGTGGATGATCCGCGGCTCATTCTTTTAGTCGCGGGGCGGGGGAACGAGCGACATTACCGCTCACGAATCGTTAGATTTTTAGGCGAAATGAACGACGTGCGTCGGCCGCTGGCGGCGAGCGACATTTTTATTTTGCCCACCATCTACGATCCCTTTTCCAACGCTTCGCTCGAAGCACTGGCGGCAGGGCTGCCGGTCATCACCACGCGCGCGAACGGCTGCAGCGAGATCATTCAGCAAAACGAGCACGGCACGGTGGTGGACGAAGCGGACGATGTGAATGCTCTGGCGAAAGCATTGCGTTTCTGGAGCGACGAAAAACGGCGCCGGGATGCCTTGCCCGCGCTGCTCGAGCGCGCGTCGCAATTCGACATCGCGCGCAACGTCGCGGAAATGCTCGAGCTCCTTGAGGCCGGTTACAAAAACAGCCCCTAACCGGGCGCCAGCGCTGCTTCCGCGTCGGGAAAAATGCGGAAGACTTGATCGAGCTTCGCGATTTCGAAAATCGGTTTCACGTTTTCCTGCAACCCGACCAGCGCAAACTTGCCGCCGTATTTATCCACATTCTGCATCGCTTCGATCAGCACCGCCAGGCCCGAGCTATCGATGTAGCTTACCCGGCTGAGGTCCACCACCAGATTGGACGGCTTGTCTTTGACCGCCGCATTAAGGTTAACAGCAATGCGAGGGGAAACGTGCAGATCGATTTCTCCTTCGAGTGGAATAATTTTCGCGGGCGCTGCCATGAGAGGGAGTTTGTTCATTTCCACTGGAATCGTCAACTCGTCACCAGCTGAGCGTAAGAATCAGGTTTTCCGTGTTGGAAAAATCATCGAACAAAAAATCCGGTTGCGCCGCCTTCAATCGCTCGCGCGTCCAGCCGCCGGTCGCGACCGCGATCGTGCGCGCGCCAAATGCTTTTCCGCACGCGATATCGTGGCCGGTGTCGCCGATCACATCGATGTCGGCGGCATCGAATTCGTGGCCATGTTTCTCCTGCGCGCGCTGGCGCGCGAAAGCGCCCAGCTCATTGCGGTCGTGATGATCATCGGCAAACGCGCCGAATTCGAAAAAGTGCCAGAGATAATAGTGTTCGAGCTTCAGCTCCGCGCCGCGACTCAAATTTCCGGTCAGCAACGCAAGCACGATGTGCGGCCGCGACTTTAGGCGAGTTAACAATTCCTGGATTCCCGGCAAGATACGACCGCGTCGCCGGGGCAATTCCAGTGCCAGTTCCGCCAGATACTCGTCCGCGAAATTCGTGATCGCCTCCGTCGTCGGCTCGACTCCGTACTTACGCAAAATGTCACGGATGATTCCGCTATCGGTTTTTCCCGCGATCTCAATGTCGCTTAAATCATCTTTCGTTCCGAAACGACGTTGCACGATCGTTTTTAATCCTTCCACGCCCGCGCCGCCGGTGTTCACCAGCGTACCGTCGATATCGAAAAGAAGAAGGCGCTTTTGCATTTGTGGCGGAGCGAATACTCCCGTCATTCCGAGCGAAGTCGAGGAATCCCGCGATGTTACCTTAAAGCTTTCGCAACGGGATCCCTCGACTCCGCTCGGGATGACGTGAAAAACAATGAAAAGCTACCGCGGCCGCATCGCCCCATCGCCCACCGGTTACCTCCATCTTGGCCACGCTATGACGTTTTGGCAGGCGCAGGAACGAGCGCGCGCCGCCGGCGGTCGATTAATTTTGCGAATCGAGGATATCGATTGCGCGCGTTGCCGTCCCGAGTTTGCCGATGCGATCGTCGAAGATCTGCGCTGGTTCGGTTTGGATTGGGACGAAGGACCTGATGTCGGCGGCCCATTTGCGCCTTACCGGCAATCCGAGCGCTGCCATCTATATCGAGACGCACTGGAAAGGCTTCAGCGAGCGGGATTCGTTTATCCCTGCACCTGCTCGCGCAAAGACGTGGCGCAGGCCGCGACCGCGCCGCACGAGGAAAATGACGAGCCGATTTACCCGGGTACATGTCGCGAGAAAACTGAAACCCACAACAGGCACTGGCGTTTCCGCGTGCCTGATCGCGAGCGCATCGAATTTGTCGATCAAAACTTAGGACTGCAAACGGCGATGGCCGGAAACGATTTCGGCGATTTCGTTATTTGGCGACGCGACGATGTGCCGGCGTATCAGATGGCGGTGGTGATCGATGATGCGGCGATGCAAATTACCGAAGTCGTCCGCGGCGCGGACCTGTTGACCTCCACTTTTCGTCAGCTCCTTCTCTATCGGGCGTTGGAAATTACGCCGCCGGAATTTTTCCACGCACCGCTGATTCTCGAACGGAATGGCAAGCGCCTGGCAAAGCGCGACCAATCCGTCAACTTGCGGTCGCTACGCGCCGCCGGAGGCAAGCCGGAAGAATTACGCGCCGGCGTTTGATGGTAGAGCGCGATTGCTCCGGTTAGCTGCGACCGCCACCTCAACCAGTAACTGCGGCGGATTACACTTTGCGTAGCGGCAGCAACGGGCGAAAACGTGCGTCGCGCAGAAAGAGGCCCAGCCACACCAACACGCCCAAGATGATCGGAAAGAAAAACGGTTCGCCCGCGTGAACGTGCGTCGCCACCGCGCCGCCGAGATAAGCCGTCAGCGTCGCAGTTTGCGGGATCGCGTAGAGCAGCCCGCAGAGGATTTCGGCGATCAAAATCGGTTTGGCCGCTCCGGCCGGATAACCATACTTCGTCATTCCTTCGGCTACTTTTTCGGGAGCGAAGAAGAAAAAGAATATACCGCCAATCGTCATGAAGAGGACCGGGATTGCACTGATCACGCGCCCAATCCAGAGCGCGGCTTGCGACGTTGCGGGTGGTGGGTCAGTAATCATGCAATTGAGCCTAACGAAGCTCAGATCGCGCGCAAGACTTTGGCGAAAGTCGGGGAGACGGCTTGGAATAATCTGCGCTGCCAATCATTTCGTCGGCCCGTGCATCGTGAACACCGCCACGATACCCCCCAGCAAAACCAAAAGCGCAATCGCCAGCCCGATGAAAAGCAACAAACGGCCGCGATCGCGCTGCTGATTTCGCGCGCGAAACGGCGAAGCGTTGATGAAAGTGGTCGGGCGCGCGCTTGTTTCCGCCGGGGTCGCTTCGATTTTCGCCGCCCTCGGCAAAGGCTGCGTCGCGCTCATCACGACATCGCTCTCGAAACGCGCTTCGATTCCGCCGAAGCGCAGACGATCGCCCGGACGCAACGTCGTTTCCTCGGTCGCAGTGCCGTTCACGCGTGTTCCGTTGGTCGAGCCGAGGTCCTTGAGCTGATAAGTTTTACCCGCGCTCCGCAGTTCCGCGTGATGGCTGGAAACCGACACGTCCTCGATCTGGATCGAATTGCCCGGCGCGCGCCCGATGGTGACCTGTTGCTCCACTAACTCGTGCGTCACTCCGTTTACGATCAAACGCGGCATCGCCGGAGACAATAGCGATGAAACTGGAATAATGTCGAGCGCGCGCCTTTGTGAATTGTCAGCGCGGACGAGACGGTTCACCCCCCGTAGCGGGAGCGGTCTCGCTGCGAAAACAGAAAATTTGCAAAATACGTTCCAAAGATTTTTTCTCTGTTCTAGGCTTATCCTTAGTGGCGACCTTCGCTAACCGGCTTCAAGCGCTGATGAATAACGAGCGGCCGCGTCTTTCGCTGCAACGTCTTGCCGCGCTCGTCGGCGTTACTCCGGCCGCGGCCGCGAAATGGCTCGCTGGCGGGCCGCCCCATCCCAGCCACATTAATCGTCTTTGCGCGGTCTTCGGCGTTCGCCGCGCCTGAATAATGCAAGGCGAAGGACCAAAGGACGCGCCGCGCATGGGAAAAAGCCGCGCGGGCTAGAGTGCGCCGCTTGAACTTGGGGTAACTCCAGCGACATCTCACGTCCGCGGGCGCGGATGACAGTTTGCGCGAATACCTCCATAGTGGCGCTCTCATGGCCATCGAGCGCACGCGCAATTTTTGCATCATCGCGCACATCGACCACGGCAAAACCACTTTGTCAGATCGATTGCTCGAGCGCACCGGCACCATTCACGAGCGCGATAAACAAGATCAGCTCCTCGATTCGATGGACCTCGAACGCGAGCGCGGCATCACCATTAAAGCGCATCCGGTCACGATGAATTACCTCGCGAACAATGGCGAAACCTACCGTTTAAATCTGCTCGACACCCCCGGGCACGTCGATTTCGCCTACGAAGTTTCGCGTTCACTGGCCGCGTGCGAAGGCGCGCTTCTCATCATCGACGCCGCCCAGGGCGTGGAAGCGCAAACGGTTGCCAACATTCATCTCGCCCACAAACAAGGGCTCACCATCGTGCCGGTAATTAACAAGATCGATTTGCCCAATGCTGACATCGCCTCGGTTGATCGCCAGCTCGAGGAAATTCTCGCCATCCCGGCTGAGGAAGCTATTCACGCCAGCGCCAAGATGGGCCTCGGCATCGATGAAATTCTGGAAGCGATCGTCGATCGCATTCCCGCGCCGGAAAAAACTGCCGACGTCCGCGTGGTTTCCGGAAAAGTAGAAGCAAGCCAGGCGATCAAGCTCATGAGCAACGACGCGCGTTACGAGATCAAGGAAGTGGGAGTGTTTACCCCCAAGATGTATCCGCAGCCGCGCTTGAACGCCGGCGACGTCGGCTACTTCATCGCCAATATCAAGACCACCGCCGACATCAAAATCGGCGACACCATTACCGATGCGCGAAATTCCGCGCGCGTGCCGCTGCCCGGTTTTCAGGAAATTCACCCGATGGTCTTCAGCGGCCTCTACCCAATCAATACTGCCGACTTCGAGCATTTAAAAACCGCCATCGGCAAACTGCGCTTGAATGACTCCGCCTTTATCTACCAGCCGGAAAGCTCGGTTGCGCTCGGTTTCGGATTCCGTTGTGGCTTCCTCGGCTTACTCCACATGGAAATCATTCAGGAACGATTGCGGCGAGAATACAACATGGACATCATCGCTACTTCGCCCAGCGTCGTCTATGAAGTGCTAACGACTCGTGGAGAAGTTGAGCTGATCGATAACCCGGCGCATTTGCCTGACCCAAGCGTGATCGAGGAAATCCGAGAGCCAATCGTGCAAGCCTATGTGCTATGCCCGAACGAAAACATCGGCGCCCTGCTCCAGCTTATTTTGGAAAAGCGCGGCTTGATGGATCACACCGAAACGCTCGATGCCCGCCGCGTCATGCTTCACTGCGAACTACCGCTCAACGAAATCCTGGTAGATTTTAACGACAAGATTAAATCGGTCACGCGCGGTTACGGCTCGATGGACTACGAACACGCCGGCTATCGCGCGGCCAGGTTAGTTAAACTGGACTTGTTAGTGAACGGCGAACCGGTCGATGCCTTCTCTACCATCGTCCATCGCGACCGCGCCGAAGCTCGCGGCCGCCAGTTAGCGGCGAAGTTAAAGGAAGTAATTCCAAAGCAACTATACCAGGTGGCAATCCAGGCGGCCATCGGCGGCAAAATCATCGCGCGCGAAACCGTTACGGCCATGCGCAAAAACGTCACCGCCAAATGCTATGGCGGCGACATCACGCGCAAACGCAAACTGCTGGAAAAACAAAAAGAAGGCAAAAAGCGCATGAAAAGTATCGGCCGCGTCAACATCCCGCAGGAAGCCTTCATCGAGGTATTAAAGGCACAGTAGCCAGGTAAGGCTAGTCGGATGAAGAAAAAAAACCAAAAAAAACCCTCGACGCGAATTCAGAGTAGCAAGGACGAAGGCAGAGGCGCGACGATCTATTCAGTTCAGTTTTGGATAGTCCTAAGCGCCATTCTTCTCTTCAGTGTTGCGATCAAGCTTCCGAGTCTGAATTTCCCGCACAAAGAACCGGACGAGCAAGTTTACCTGACTCTGGCTGAGCAACTCCACGCGTCGCACGCATACAGTCTCCAGGAGACGCCAATTATCTATGAGCTCTCTCCTGGGATCTATGATCGACCGCTGTTTTTTCATCCTCCTTTATTTCCGCTGAGCTTGGTCCCGTTTGTTAGTTGGAAAGTTCCGGCGCTCGGCGTCGTGGTATCCTGGCTTGGACACCTGCTGTGTATTCTTGCGGTAGCCTTAATCGGGCGTCGTCTGGTAGTAACCCTTCCGGAAGAGGGGAAAGAACCCAGTTTGCCATGCTGGTTGCCCGTCATTGGGGTGGCCCTTGATCCGTTTCTTTTGTTTATTTCGCGCCGACTATGGATCGATAGTCTGCTCAGCGGCCTTTGCGCAATCTCAATCGCGGTATTCTTTGTCGCGCGCTATTCGCGCCGTCGAAACTTATGGTTAATAGTCGGCGGGCTGTTGTTTGGATTAGCGACGCTTTGCAAGATGACGGCCTTCGTTGCAACTCCCTTGATACTCTACCTGGTCTTAACGTCCCAGAAATCTATCCGCCCGCCCGTAAAAGATCTCACCCTTGCCTGTATTCCCGCTATTCTCCTCGCCTCGCCGTGGTATCTCACTTTCTACCGCACCTACGGCGTTTTCGTGCCTGCATGGGTCAAGCCCGATGGATGGACGCTTGATCATTATCCTTTCATTCGAACGACGATTGAGCGCGGACCAGGATACTATCTGGCCAGGCTTGTTGAAATCACGCCAGTCATCATCTTAGCCATTGGCCCTTTCTTGTTTTGGCGAAGACTGTGGACTAACGCAGTCTTTCTAGTCGGTCCTATTTGGTTCCTCCTTTATTTCGCTTTTCTTTCGTACCTCGGGCTAAATGGTACTGGCTTCCAAATGCGTTACATCGCCCCTCTTCAGCCGAGTATTTACGTGATGTTATATGCCGCCCTGAGCGGGACCGGGCCGACACGAAACATATTTGCGGTATGCACTATCCTTCTGTTGTTTTTTGCTGCGATCACTGGCGCGATCTACCTATTCTCCTGGCACTTCGACGAGATCGACAATTTCTGGGAGCTGGCTCACGTGTTTCGCGGCGCATGATAAGAAGCCGCGTCGTGAGTATCTAGTGCACGAGCAGGGTTAAACATGTCTATGCCTCTTGCCGGGCCAAATGTTTTGTGACCGGAATTGGAAGGGAAGCGTTCGAGCGACTTGGTGCAGGTGCGGCCGCGAATAAGGCACGAGGGAAGTGTTCTACAAAGTTGGAGTATCGAGGCGATGCGGGGGGGAAGAGATTGTTTTTGGTGAGCAGGATCGGCCGAGCTTTTTGAGGCTACGGCTGAGTGATGAACCGGGCCGAGGGAACAGGCGTCTTTGGGCTACGACTCGATGCACGCGGCTTTGTCAACGCAGGTGAAGTGGTGCACGGGCAGCGAACCGCTCGACGACGCAGCCACGGCGGCCTTGAGACATTGGCGGTTAAAGCCCGGTCTTTATCAGCGGGTGATTATCCCGATGACATTCACCCTCCAGGGCCGCGGTCGAACAGACCATGAGCAGTATCCTCCCCACCATGAAATATTTGATGAAAGACCCTACTCAATTCCGCGCTCGATTCGAAGTGCTCCCTTCAGCCCGACGCGGTTACAAATTTGTGTTGCCCATGTAGCCAAGCGCCAGGTGAGCCGTGCGGGTTATCTTTGGGCCGCAGGTTAGTTCGCGTTGCGCGTCTCACAGAGACGCGGCTACATCTTCTTGCGTTTTGCTTGTGCTTCGTGCACCCGGAATTTAACTATCCGGCTAATCAGCTCGAGCGGCATTGGTTCGTCCAACGGGAACTTCACCGAACCGCGCGCCGTTTCGTAGCTGGATAGTTCTCTGTGAAACTTGCGAATTCCCGAGGAAGTAGGATAAAAACCGAGATGGTTCTTCCACGCGGCAAAGTGCACCAGGTTACCGTTGAGGGTGAACGTGGGAATCTGATATGAGATTTTCTCGTTCGCAGCCGGGGCGGCTTTGCGAATGGTCGCCCTGACACTTCTCAGGATGTTCTGAACTCTTGCCGGGAAACCGGCGATGTATTCATCGATCGTCGTGGGCGTGGCCTTGTTTGGTTTTCTCATAAATGGATTCGGCTAACAATTAAACTTGCAATTACTGTTCGCGCAAAGAGTGGAGAGATTTTCCTGTCCCAGGTGATTATTCGATTGCGGGCTTTACGAGGGTGGAGCTACAGGTACAATGGTTGCGTAACCAGCATGAAAAAGACGCCCGCACCTATGCATCTTTTTGGCCTGGGCTTGTGCGCTCTCTTATTACTTGTTTCCACTCTGCGGGCAGGGCCAACTGCCTGGAAAGAGAAAAGCGGTGATTCCGTTCCCGATACGGCCGAGCGAAAAGCGAAGGACGGGTTTGGTGGCTGGCTTCTCGTTACTTCCGACGCGGATTGGAAACAAAAATGGGAAACTTCGCCCGAGACAATCCCAAGCTTTCACGGCAGCCACACGGTCACGAAAGGGAATCGGCTTTTCATTTTGCTTTTCTTTATCGGGCCAAAGCTCGATGGGGAAGGCAAGGGCGACGTTACGTGCGATCTCCAGTCCGTCCGGCCAGATGCCAGCGTCAGTATCGATCAAAAGAATATCGTTTGTCTTGGCGGCAAAATGGAAGGTAATCCGAATAACGTCTATTTATCGCCCGCGGTGATCGAATTTATCGGTGAGCCGAGTGATTCAACAGGGAAGTGGATAATTCGAGCGGTCCTAAGAGATAAACTTCGCCGGGTCGAACTGCCCTTGGAAACGTACTTCGTTTTGAAATAAGAAAAGCCTTAACCGACTACGAGCACGAGCACGATTACGATTAGGAGCACGAGTAACAACGCACCGTCTTAGTTACCAAGCGTTTTTCTAAGCTCCTGGAAATTTATCGGCTTGGTGAGGTAGTAATCGAAGCCGGCTTCTAAGCCAGCCTGCCGTTCTTCGGCGGTGGCTCGCCCGGTCAAGGCGATCGCCTTTAACGATTGTTTCTGCTTGGCTTCGCGCACCAGGTCTAGCCCGTCGCCATCCGGCAGGTTGAGATCGCTGATCAACACATCGAAGTGCATTTCTTTCAGGCGCGCGCGCGCGTCACGGGCATTTTTAACCATCACCGTCTGGCAGCCGCAACGATTAAGTAAAGTCCCCAAAACGCTTCGCGTATCGGTATGATCTTCGACTAAAAGAACGAGCATGGCTTTTTAACCTGGAATCGGAGTGCAACGGAAAACGGTCGCCGCGCGGAAGACGGGAAAAAGCACACGAATTTGCACGCCGGGAAATAATCCGCGGCAACCTTATCCAGCCAGCCGAATCAGCGCCAGCTTTTCCGCTCCCGGCACAAACGGCTAATGGCGGGCGGAAGCGTTGCTCGATGCCAGGGAATAACTGTCGGTAAATTGCTTCGATTTCAAAAGCGCCTCGAAACGTGTGGCTTCATTTGGCTTGTAATATGCGCCCACCGCCTCGCGCAAATCGTTCTCGCCCAGCCCCATCTGCTTTTGGATTCCAAGGGCGATCGTGTAACAAATGCTGGCGTGCGCCGCGGCAATCTCCGCCTCGAATGGATCCACGTACTTCCGCGCGCTAAGAGCATTCCAGAGCGAATGCCAGGCGGCGTAATTGACCGCGAAAACAAACGCCGGCGTGTCGTCATTCCTCTGCTGATTTTCGTAAACGATCGAGGTGACCGCGCGATGATAATAAAGAGGATGTTCCGGCTCGTGCAGCTCGGTGACCGCGGCCAGACCCCGTTGGATTTCGGAACGAACAGTCACGGCTTTTTTTGCCGGCGCGTCCAGATCGGCGGCGTGGACGCTCAGCGCAAAGAGGATCGGAAGAATCGCTTTCAACACATTTTTCATTTTGTCGGCTCCCTTAAAACTTGTTTTTTTACTGATCCCCAAATGAGCATGATTTGTTCCCTCGGAAGTGCGGGATGGGAGCGCCTCAAATTTTTTGAACGACAAGTCCGGTCAGGCCGTCTAGATTCGCCATATGACTAGACTTATTGCGTTAGTAGCAGCGGGGCTGTTTGCAGCGGGAACCGTGTTCGCGGGCGGACACGGCGCATGCACCAGCCAGGCAGGTAATCACGGAAAGATGGCGTGCACGGTTTCAACGGCCAGTCTCAGCCTCAATCCAGAGCAAAAAACCAAAATGGATGCGGTAATGGCTGCGCACGAAAAGGCCGGTTGCTCGGAGGCGAGCGAGGCGAAATACATGCAGGAGGCAAAAGGCATCCTGACAAAAGAGCAGTACGCCAAGTTTGAAACGGAATGTAAGAAAGGCGATAAAGACAAAACACAGACCTAAGTCTTCACCGTTTGCAATTGCCGCCACTCATTGGCGGTACGAACAAACTTCGTTGCGCGTCAGGAGCAATCCTGGCGCGTTTTTTTTAAGCTCGATTCCGCTTCAAAACTGAAAGATAACGAAATTCTCCCACAACAAAGAGCTGAAGTCCCGTCCCCGAATAAATAGGATAGGCCGGCGGCTCGTGCAACCTTTAGACAGATCAGAACCGAAGCCATTTTACTCGGCGAGTTGGGTCGAACTACCCTTCAACTCTTCAGTGGAACGCGCGATCGAGCCTTGCCAGTAGTCGTGCTGGGGGCGGAATGGAAGCGTGAGACAACGCCAAAGACGATTGTCTTCGGGGGCAGTGTAGCCGGGCACGCCAATCACAATCGATGATTGCGGGATATTCAACCCCAGCGTCCGATGCAGAAGGTCCCACCACGGCAGGACCACGCTGTAGTTGGAGTTCGTTTCGTCGCGGATCTGCGAGTGATGAATCCCGTGCATGCGCGGAGTGACCAGAAGCTTGTTCAACTTCCGTTCCCACCTAATCGGCAGCCGCACATTGCTATGGTGAAACAAAGTGTTGGCTTGAAAGCATAGCTCGTAGAAAGCAAAGGTCCAGACAGAGACTCCGAGGAGGCTGATCTGGACTACCCGAAAACCCGCCGAAAAGAGAACCTCGCCAAAATGAAATCGGAAGCCCGTAGTCACATCGAGCGTCGGATCGATGTGGTGAACATTATGGAACCGCCACAAAAATGGGAAGCAATGATTAAGCCGATGCCAGTAGTAGAATGCGAGGTCCAGGAGAAGAAAGCCAGCGAGCACCTCCACCCAGCCCGGTAACTGCACCAGGTGCAGCAGACCAAAAGGCTTTTCTTTCGTCCAATGAAGAAGCCCGCGCGCCACCGGTTGCACGGCGATCATCGAGGTTAGAAACGCCAGGGTCGAGACACACAAGTTTACCCACACATGTAGCCAAAGCCTCTCCTGCCGCACCCGCAGTGGCATTAGCCGCTCGACCAAAAACAGCGCCACCAGAAACGCGATCGCGATTGCCGGAGTAAAACTAAACGAACTTCTCACTCCTTGTTAGCTCGACCTGGTCTTTCCACTAAACGTGATACCAGCCTTCTGCACTTCGCCATACGGCAGCAGCCAGATTAGCGATTCATCGTGCAGATCGACTACCTGGATGCGGTTACCCCAGGGATCACGAAAGTCGCAACGAAAACCCGGGATAAGCTTGATATTATATTTGTCAGTCAACTTCTTACGCACTTCCGCGATTTGTTCTTCGTCCCGCACCAGGATGCCGAAATGGCGTGAGCTATCCGATTGCACCTTATCTACCTCAAACATCGCCAAAAACTGGTGCGCGCCCAGCTTAAAAAAAGCATCGCCTTCTCCCGAATCGAGCTTCCTTAGATTAAATACATCTTCATAAAACGCGATCGCCTTCTTGATGTCGCCCACTTCGATCGCGACATGGTTACAACCATAAACCTGCACACTCATTTCTCGATAAACTTATTGCACGGTTGTAGTGGCCGTCCGTCCTCGGCGGCAACATTCCCCTGCACACTCCATTGTCGATAACTTATTGCGCTAGCAAATCCTGGCAAGCTTTGGCGCACCGGCGGCAGGCTTCTGCGCAGACACGGCAATGTTCCATCATGCTGCCATGCTTCTGGCAAATCGCGCCGCAGATTTCGCACGCTTGGATGCAGGCGCGAAGTTGGGCGCCCGCCAGCTTCTTGTCGGTGCGAGTAAGACGCGAGATGAGTCGCGCGGTGGCGAGGCAAACATCGGCGCAATCGTTATTATCGCGAATGCACTGCACCAGCTCGGCGACATTTTTTTCGCCGAGACAGGCATCGGCGCAGGCGTTGCAAGCCTCGGCGCAGGAATAACAGGCGGTGATACATTCGATCGCGACCGCGCGATCGGACGATGGATGAACCGGGTGGGTATCGAACATCTGTTTGATGTAGCTCATAAGAAACTCCTGAACTCAGTTTCGTTGCTCGCGCGATGTTTGCGCGCTTTCCGTGTAAAGCAATCATGTCCATTTCGAAAACCGCCTTGTTTGCGTACGTCCGGGCGAGGCTTATCCACGCGGCACAAGCGAACCGATGGTTCGCGAATGAGAAGTCACCTGTGGTAGCTCGTGAATCTCTTTTACCGCCGCGACCAGGCATTGCCTTACATCGAGAGGAACCGACCCGAGATCTCCGTCGTCGTAGTAGGTCAACGCTTTTAAAGGAAGAGCCGGGTTAAAGTTTGGACCAAAAAGCGCAATCGCGCCTCCCAATCCTTTGGCTAACGATTCTCCCGACCGAATCATCGTAGCGATATCAATGTAATCTTTGGATTCCGAGCGTTGGAAAATAGTCTTGAGCTTGGTCGCCATCAAATCCGCCAGAGACGCGATTTTTATTCCGTGAGGGCCTGATAGATCGGGGGCGGCCAACTGGCCAAAGGAAAGGCCCCCGAAGAAAGAGACGGTGACCGGTCCGCCGCGATTGAGCCGGAAAGTAAGAGTATTGAGTGTACTTTGCAGAAGCTCGGCTTCTCCGAGGGAAGGAACAGTGGCAGAGAGCTTTTCGAACTCAATCGGAGCGGAAGAGAAAAAGTCGAAGTCCAAAGACTGCCTATGACCCAGGCGAAGAGCGAGCGCCGTTCCGCCGTAAAGAACAAAAGTATCCGGGATCTGTTTTTCTTCATTCCAGAAAGACAATTGCGACGCTGGCAAAATGTTTAGTGCGGGCGTTAGCATCCTGGAAGCTTTCTCTTTGGCAGCGGTGGAACTGGCAATAGGTCCAGCAGGTAGTGCCAGTATGACCAACTCCTGGGATCAAAGACTCCGGCTGGCGCCTGGCGCAGCGCTTCGCGGAATCTGGCTTGCGGCCAGAAACGCCGGGCCTCTTCGATATCGTGCCACGTTCCAAACACCATCACCTGGGCCAGGAAACGATTCTCATCCGAGAGGGCATCTTGGGGTGTTTTCCACCAAAAAACGCGACTTGCCAGAGCAAAAATCCTTTGTGTTTCGGATGGTTCCAAAGCCATCATACGCAATAATACGATACTTGATTTCTGCGGATTTGTCAGGGTCTTCCCCGGCCAGGTCGAAACGACGTCAAGACTATCCATGAAAACAGGAGATCGGGCGATTTCCAAGTCAGCGCCATGCTCGCTAGCGCCTCCGGTCGCACAAAGTGGGCAAAAAATTCGCGGAAAATTGTTGGCGAAAATGCTAAAGTACCACGTGGAATTTCAGCTGGAATCAAATTACAAGCCGCGCGGGGACCAGGGGCAGGCGATTGCGAAGCTGGCGAAGTCAATCGAGGCGGCGAATCGGCACCAGACGCTGCTGGGCGTGACCGGTTCGGGAAAGACGTTTACCATCGCCAACGTGGTGCGGGAGTTGCAACGGCCGACGCTGGTCATCTCGCATAACAAGACACTGGCCGCGCAGCTTTACTCCGAGTTCAAGCAATTCTTCCCGCGAAATGCAGTCGAGTATTTCGTGAGCTACTTCGATTACTATCAGCCCGAAGCTTACATCCCGCGCTCGGATACATACATCGAGAAGGATTCGTCCATTAATGAGGAGATCGAAAGGTTGCGCCTGAGTGCGACCAGCGCGCTGCTCAGCCGGCGCGATGTCATTGTGGTCGCGAGCGTCTCCTGCATTTATGGCGTGACTTCGCCGGAAGATTATGAGCGGATGTTGCTGACGGTGAAACGCGGGCAGCATACTTCCCGCGAAGCGGTGCTCGGGCGGTTGGTCGATATGCTTTACGAGCGCAATGATATGAACTTTGCCCGCGGCCGGTTCCGTGTCCGCGGTGATGTAGTGGAGGTTTATCCCGCCACCGCCGATGAAGAAGCGGTGCGGATTGAGTTTTTCGGCGACGAAATCGATGCCATTACTCGCTTCGATCCTCTTACCGGACACGCCAGGGAAGCCTTAAGCATCATTACTTTTTTCCCGGCGAAACAGTTCGTCACTCCGGCCGATAAGTTAAATCGCGCCCTAACGACAATTAGAGCCGAACTGGACGACCGAATCAAAGTATTGGAATCGCAGGGCAAACTGCTGGAAGCGCAACGGCTCAAGATGCGAACGGAATACGACCTCGAGATGTTGCAGGAGATGGGGTTTTGCAGCGGGATCGAGAACTACTCGCGCCATCTATCCGGGCGCCCGCCAGGTTCCAAGCCGTTTACTTTACTCGATTTTTTCCCGAAAGATTTCCTGCTGGTAGTGGATGAATCGCACGCCACCATTCCGCAAATCGGCGGAATGTATGAAGGCGATAAATCGCGCAAGACGGTCCTGGTAGAGTATGGATTTCGTTTGCCGAGTGCGCTCGATAATCGCCCACTGAATTTCCCTGAGTTCATGAAGGCGACAAACCAAGTAGTATACGTCAGCGCCACCCCGGCCGAGTTTGAGATTAAAAATAGTATTGTTGGCAATCAGGGATACTTCCCGCACAAGCGCGCGCGCATCGGCGAAGACGAGCTGGTGCCATTTGTTACGGCAGGCGAGACGCCCGCCGTCCGCACCGGCAAGATGCCGGTGCTACTGTCGCGGACCGATGAAGCGCCGGAGGAGTTCGATGTTTACACTCCGGGCAAACCGTTGGTAGTTGAGCAAATCATCCGGCCTACGGGTTTGCTCGATCCAAAGATCACGATTCGCGGGTTAAAGGACCAGATCGACGACACTATCGAGCTATGCCGTCAGCGAGTGGAAAAGCAGGAGCGCGTCCTGGTAACTACCCTGACCAAACGAACGGCGGAAGACCTGGCCGACTACCTGCGCGATGTCGGATTAAAGGTGCGTTACCTGCATAGCGACATCGATACGATCGAGCGAGTGGAAATCCTCCGCGGGCTGCGCGCGGCCGATTTCGATATTCTGGTTGGTATTAATCTGTTACGGGAAGGACTCGACCTGCCGGAAGTCTCTCTGGTCTGCATTCTCGACGCGGACAAGGAAGGCTTTCTGCGTTCGCAAACTTCTCTTATTCAAACGGCTGGCCGCGCGGCGCGCCACATCAACGGGGAAGTAGTGCTCTTCGCCGACATTGTCACCGATAGCATGCAGGCGCTCATTTCTATTTCAGAATACCGGCGCACCCGGCAGATGGAATATAACCAGACCCATAACATCACTCCGCAAACCGTGCGCCGGGCGGTGCAGGAAAGTCTGCACACAATTTTGCGTGGTCGCCAGATTGCCTCTTCTGTTATTAATGAAGCTGGCGGCAACTTCGACCTTACTGAGCTACTCCGTGAGTTGGAAGATGAAATGCAACGCGCCTCCGCTAATCTCGAGTTCGAGCGCGCCGCTTTGTTGCGCGACCAAATAATGGAAGTAAAAAACGGCACCGGCCTGTCGAAGATCGAACCCAAACGCCGGCCGGTAAGATACACCCGCAACAGCGGTCGCCGGCGTTCGCGGGTGTAAGAATTTACACGGACGCAAACCACTCGGTATTACTTCTGCGTCAATTTGCCGGCAATTGCCTCGCGCCCACGGTAGATGTGCGCTGTTCAGCGCATCAAGTAAGGAATCAGCATGCGGTGGCGATGCGCGTCCGAACGACTCACAAGAGAGTGAAGCGTTACGCGCTAGTGGCCTGTATCCTTTACTCGTGAAGGAGCTATGCGTGAAAACACGGCGATCCGGGGGAGCGCGCGCGCCCTCGCGGGCTGGCGATGGCGCCCCGCCATCGCGAACTTTTTCTTCCTCGGTGGCTCAAGGAATGCGCTGCGCATAAGTGCGTTTTGGCGAGGCGCCAAAAGTCCGAGCCGGACTGGCATCGCACGCGAAGCGCGTGCGCTTCCCCGAAACGCCGCTGCCGGTGCTATACGTTCAAGTGATACATTCCACTAGTCGAAGAATGCATCTGCTCGCACGGAAATAGCTTTTTGATCAATCGTGGGTGTTCGCCTCTTGGTCGCAATTCTGGTTCTGGGCACTGCTTCACTGCGAGCGGAGATCAACGAAACAGGTTCGCTGAACGAGGTTGCTTTCGAAGAGCTGAGCCAGCGCGATCCGAATCCGCTCGGCGAACGGGCGCTTGCCATTCATCCCGATCTTTGGAAGCACGCCGAGAGCGAACATTTCATTTATCATTTCGTGCACAACTACGTCGCCACACCCGTTTCGGTTGAAGCTGAATTTCATTATCGAGTAGCTGCCAAGGAACTGGAGCGCGACCAGCCTGCGACTGATACCAAGTCTCACATTTACATTTTCGAGCAGCCAGAAGATTGGCGGCAATTTCAAGCTTACGGGCAGTTGGAGAAATGGACGGGCGGCATTTGCTCCGCCGGCAGCCTTTTCATTCAGCGCAACCAGCATTTCAAATTTTCCGATAACAGTCTCGGGCACGAAATTGTCCATCTGGTTTTGCATCGCTACTATCCGGACGGGATTCCGTGCTGGCTGAATGAAGGGATGGCGCAATACCTTTCGAAAAACGCGCACGCCAGCTATGAGCGCGCGCGCGGATATATCGCGCGAGCCCATTCGCGTGCGCTGGCGGACGAGCAATTTATCGCGCTGAAAACGCTGACAATTTTCACCATGCCGCCAAACGATCGCGTGATCACTTTTTACGACGAATCGGAACGGCTGGTTCGGTTTCTGGCAGAGACGGACAAACACAGCTTCCTCGCGTTGCTGGATAAACTCGGACGGCATCAGCCGCTTGCGAATGTGTTGGGACAAGATTACGCCGGCATTTTCCCGACGCTGCCGGTGCTGGAACAAAAGTTCCGCGAATACGCGACCCAGGATTTTGAGTCCGCTGCCAGGAACGATTGATTATCAATCACCCGGTAGTTTGATCTACCATTAATTCGCTACTGGTTAAGTTCATTTCGTCGTGCTCGCTTTTTTTGTGCTGAGGTAATTCGCTCATGATCATGATCATGAGCACGAGAACAAGATCACTCACCTTTAACTGCCTTCATCGGGGTTAAATCTTCTTCGGAGGACAAACAGCGAGATACAATGTGCCAAGGACGCCAAGAATAATACATCCCTCATGGAGCGTAACCGGGCCGATGAGGAGGTAGAATGGATTCTGGCTGGTGAATGGTCTGAAAGGATGCATGTCGTTGTGCATGATGCTGTCGAGCAGGATGTGACTGTAGGTGCCGATGAAGGCGCCCGTAACCGCGGTCAGCAGCGGGATGTGATCGGCGACGGGAAAATATCGTTTGAATGGGGCGTCTCGCCAACGAGTCCAAACGCGGAGGGCAAAGTGGCAGATCGGTCGCCCGAGAATAATGCAAAAGAGAGCAACAAAAGTCGCGCCGACAAACGTGTGCATAAATCGATGAACTGGATACTCACCTCGCACCAGGTATTAGGCGGTCTCGCAATCGGTGACCACCTGCGCCAAACAGAAAATCGTGAAGCTGAAATGTCGTGGAATCGCGGCCTTAAAGGCAACTCCTGGCCCGACGTGATAAGGTGTGAACGGCATTGTGCGCGGAGATCGCGGACTTTAGTCGAACGATAACTGCTGTACGAGTAGCGGACACAGTCCGCAAGTTACAAACTGACAAGAATGGAACAGCGCCGCCTGCTGTTCGCTTATGTGCTTGGTTAGATCGTTAGTAACCATCGAAGACTGTTATTCTCACGTGTCCTACATCTGTCTTCAACTTGGCTCTGAACGCTAGCTTCGAGGGCGAGGGAAAGAAAACCCAGTATTCATGCGGATCACTTGAATCACGCGAGACTCACGACAAAAGCTGGCGCGGCGGGTCTGAAATAACAACATCAAAGATGCGAGTAGGAGATGAGTGGTGCTTCAGGAGGTCGCTGATGCCTCTAAGCGTTTTTAGTAATTCGTCGCGATTCTGCACCGATCGTGAGCGATGAAGGTACTGATGTCCCCCGCCATCAGGCCCACCAGAATCGGCACTGCGAAAAATAACGCACTCTTCAGGGGAAATACTAGCTCCTCTTTGCGGCGTCCTAAGTAATTCGACCACGCGATGAGCATGAATGGAGCGGCGATCACCGCGGTCAACATCGCGACGACTGAAACGAAGTCGAGGGCTCTCACGATCTTACTCTAATTAGATCAAGCTTCGTATTTGAGAGCGAACATTTTCTTGTCTCTCATCTACTTCACGCGATTACGCGCTGGAGGTCACGGGTTGCGGTTCCGTGATTTTGGGTTCGGGTGCGCGGCTTTTGATTTCCTCGGAAAGGTCTTCGGCAAATGATTCCAGCAACTGGCGCTCATGTTCGCTCATTCGGCGTGGGCGAACGTCGAGCAGGCAAAGCGAGCCAATGGGGAATCCGCCCGGCCCGCGCAGAGGAACGCCGGCGTAAAAGCGCAGGCCGCGCGCTTTAATAAGCGGATTGTTAGCAAAACGGCGATCGCGCGCGAGGTCTTCTACTACGAGGGTCTCGTTTTTTTCGAGCATGTGTCCGCAAATGGAAACCGAACGCGGAGTGGAACGTTCCCGCGCCAAATCTTCGGGCAGGCCGACCTGTGATTTGAACCATTGCCGGTCGCGATCAACGAAGGTAATGAGCGCGATTGGCACTTGAAATACCTTCGCCAGTTTACTCGTGAGACGATCGAACGCGCGCACCGGCTCGCCATCGAGCAAACGCAGGCTTTCCAATTCGGCCAGGCGCTCCTCTTCATTTGCGGGCAGCGGCGCCTCCGTCATGTCCTCACCAACCGGTACGGCGAATTTCGCCAACTGCACCACCGCTTCTGTGAGGGAAGCAACCACTTCATCTACCCCGGAGGCACGCAGACGCTCGCCGACTTCCGCCAGTTTTTCGGTGGCACGCCACAAGCCAACGACAATTTTGAGTTGAGGCAGCCGGCCGCGCAATTTGGCGACGAGATAACGCGCCTGGATGATGGTGGAAGGGGCAACCACGGAAACACAAACGGCTTCGGGATCGACCTTGACCGCGAAATCTACGAGCTCGTCGGTAGAAGAAGAAGCGCGCGCATTTTCGGCCTCGAACCCCTGCTGGCGCAGCAACTGCACAAGCATGGCGCCGGCGATTTCGTCGCGCTGCGCCCGCGCCGGCAGACAAAGGACGCGACAGGTAGGCGCCACCGCCGGCCCGGGCATTTCGGCGGCGATGGCCTTGTCTGCTTCCACCTTGGACTCCGGCAGCGGCTGAGCACCGATGTCATCCACCATTTCCTGCACATTTTGCAAAACCGCCGCGCGTTCTTCCGGCGGAAGGGCGTTACGTTTGGCGTCTATCTCCGCCGCTGTCAGGACGGGAATAAGGATGGAATCGTAAAGCTTGGTGAGCGAGTTCTCCTTCAAGTAATTTTCCGACAGCTCCGTCGCTTCATCCAACCCGGAAGCGATCAGGCGTTGGTAGCATTCTTCGTAAGGAGTTAATGCCTGTTCTTCGCTTAGGAGCACGCTCAGAAATTCCAGCTTGGGCACATGCCGTCCCATGACCGCGAGGCAAACAGTCAGCGGCGTCGCCAGGACGAGCCCGATCGGTCCCCACAGCCACGTCCAGAAAACCGCCGCTACGATTAACGCAATAGAAGAAACGCCGGTGCTCGCTCCGTAAAGCCACGGCTCGACCGCGTTGGCGTTAATCAATTCCAGCACTACGAAAAGCCCGAGCGTAAGCACCGGCGTCCACCACGAATTAGAGACGGCGAGCGAAAGCGCCAGCGGCATAGCCGCGCCGATCCATGGCCCGACGTATGGAATGAAACGAAGAATACCCGAAAGCACGCCCCACAAAATCGCGTTCGGCACCCCGATGAAAAAGAGACCGGTCGCGACGCAGGAACCGTAAACGGTGTTGACCAGCAACTGCATCGAGAGATAGCGCGCGACGCGTTGGCCGGCGTCATCCATCGCGTGCGTAGTCGCGCTGATGCGCCCTTGCCCGATCAAGCGCACGAGGCGACCGCGGAGGTCTTCCCGTTTTAGGAGCATGAAAATCGCCAGCAACAAAACCAGTCCGGCCGTTCCCAGCGGGCTGAGCACGCCGCTCAGTGCGGCCGAGGCAAAACGCGTGAGGCGGCCCTCCGATTCCACCAGCTTCACCGGAATCGGCTGTTGCGCGCGCGCGGTTTCGGGCGCGGGCGTTAAGGGATTCTTTCGCCGTTGCTCTACCGTCTGCGCGGTCGCTTCCGGCGGGCCGGGTAGTTGTTGCTGCAAATGTTCCAGGCTGCGAGTGAAGCGTGTGAAAGTCGCGCCCGTAGGCATGCGGAAGGCGCGCATCTTCGCCTCGATGTTGGCCTGGTAATCGGGAAGCTTCGCCGCCAGATCGATCACCTGAGTAGTTAACATCCAGCCGATCCCACCGATAAGCGCGAACAACATCAGCACCACGAGGAGGACCGCCACCACCCGGCCGAGCCAGCGTTCCAGCCGGCCGACTACCGGCGCCAGCAGAAAAGTAATCAGCGCCGCCAGCGCTAGCGGGATGAGAATATCTTTGCCGACATAAAGAACAGCAATGACGAAAGCCATCAGCAAAATCGCCCAAATTCCAATGAGCGCGCCGGCGGAATTATTTTTGGGAGTTCGCATCGCAACCGCAATCGTCGCCGAAGTCGGTTTTGGTTTCCAATTCTTTCGCGTTTTTAGCTGCCGACGGAACACGGGCGTACAGCCTGTGCGCCCAGCGTGGTTTTCAATCCGCTGCCGACCAGGAACCCGCTATCACTCCGGGCGAATGCGAGGATTTCGAAACGGCAATCCGTGATGTTTGAAATAGCGATGTTGAAGTTACGAAAAAGTGTGGTTGCGATGTCCGGGTAGCGCGCGCCTCTGGCGTGTTGGCGGACGCATTCTGCGTTCGCGGACTTTCCCGTCCGTGTGGCCTTAAGATATACCTTGCAGTTCCGCAAAGTTCGTTTCGCAGAATGCCGAAACCAGGTCGCCGCGGCGACCACTACCCGGAACCTGCGCGCGCCGCCTTCCGTTGTTGCAATCCGAGCATTACGAGCGCGAAGAGAATCGGAACTAAAATGATTTCGTGGAGCCACGGCTCGGCGTGCCAGGGCAAGGCAAAGAGGCGGCCGCTGAAGAAAAGGTAGTAGGCAAAGATGGTGACGCTAAGGAAGTGCCAAGCGTAGGCGCGACGCCAGGTGGCCAAAGGTAGAATCCAGGTAATGAACCAGGGATGTAAGACGGGCGCGAGAATGAGCGCGCTGCCGAGCGACCAGAGCATGCCGCGTCGCCAGTTTCTAACGAAGATTAAGCTAAGTAGAGCAGAGACGATGAGAATGACGATGTCGTAACGGTAATCTTGCTGGTGCCAGTTGGAGTAGAAGCGATCTTCCAACAGCCACCAGAAGAGATCGTTCACTCGACTGACGCTGCTGAAGTCGCCGAAGAGATTTGTATAAGGTGACGCCTGGAAAGTAGTCGCAAGACCGAACGGAATGGCTAACGAGATTAAAGCAGAAATCGATCTCCAACGGAGGGCGAAGAGCATGGGGAGGAACAAGACGATGGCGACGGGTCGGAAGCTGATTGCAAGGCCGAGAGCGAGCGCCGCGCCGGCCGCGCTTTTCCAGCTCGCACGCTCTTGGAGGCGCGGGAGAAAATAAATCACCGCCACGAGACAAAGAAGAACGACGCTATCGAAATGCGCCGCGCCGGAAAAGCTGTAGGCAAGGAGCGGATTCCAGGCAAACCAACTGGCCGCGCGCAGATCGACCACGCGCAGGAGCAAAGCAACCGCCACCAATTCGACGACTCCGAAAATTAGTTTCCAAATGAGGGGGTTCTCCGTCGCGGGAACAAGCCAACATTTCGGCTCCAGGCGCGAAACCGGTCGGTTCATCCGCGCGAGGCACGGCGCCGAGCTCGGTTATTTTTTCCGAAACTCGCTCATCGCGCGGCGCCACCTGGTAAGGATTGAATCCGGCGCGCTGAATGATCCCATCCGCACGATAGCGAAAAATTTCCTGAGCTGGTGGAAGTGGTAACGCGAGTAAACGAAGCGCGATGGTGACAAACCAGAAAATCCAAAGGCCGCGCCGTTTTAGATCGGAAGAGAATTCGGTGGCGGCGAGCAGATAAGCCAGTCCGCACAAAATGGCAGTGGTAACGAAGTAAATCGGCATCTTTTCCAGCGTCCAATCACCGAAGAAATTGAGCGCGCCGAATAAAAGGAGCTGCGCGACGAGAGGGATCCAAAGTTTCATTCGACGATGCTCATGCGAAAGAGCAGCAAATGAGCCGATGCGTTGGAAGAGCCGGCGCGCGGCATTTGTTTGTTGAGAAAAATTTGGAGGTCACAGAAAAGCAGGGCGTTTCTTCGGGTGAGGCGATTAGGTCAATCGCTCCTTCCCCAGCGGCGGACGATGCGGCTCATTTTCAGACGGAAAGCGGCGACATCGATCAACTCGGCGACGCGCACTTTTAAGCGGCGCGCGCGGAAGATGAGAAAGAGCGCGAAGGCTGCATAAGGCAGAAGAACGATGAGATGAAGATGGCCTGTGCTGAGAAGGTGATAGCTGAGCAGACTAAGGATGATGAGATTCACAATCACAGTGGTTGTGACATAGCGATAATGAAGCTGCGCGCGGGTCAAACATTTCGCGCCGCCGTGATACTCAGTGACGGTGCGCAGGTTGATGCTCCACCAGAAGTTGCCGTAGATTTGCAAATCCCATTCCTGCCAGCCGGTGTCGATCGAGTAACGCCAGTTCTCGGCTTCGAGCAGGGCGATGATTTCCTGGAGCAGACCCGAACGATCTTTTCCCTCTTCGCTCCAGTAGGCTCGCCAGCTTTTGTTGCCGCCAAATTTTTCGCCGACGGGAAGTTGTTCATGAGTGGAAATGACGGCGCCCGGTGTGCGTTTGAAATGGAGCCAGGTGAAGTAACGCGACCAGCCGCGCACGAGTGGTTGTGCGAAAGCGAGCGCCATCACGAGGAGACGCGAAGCGATGGTATCGAAGCGGGGCTCGATCCGGGCGCGTACCATGTAGGACAGCGCGACGCAAAGCGTGCCGCCAAACATCAGATACGGCACGATGCGCAGCGCCGGCAAAAAGATTCCAAGGCCAAGAAGAAAAACGGTGAGCGCGAACCATTCGATGCTGCTGAGATAAGCGGCGACTTCGGATTGCGGGGTGGGGTAGATCGATTGAAAAAATCCGTCGCCAAAAATGCCGTGATAAATGATCGGACGATTAATGAACCAACTAAAACGCGGCGTGCCGTAAATCTGTCCACGCCATTTCGCGGTGCCGGTGGGGCCGAAAAAAATCAGGTGTTTGAAACGCAGGAGCGATTCGGCTTCGCCGTAACCTTCCTGCTGTCTGCGAAAGGCGCGCAAAGTGAAACGGCGATGATGCCACACCACCGCCGTCGGACTGAAGGCGATCACGCCGCCGGCCTGTTGCAAACGCCAGCAAAAATCGACGTCGTCGCCCGCCTTGTGATATTCCGGATCGAAGCCGCCGGCATTTTCAAACGCCCAACGCCAGAATCCCATGTTGCATCCGGGAATATGCTCGGCTACGACGTCAGTTAACAAGACGTGGGAGGGGCCGCCCGGCGCGGCGGCGACGCAGGCCTGAATCCAGTTGCGCGCCGGCGGCGGAAAATTTGGACCGCCGACGCCAGCGTAATCACCACTGGTAAGTGTGCCGATTAAATAATAGAGCCAATCGTTGTCCGCCATGCAGTCGGAATCGGTATAGACAAAAACTTCGCCCTGGGCGGCGGCGGCGCCGGTGTTGCGCGCAACGCTGAGCCCACGATTCGGCTGATGGATGTAACGAACGCGCGGAAAATCGGCGGCGATTTTTGCGGTGTCATCGGTCGAACCATCATCAGCCAGGATGACTTCGTAGTTCGGATAATTGATCTGGCCTAACGATTCCAGGCACGCGCGCAAAGTTGCCCCGCCATTGTAGGAACAAACGATGATGGAAACGCTCGGGGTTTGCGAAAGCGGGCGATGTGGCAGCTCGGCATCGTTCTGGCCAAGTTTATCGCGCAAAGCGAAGTAGGCCTTTTTCGGCTGGCGCTCGCGCGTGACTAAACCGAAAGCCCAATCGGTGATTTCCTGTTCGCCGGTGAACCATTCGTCCGTCCAGGAAAAGAAGACGGTGCCGGCGAGGCCGCATTTGACCACGCTATCGACGTGCCAACTGAGCATTTCTGCCTGCTCCTCCTGGCTGTGGCGAATCGTGTCCATGCCGAACTCGCCGAGAATGAGCGGGCGATCGTCGGTCAGATTCTGGAGTCGCAAAAGGTAACGTTCGAATTCATTTTGGTTGTGGAGGTAAACGTTGAAGCAACAGAAATCGACATTCTGCGGCAGCAAAAATTCCGTCGGCGGATAGGTGGCGTAGGAATAAAGCGGGCGCGGATCGATCGCGCGGCCAATGGAGATGAGATGCTCGATGAATTCGGTGACCCGCTGCACGCCAAGCCAGCGCACCATCTGCGGCGAAATTTCGTTCCCGACGAGATAACCGAAAAGCGCAGGATGACCGGCCAGCGTTTTGATCGTCTCGGAAACCGATCGCGTGATTTCTGTGCGCGCTTTTCTTGTGCGCAAAAACTCGATGTGTTTCGCCCAGGGCAAAGTGACGAGCGCGCGCAATCCCGCGGTCGCACACGCATCGAGAAACCAGGCTGGCGGCGGATGATAAACGCGAACGACATTGGCGCCGAAAGCGCGGATTTGCGCGAAATCGCGCGCGGCTTGCTCTGGAGTGCCGAGGTAATTACCGGAAGCGTCGGGCTTGAACGGACCGTAAGTGACGCCTTTGAGAAAAAATTTTCGTTCGCCCTCAAAGAAAAATTTTCCAACAGCGCGAATCGGCATAGTCACGGCGGCAGTTTCCTAGACGAAGTGGTAGAGTGGCGCAAAGAGATTCCGCCTAACCGGACCCCGAGGGCAGCGAGGGATCCTGCGGGAACGAAGTCGTCATCCCGACCGGAGCGAAGCGAAGTCGAGGAATCCAGATGCGCAAGCTTTAAGGTAACTTTCGGGGGGTCCCTTCCCTTCGCTTCGTTCTGGCCGGGATGACTAGAGCTGCGCGAGCGCCTCGCTCATCACGCGGGCGGTGACGTCGATGTCTTCCTCGCGATGAGCGGTGGATATAAATCCGGTTTCGAATTGTGAAGGCGCGAAGTAAACGTTCCGGTCGAGGCAGGCGTGAAAGAATTTTGCGAATCGCGAGGTGTCGCTGCGTTTTGCCGATTCCAGATCGAAGATCGGGCCCTCGGCGAAGAAGAGGCAAAACATCGAGCCAATGCGATGGAATGTCAGGTTAGCTTGCACGATGATGTCGGCTGTCGCTTTCTGGAGTTGGGCACCGTTTTCTTCCAGTAACTTCCAACCATCGATCCGCTCGAGCTCGTGCAGTTGCGCCAGGCCCGCCGCCATCGCGATCGGATTTCCCGAAAGCGTGCCAGCCTGATAAACTGGGCCATCGGGCGAAAGTTGATCCATAATTTCTGCGCGACCGCCGAACGCGCCAACGGGCAGACCGCCGCCGATGACCTTGCCGAGCGCGGTTAGATCGGAGCGAATGCCATAGATTTCCTGAGCACCGCCGCGTGCGACGCGAAAGCCAGTCATCACTTCATCGAAAATCAACAGCGCCCCGTGGCCGTCGCATTCTGCGCGCAGTTGTGACACAAAATTTTCGCGCGGCAAAAACAGACCAGCGTTTGCCGGAATCGGTTCCAGAATAACGGCTGCGATTTCCTTTTGGTTTTCGCCAAACGCAGCCCGGACCGCCTCGATGTTATTGAATGGGACGACGATCGTTTCGTTCGCGAAACTCCGCGGCACGCCGGCGCTATCGGGTGTGCCATGAGTAAGCGCGCCGCTGCCGGCGCTAACAAGAAGTGAATCGACGTGGCCGTGATAACAGCCGGCGAACTTGATAATTTTATCGCGCCCGGTGAATCCGCGCGCCAGTCGCACGCACGACATAGTCGCTTCTGTGCCGCTGTTGACCATGCGCACCTTCTCCACCGACGGCATCCAGGCGCAGATCAACTCTGCCATTTCTACTTCGAGCGGATTGGGAATGCCAAAGCTCGTGCCGTGTTCTGCCGCAGCACGGACGGCATCGACCACAATTCGGGGTGCGTGTCCAAGAATCGCCGGCCCCCAAGTGCCGACGTAATCAATCAGCTCGCGGCCATCGACCGTCCAGATATGCGAACCATTTGCGCGATCGACAAAAAACGGTTCGCCGCCCACTCCGCGAAACGCGCGCACCGGCGAATTGACTCCGCCGGGAATGCGCTCGCGGGCACGAGCGAAAAGGGATGCGGCTTCCGTATGCATAACCGTTACATTATCTCACCGCTCGGAATGAAAAGCCGCGGGGATCCAAACATCTGCTCATACTCTTAATCATATTCTTACTCTTAATCCCCTTCGATCATGATCAGGATTATGAGCAGAAGCATGAGTAAAATTGACTGCATCTCCGCGCCTGATAGCTTCGCACCTCACCCCGGCGGGGTAGCCAAGTGGTAAGGTCGGGGTCTGCAAAACCTCTATTCGCGGGTTCGATTCCCGCCCCCGCCTCTTTTTATTTTTGATTGCGGATTTCTGATTTTTGATTGGCTACTGGGGTGCAACGTGATCGAGCGCGCGATTTGAAACCGAATGCAAATCCGCAGTTTGAAAGGATTCGGAGGAGTATCGCGGAAAATGCCGAGCTGCTGCAGCCGTGGAGTGGATTTTGTTATCGGGTGACGTCGCTGGAATATCCCGGAACGCGCGCAATTCTTTCGGGCGAAGGAAATTTTCGGAACGGCGGGCGGTGGAACGCGATCGGTTCATTTCGCACGGTTTATGGGAGCACGGAAGATACGGTCGCTGTCCAGGAATCGCGGGCGACGGCGGAATCCATTACAAGCTGCCGTATCCATTTGTGCGGCCGCGCTTGCTGGTGGCGATCGAATTTCGATTAGCGCGGGTGCTCAATTTCTCGCGCGTGGAGGTGCCCGTGCAGCTTGGGATTAACGAGCAATTGCTGGCGGGAGAAGACTGGCGAAAAATGCAGGTTAATGGCGACGAGAGTTATAGCCAGGCGATCGGTCGCGCAGCCTGCCTCTGTAACGCTGAAGCGATCGTGACGAATTCAGCGCGCGCGCGCAACGGGATGAATATTGCCTATTTTCCGGAGAGACGCCGGAATGGGAGCGTCGCCGCTGTTTGTGAACCTCGCGAACTGGAGCGCCTGGAAAAATCGGCCTAACTTGAACAATATTTGCATGCAAAAAAACTTGCAGAAATGCTTGCAGAAGTTCGCGCCTGTGCCATGATGATTTTGTGAAAAAGAAAATTGCGAGGAAACAGAACCAGCCCTCCAGCGCACGAGTCCGTGAAGCGGCGGCCATCTACCACGTCGGAACACTGACCGCTTCGCCGGTGCGAGATTTGGTCGAGCGTTTTGGATTGCGGCAGGAAACACTTAGCCGCATGACGGGGTTTTCCATCAGAGCGGTGGCGGAGTGGGCGGCGGGGAAATCCCCTTCCACTCCGGCGAAGCGAGTTTTCTCGGAGATGGACCGGCTGCTCGATGGGCTCAGCCGGTTGATGAAAGCACGCGAAGTTGGGCGGTGGCTCAAAGAAGCAAACCCGGCATTTGATGGCTCGAGCCCGGCCCAGCTGATCGAGCGCGGAGAAACGGATCGCCTTTGGCGGATGCTTTATCAGGTTGAATCGGGCGAACCGGGTTGAGCTTTACCTTATCGGGCGATGACTTAGCTGCTGGATTCGCCGCTCGGTAAAAACCAGAGCCGCACCGGAAATTAAATCACTCCGCCAACAGGAGGGCGGCGATTGGAATTTGCCGGGCGCACCGGCACGATCCGAACGACGTTTTCGGATTGGTAATCGAGCAGCTTAAGCCAGTCTTCCGTAATATCCGTCGGCGGAAAAATATCGTTTTCCACGAACTCAGCGTTAAACGCCAACTGCAAATCCTGCTCGGTGATTCCACCCGTCATCCCGAGCGCAGCCGAGGGGTCCCGTCGCGTTTCCTTTAAGCTCAGAATGACGTGCGCTCTTGGCCGCAATTGCGCGTTTGATCGCCATCGCTTTTGCGCGCTCGACCACCGAAGCGATGATCGCGCCGCTCAACATATCACCGCGATAAAGCGTTTCTTTGCGCCCGCTGCGCAGCGTCACTTCCAGAAACTTGTTCTCGTCGCGATGCACAAATTGCCAATCGACAAAACGCTCGATCAATTTTTCAATCGCCCCGCCGATGTTCTCTGATTCCTTCGCGAGCGCGCCGTCATACGGCAGATCGTTCGTTAAATAAATGCGATAAATCTCGCGCGCGCCTTCTTTATTCGGGCGATTGATTTTGATTTTGCGGTCGATTCGGCCCGGACGCAGGATCGCGGGATCGATTAGATCCGCGCGATTGGAGGCGAGAATAATCACGACATCATTGAGCGAATCGATTCCATCCATCTCCGAACAAAACATCGGCACGAGCGTGGAAAGAATATTCGAGTAACGCGACGCGCGCCGCGTGCCGAGAATGCTTTCCGCCTCGTCGATAAACAGAAAGGGCATAAAACCTTCGCGCCGTTTCTCGCGCGCGGTCGCGAAAATTTCGCGCACCATTCGCTCCGATTCGCCCACCCACATGTTCAAAATCTCCGGGCCTTTGACGTGCATGAAATATTCCCGAACCTCGTTCTCCTCGCCGCCGGATTTTTCGCGCAGTTGCCGGGTCAAATTGTAAGCGGTGGCTTTGCCGATGAGCGTTTTGCCGCAGCCGGGCGGACCGTAGAGCAGAAATCCTTTTGGCGTAGCGTGCTGATATTTCTCAAACAACTCCGGATGGACGAGTGGCAACTCAATCGCATCCTTGATCGCGGCAATCGCGTCTTCCTGTCCGCCCACTTTCGACCAAGGCAGCTCCGGCACGCGATCGAGATAATGTTCATGCGAGCTGGGAGCGCTCAATAATTCGAGCGCCATCCGATAATTGGAATCCACCCGCACTTCGTCGCCCTGTTTCAGCTTAGCTTTCGTTACCTCGGACGAGCGCTGCAAAACAATGGATTGCGTGCCGTGTTCGTTTCCCACCCGCAAACGATCGTCGCCCATCACCTCGGTAATTTTTGTCACCGGACCGGCGGGTTCGAAACCGAGATCGCCCACAATAACGAAGGCTTCGTTTACCAGCACGCGCGTTCCTTTCTTGAACGATTTCATCGCAATCCGCGGATCGACGTTGCAAAAATAATCCGCGCCGCCGACGACGATGTGCGCCGTCTCTTTGCTCGTGCTTCCGAGAAAAGTGCCGATTCGATTCGCTGGCGCGGTCACTTTTTTAATGACTTCTTCCAGCTTCTCGATCGTCTGCCGCGCTTCGACAAATGTTTCTTCGCGTTCCGCAATCTCGACGCGCAATTCCCGCAGCTCGCGCCGGATAGGATCACCCGGAGGCAGAATGGAAATCAAAAGATCCAGCCGTTGGAGCAAATCCAAATTGCCGCCCGTCCCCCCTTCGTACCGTTCGTCGCTCATTGGGTCTCGTTGCTTTGACTATAAAGTGAACGGATTTGTTCGACAATGGCCGACGCACCGACAGCGCAGTCAACTTCTGGGCAAACGCTGCGGAAGTCAGGCGCGCATTTTTCTCTGCCCCCGAAGCGGAGGAGAATCCTGCACGGTCATCAACTCGAACGTCCGGAACAACGGCGCCAGATCGATCACTGCATTGGCGGATGCTTTCAAGACATTGCCAAGATTTTGCGCCACGGAAGCGACTTCCACTCGAATCCCGCGCCGCCGCAGTTTGATCGCGAGCCAGGCAAAGTCGGCGTCACCGGTTACCAGGATCACCACGTCGGGTTGCATCTCGTTAGAAAGCTCCAGCGCGTCGATCGCCATCATCACGTCCACGTTCGCCTTGTAATGACCTTCCTCGGCCGGCGCGCCATCCTTGGTCACGACCAAGAAACCATTCGAGCGCAGCCAATGCATAAATTTGTTTTTCTTATCGCGCTCGTCCTGCCAGAGCGGAATCGCCGGCGGCAACCCGGCATACACCACCGTCTCGACCAGCTCGCGACCGGAGTCGGCGCCGGCCAAAAATTCGCGCAGCCTTAGCCAATCCAGGCCGCGACCAGCGGTGCGAACGGAGCTGCCGACATTGGATTCATCCACCAGCACCAGCACTCTGTCGCGGCGCGAAGGATTCGAATTGTTCTTTCGCATACAAATGCGGCCTACCGGGGCGAGCCTGCTTACTTCGCTGGTTTTTTGCTGCTGCTTTTCTTCGCGGCCGCGAGCCGTTCTGTTTTTCTGCGACGGGCCGCGCGTTTCCTGACGTTGTCTCTACCTTGGCTGTTTCCCATAACATTTTACTCTCGCCTGTTTGCGGAGAGTTCCCAAATTGTTTCTAAAAGGGACTTCGGATGGACACGGCAAGCGGCAGCGGGCGCGACTTATTTTCTCGCTGTTAATGGATGCCGTAGGTTAAGATGCTTCGATCAGTTGTGAGTCACGTGTAACGAATCGAAAACCAAGTTATGTTGATGCCGAGCGTTTTGATTATCGAAGATGATGAAGATGGACGCCGGGCCACTGCCAGGTTGTTCGCGCGGGCAGACTGGAAGGTGCTCGAAGCGGCGGATGGTGATTCTGGTGTGGAGCTCGCTATTCGTAATCGGCCGGACCTTATCTTGTGCGACTTGTTGATGCCGAAATCGAATGGCTTCCAAGTTTGTCGCACCATCCGGCAACAACTCCAGCCAGCCAGGATCATCGTCGTCTCGGGACGCGATTACGCCGTCGATCGCGCGAGCGCGCTAAAGGCGGGCGCGGACGAATTCCTCCTCAAGCCAATCACCTGGGAAGTTCTGTGCGAGTCGATCGATCGACTGATGAGCGCGGTTCCGCAGCGTCCTCAGGCGACCACTTCGCCGGAGGAGCTCCGTTCGGTGCCGCCGCGGGTAAAGCTATGGGGCGTGCGCGGTTCGCTTCCGGTGCCGGGGCCGGCGACGATGCGTTACGGTGGTAACACCAGTTGCGTAGAAGTGCGGGCCGACGGCGAGATCATCGTGCTCGATGCTGGCACCGGAATTCGCGGTCTCGGCCTTGCGCTGGAGAAGGAGCTGGGACCGGAGACGATCAGGCTGACTTTACTTATTTCGCATACGCATTGGGATCATATCCAGGGGCTGCCGTTTTTTTCCCCGGCTTACAACCGCAAGAACCTGATCCGGATTCTAGGTTATGAAGGAGCGCGCGCCGGCCTCGGCACCATCCTGGCTGGTCAGATGGAGACGCCGTTTTTTCCAGTGAGCTTGCATGAACTACAGAGCCATCTCGCGATCGAAGAACTCAAAGAGATGGAGTTTCAAATCGGAAAGGTGAAGGTGCAGGCGAAGTTTGCCAATCATCCCGGCATTTGCGCGGGCTACCGTCTCTTTACCAGCGCGGGCTCGATCGCCTACCTGCCGGATAACGAGCCCTACGAGCCGCTCAAGCTACAACTCGCCGCTCAGGGCGGAATCGATGGTAAGGAAGCGCGAAATTTCGCCGACGCCGAACGAGAGAAAATGGTGGAGTTTTTGCGCGATTGCGATGTGGCGATTCTGGACGCGCAATACACCGACGAAGAATACGAGAAGCATATCGGTTGGGGGCATAGCTCGCTTGGCAGTGTGGTTGGGCTCGCCCTCGACGCGAACGTGAAAACGGTTCTCCTATTCCACCACGATCCCAGCCATGACGATGAGAAGATCGACGAGATGGTTGAGCACGCGCGAGATCTTGTTAGGAAGAGCGGGAAAACGATGGCGATCGAAGGAGCTCGGGAAGGCGCGGAGATTCTGCTTCCGGCAGTGGCCGATATGAAGCCAACCAGAAGCGCCGCGGTTAATAGCTAGTCGTAATCAGTATGGCTGCGGAATGAAACCCAATATCAATAACAAGGGCCGGGTAATGCGCGCCGCGATTGCGGCGATCCTCCTTCTCACTGGCGCGTGCCTTGTCACCCATGCGCTCATGGTGGGTATGGTCTTGATCGCAGCTGGCTTATTCTGCGCTTTCGAAGCGTGGCGTGGCTGGTGCGCCGCCCGCGCCTGCGGAATCAAGACCCCGCTTTAGATAACAGCCGCTCCGAAGCAGCTCGCGCTCAAAATTCCGCGCCGGCGACCGCGCTCCTGCTTAGGATGTGCCCAGACAAATATGCGTTTGGGCGACGTCCTTCTATCATGCATCCGCGTCCACCGCCGGGTTTGGCAAAAAAATATTGAATCCAAATGCGCCGGTCGCCGCATCCACCAACAGAAAAGGAAATATTACTATGAAAACAATTTGCAATATCGATCATCCGGACACGGCCTTTGAATCCACCTACGCGCTGCTGGTGCGTTCGGAGGAAAAACAACGGAGCCGATTCGAAACGTTCATTTACGCACTTTTGATCGCGAGTGCGACCTTTGCCGTTTCGCAATTCGGCCACCAGGCCGCGACCATGCCATTAAGTATCGCGCGAACATCAACTACGCTATAGAGCACGGCCCAGCACCGCGTCTAGGTCGGGACGAGGGATGGGACAGCGCCCGTCCCTCCAGCGCTTAGCGCACCTGCCACTTAACCCTTATAGTCAGCTAGTCGGGCAAATTAAAAGCTTCAACGAGAGCTACCCCGGTAGTGTTGTTCTTGCCGCGCACAATACCGGAGTACCCGCCGGGACTGAGTGTGGTGACGATGGCGGATTCCAGATCGTTTGCTGGCGGAATGGCGGTGGCGCGAATTTCCGCTTCCTGCGATTGCTGAGTCTGATCGTTAAGTTTCCAGTTGTCGTTAGTAGCAATCGTATTGCCGTTGGTGTCGTGCAGTTCGAGGACAGGGTCGGCCAGCGGGTTTTGGACCGCGCCGCTTAAGCTCGGCCCAATCGCGCGCACGACAACCTTAGCGCCGAAACCATTTCCTCCGCCCACGATCACGCCGCCAATGAGTACGTTGTCGCCGGTATCAACAAAAGCGCGCGTGCTGAGGTTGGCCAACTTGGAGTTCGCGCCTGGGGAAAGATCAAACACTTCCACCTGGCCGAGGCCGGTGCCGGCGTTTCTTCCTGAAAGAATGGCGCTATACGCTCCCGGGTTAAGAGTAATGACGATGGCCGATTCCAAGTCTTTCGAGGGTTGAAGTGTGGTAGCTTCCACCTGCGCCTGCTGGCTGGTGCCGTCGGGCCTGATTTTCCAATTGTCGTTAGTAGCCAGGATCGCGCTGCCCTGATGGAGCTCGAGAATGGGGTCGGAAAGAAAACCATTCAGACCGGCGCTCGAAAGGGATGGACCGAGCCCGCGAATGACGACCTGCCTGGGCGTGGTGCCAGTAATAATGAAGCCGGCGATAGAAACATCATCTCCAGTGAGGACCCGGGCGCGATTGGAAATATTAAGGAGACGCGAGGTGAGAGGAGCTACCCGAGCGTAGTAGATGTCTTCTTCGCCATTGAAGGTGGCCGAGTATGCCACATCGCCGCCGTTGTCATCCGATACGATCGTAAGGTAGTCGCCAATCTTATTCTGGTTAGGATAGCCGAGGTAGGGATTGAAGGCGGCGCTAACCGGGACATTAGCCGACCAGGTATTACCCGCATCCAGGCTATAGGAATAGAAGAGCTGAGAGTCGATGTTATTGCCCGCGTAACGGCTATCGAGCCAGACGGCGTCCATGCGGCCATTGGGCGCGACGCCGATGGCGCCGAACCAATGCCATTTGTTGTGATCGACCGGGTCGTCATTGACGCGATAAGGCGTGCTAAAGGTGCGGCCGCCATCGCTGCTGCGAACAAACATCACGTCGGTGCCAGTGGTGAATCCGAAGGGTTGCACGCTCGCCAGCAAATATACGTTGCTATTAGTAGCAGCGCCGGAGCGGTCCGCCGCCAGATTGATCTGTCCAGCCAGCCCAACCGGGTTAATCAGTTCCGAGCTGACCAGAAGGCCTCCCAGGTTAACTGGCGTGCTTTGATCGAAGCTGGGCGTCGCCGCAGCTTGGCGAGCGTTAGTAGAACGTTCGCACCAGATTTGGTTGGTATCGAAGTTTACCCCGCCAATGTAGAGAGTGCCAGCAGAGTCGATGTCCAGCGTGCCGAAAGAGGGCGAGTTCGGAATGTTAATCGGGTTTAACCAGGTAACTCCACCGTTAGTGGAACGAGTAAACTGGCGTCCCTGGTAGTTGTTCCCATTCTTGTTGCTGCTCCAACATTGATATTGAAAGCCGTGCCCGGTGCTATTGGTGTTATCAATCACAAACCATTGCTTATCGCCGCCCTTGGCCGGCGCGATGTTACTCCACGATTGGCCGCCATTGACCGAGCGCCAGATGTCGTCAAAAAAAGTGGTAAGCAAACTGAGATAAAAGAAGTTACCCAGACTATCCGCACCTAGAACAGGGTCGCTGCGAAAGACATTGTTCTCCAGCACATTAGGAAAAGTCCAGGAAGCGCCGGCGTTACTGGTATAACCCCAGCCAGCCTGGCGGAAGTTGGAGGCGACGCTGTTGAATTGCCGCCAGCCGATAACCATCTTGTTGTGGTCGGCGGGACTAACCGAGATGGATGGCTCATTCGCGGCATCGCCCGTAATGTTGTTGCCTTGCCCGTCCACATTCACCTGCACACTGGTAAAAGCGCCAAACTTGGTCGCCATTCCAGGCGAAACGCCCAGGCGGAAAATGTAAACGGGCGGGTCTTCGTATTTTTCCATAGCCTCAGTAGGAAGATGCTTGTTGGGCGCAGCGAAAAGTGAACCGGCTGAAAAACAGGTAAAACTGAGGAGCACGCTCGCAGATTTGCTTCGTGTCCACAGCGGTAATGCCACTTCCTACATTAACCCACACCACCAGGAATTCGAGCGCTAAAGTCTCCCGTCAGAATGTGTCGGGTTTAAAAATTGAGAAAACCGGCAGGCCCGTTTGGCTCGAAATAAGTTTGGGGGATGAGCAAACAAGGAGGGGCGATGTATCGTCAAGCGGTCTCTACGGTGGAGGTCAGGAAATCGATAACCTGGAAAGAGCGAACTATGAAAACAAAGAAAAGAAGAACGGCGGATAGTAACCCGCCATTTACTCTCGGGGAAGTAGGGCATTTCGGCCTGGCCGTGCGCAAGCCGAAGGAGAGCGCGGAATGGTTCAAACGCGCCTTCGGATTGGAAAAGCAATTCGAGTTCGAGAATGGCGTCGCGGTCGGCAACGATCACGTGACGATTGCACTCCACAAAGGCAGACCTTCCCCGAAAACGCTCGGACACATGTCGTTTCATCTGCCAAGCATGGCTGCGCTAAAAAAGGCGCTGGCCCATTTGCGCAAAATGAAGGCGAAGCTGGAAGATCCCGGAGATGAGATCGGTCCGGAATCGCCCGGATCAAAACATATGGGGCTATGGGTGCACGATCCCGATGGTTACCGCTGGGAATTGAACGTGCAAGGTTGAGCCGGCCGCGCCAACCTTGGGCATGTTCCCCGGGGCTCCGCGGCCGATCTGGTTCTCGTTAGTTCGTATTATAAGTCATCTCATAAATGCTCGATTGCGCTTACGCGCTGTAGCTGCCGCGCTGTGTCGGGGCGTTGGCGCGAGAACCATTGAGCCGTTCAAAACAACTGGTCAACGATCAACTAAAACCTTGTGAACCGCTCTAAAAGATTGGTAACCGCCGCCGCAATCCTTCGAAATCGCCAGATGATGACGAATCAGAAAACCAAAAGGGCAGGAAATTTATCCGCCCCTATCCACGTCATCCGCGGTCAACTCAACCGCCTCTCAATATTTCAGCGTTTCAGTATTCTCCTCAAAAATAACTGCAAAAAGCGAGAACCGACCCCAATTCAACCGCGAATGATGAGTCAGCGGAAACTCGACCCATGCGACTAGAGACGGCCAGCGGGTGTCGCCGTACAAATGCCAATCAGTGCCAGGCATGCGCGTCGTGAAATTCGCGCCTGAACTGTCTGCCGGAGCAAAAAAAACAGAGATCATCGCACGTCATTAACGCGTGATTGCAGTGCTCCGAGAAGGAACACAGAAGCGGGAATCGCTTCCTATCTGCGAGAATCGGGAATTGGGATGCCATTTTAGTAGAAGGGCCACTGGTCAAGGCGTGGAAGCCCGAGTCGCTCCTGCTCGAAGTCGCCCTTGTTGTCAGTCTCAAGCATTTTCTGAACGACTGATTTTTCCTCCGCGGTCAGGTCGGATGACGCAAGCAGCCGCTGCGCGAGTACGACATCGCCTGGTGACAATAGCTCGGTCGTTCGGGACGGGCGAAATGTCATGTGCAGGCTATCGATCTTACGCGCGGTCTCACAGCGCAGGTGACGAAGAATGTCAAAACCCGCGGGGTCGGAGTCGCCAAAGTGGTACAACTCGATGATCGCTTCCAACCGTGCGATCAATTCGCGAAGTGCTGGCTTCGCATAGCCATCAGAGCACGCAAAGAGGGTGTCGGATCGAAGCTTCGATAGCTCATGAAAGGTCGTAGGATTTTCAACCGTGCAGAACCGAGTAGCGGGCGTCTCAATGCGGACACACTTTCGCAGATCAGTCATTGATAATGTGATTGGACCGCTCAGTGCTTGCAGATCAGCGCTGCTGTCCTGGAAGTGCATAATCACCGGGCCAGCAAGAATGCACGAACGGGGATTCTCCAGAATTCCGACTTGCGCCAGATCGTGAATTTCTCCTTCGGTAACAATCGATAGGATCGTCTCCACTGATGACCGGCATTGCTCAAGCTGCTTCGAATTGCCAAAGAGTTGGCAGCTTGCAAACCGTACTAACGATTCGCGCGTCCAATTCAGTAGCTCAAGACTGACCCGCAAAAGCTCGACCGTGTAATCCGGGTCTGCGCGCGAGAAAGGAGCTAACGCACGACCACTTCGTGCAGCTTGTGCGAAGCGGCTGCACGTATCTTTCCAATGTGATCGCCATCGCTCCGGTGCTTCCCATTCTTCCGCGCGCGAGAAAATAGCAGCGAGCTGTTCTCGCCGGTCGCTCGGCGATTCGCGATCGAGAATTGTGAATAGGTCTTCTTCACGTGACGGATCGACTTCGACCGCCAGGATTGTCGCTTGATCTCGGCGCGGATGACGCAGCCGTACAATGCCGGTGCTGGCAAGCTCGGTCAGCGCAGCGCGACTGAGTTCAAGCGCTTCACCGTCGGCGCAGCCAGCCGTGCGAGTGAGATCAAGAAATGGTATTCGGCAGAACCGCGCTGACTGACCGGTACGTCCTACCATGCTGCGCTCGTACGCTTGTGCGAGGGCGATCAATACGCGCTGCCTTACCGTGTGCAATACCGTTGCAGCGCCTCCTCGCGCGTGAGACTCACCGCGATGTTGCGCACACCTTCCTGATTGTGATGGTGGGTCTTCTTTTTGGAGACGGTGAGCACCTGGTCACAGCCGTCGATTGCGTACGGAATGTTGCCGCTGGACATCGACAAGAAGCCTTGAAGTTCCAGCTCCTTTAGTGCGTCAATGCTGTGGCGAATTCCGTCGCCAGACATTTTCGAAAATGCCTCATCGATCGGGATTAAACAAAGCGACGGACCAGCAACGCGACCGGTCAGGTGGCGCTTATACGCCCGCAGATAGCAGGCAAGGATCGCAATGAAATAGGGCGACTGGTTTTCGCCGCCACTCATCTTCGTTGCCTGTCGATCAATACTGACGGGCGCAGCGCTCGGGTCAGTAACGTCACGAACCTTAAGGTCGTAGTCATGATAGTTTCGGTAATCCAAGAACTGTAATGCGACACGGCTGTCGGGATGTTCGACGATCGACTCGAATAGCGTTTCTATGCTCTCGCGAACGGCGCCTTCGAGTAACGCAAAGAGATCGTCCTCGCCGGCTGTAGCACACGCAGTAAGTAACTGGCGGTACTGCTCGTACTCCCCGTCTGGATTCTCTACCTTGCTGATTTGATACTCCGAGTTGCCAATTCGTCGTCGTAATTGGCTGTTCATTAACGCAATTAAATCGTCGGCGCGCCGGAGAGCGGTGTTGAGTTTCACCGCGACCGTCGTGCGGAAGAGGTTTTGCCAATTGACTCGCTCGCGCGCGGCTTTCGCCTGGACCGCCTGTAGGTCATTCACGCGCAGCCGTTCGAGCAATTGCGCGTAGTGCGAGTTCTCTTCCGCTTCGAGTTCGTAAGTCGGATCGTCACGCATCGACTCGTAGCGGTCCGCCATTTCACGACGGAACGATTTCAGTTCAGCCCAGCGCGTTACGACTTGAAGGTTTTGCTCATTGTAGTGTCGCGCACATTCCCGAGCACAGACTTCGTTGCTCGGGAATTCTGCGAGTAATATTGCGGCGAGCTCATCCTTGCGATGAACTACAATCTTCGCGCCAAGGTCAGAAACTTTCCGGTCGAACAACTGCTTTGCAGCAGACGCGGTCGCGACAAGTTCGCTTTGACGCTTACGCGCTTGTTCGAGCTGATCGAGTTTTGCGCGGCCGATCAGGGCCTCTATTTCATTCTGCAATGCGGCGAGACGGCTATCGAGTGCAGCCAGATCCCGCTCCTTGTCTTCGAATCCGGCAGCGCGCACCCGATCGAGCTCGGCGATGTTACGCCGCAACTTATCCTCGCGTTCCGGCAAACGCGTCGCTTCCGCGAGATCATCGTGCAACGATTCGGCGCTAAGGCGATGTTGATCGAATTGCACGACTAGCGCATCGACCGCGTCAAGCGCTGGCTGCATTGCCTCGTTATCTCGCTTGAACTCGTCGAACTTGTCTTGCAAAAACCCGCGCTGTCGTTCGAGACCTCGTTCCCCGATACACGGGCGATAGTCATAATGCCGCAGGCGCACGTTAAACGCGCCGCGGATCATGTAACCATCCGGCAAGATTGCTTTCTCTTTCGCAGCTAGTTCTTCACGTGAATCGACGCAGATTACATCGCCGAGGAGGTGATCGACGATCCGGCGCGCCAGTTCATGGGATGTGTCCAGTTTCTCCGCGAGCGAACCAGGCTTGCATTGGCCCGGCAGTTTACGTGCGCGTGCGGGAATAACGAGCGACTCGGGGAAGACATTCTCCTTCAGCTCGTGAAATATTTTGTCCGCATCGTTGTAATCCGCGTCATCGACCACGACCGCGAATTTTTGCGCGAATGCAACCTCCAACGCCGGCCGCCAGCGCTCATCGTTGACTTCACAAAGCTGCCGCAACGCTCGCGCGGCAGATTGTCCATTTCGCCTTGGCAGGTCACGATTCAACGTCGCGAGCAACGTAGAATTCTCGACGAGAACTCCTGAACGCAGCGCTTCAACTGCTGCCCTGAGCTTTCTCATCTCCGCTAGATTGGCCGCGTAACGATTGCGATGTTCGCGCGTCGCCGCTTCGAGTGAGTCGCGAGCGGCTTTGATCGCGCCAGCCAGAGCGCGAGTCCGATCCCGGATCTGATGCGACTCTGCTTGCGCGAGATTGGCACACGCGTATTCCGCCGCTGCCATTATCTTTTTATCCGCTTTGAAGCTCGCGCGAGTCGCTTCCTCTAACCAAAGTTGCGTCTGGCGCACCCGCCTTTGCAGCGCTTCGCCGATAGTCTTGCCGATTGCCCTCAGCCTTGCGATTTCCGCGACGAGGCTCTTGTTGTCTTGCTTCAACAGAAGGAAGGCCGCGCCGTCTTCAGTGGCATTAAACAATGCAAGCAGGCGCGTTCGATCCGCGTCTTTCAACTCCTTCTCGGCGCGCGCCGCCGCGAGCTGTTTCGTCGCTTCGCTGGACTCCTTTTCCATTCTCGCAATCTGTTCAGCGCCCTCTTTCTCCGAATCACATGCGGCCTTCCAAGCAAACTCATGCTGTAGGAGATCGAAGCAGACGAGATCGCCTGAAGCGCTCTTCCACTGGTCGAATGCGCAGCATATCTGCTCAAGTCGCGTGACCTTGTCGCGGATTTCGCGCAGATCGACTTCGAGCTTCTTGAACGCGAGGTAGCTCTCGCGCACGTCATCAGTCTTCAGCGGCTCATTCGGGAGAATGTACTGCCGGCAAAAGCGATTGAACCCGCCCTCCAGAAAGGTAAACGACATCGCCGATGGCAACAGGTAATCGAGGGTATCTCGGTCGAAATTCAGGTGGACGTGGTTCGCCATGTCCCTTCGGTAATCTTCGATCGTGTCGAAAATTCGGCCGTCGTGCGTGTTGACGAGCTCCTTAAAGTCCGCATCCGACAATGGCCGCGAGGGATTACCGCTGATCAGCTCGTGCTTGCCAAGTGCAGCGCGAATGAAGAATGGGTCATTCCGCGAAGGCCTAGGCTGCGTCGCGTTCTCGAAGACAATCCTAAAGCCCCACGTCTCTCGTTGTGTGCTACCAGGCCATGCAAACTCTAATGCGATTACGGTGATCGCTCCGCGCGGTCGCATGAACTGCGTGATGCCGCCGACCTCATTCTTCAAATCGCCAAGGCAGTAGCCCTTCAGCGTCCGACCGGAGCTCGCGCCGGTGGCCGAAACGTTGTATCTCGACTTCTGATGCCCGACCAAGACGTGCTGGATTAAGTCCATCAGGATCGACTTCCCCGATCCCATGACGCCGGCCAGAAGCAGATTGCCCGTTACCGGAATGTAATCGTGCGTGTATCCGTACCAGTTGATGGCGTGGATGCCGGAGAGGTTGATGCGACGATCAGGCTGGTTCATCGCCTTCCTCTTCCGCTAAGACTGCTCCGTTGCTCTCCTGCGCCGCCGTCTTCACATAGAGCTGCGCCTGTTTTTGCCATTCATCCAATTGCTGGAAGGGCATCACCAGTCGCAACGTGTGCAGGATCTCGATCGTCGAATCCGAAAACTCTTCCGATGTGCTCAGCCGGATAAGCCGGTGGCGATGGAAAAGCTGAAGCGCCGTTTTCATTCCCGCGCGCGTCGGTTGCTTCACGCCTTTCAGCTTCGCTGCGAAGGAGTCATTGAGATTCTTGACCGTAAGACAGACGCGCGTCGCACCTTCCCGCAGTGCAGTGTCGTAATCGTGCCAAAGTACCATCGCGATGCATGACTCCTCGATAGTAAATCGCCGAACGATTCCCTGCTCCTGAGGCACACAGAGAATGAGTCGAAACGGCTCTTCGAAATTGACGTCATAGCCGATTAATTCAGCGACTTCCCTGACCCATGCCCTGTGCAAATTGGCCCAGTCATAAATTTCCGCGCAACCCGGATCCTCACGGACGATTGCGGTGTGATGCAGCAACCGCAGCAACGTTTCCCGGAGTCTCACGCGGTCGCGCTGATCTAGCCCCACAAGGAGCGGCGGTTCTGCTGGAAGATCGTGCGGCTGGTTATCCATCCCGCGTCACCTCGAACCGATCGATCCGGTAGCCACCTATGACGTCAGCTTTAAGATCGACGTCATCCTCCGGCACCGCCACTTGGTACCTCGCAGATTCCGTATCGGCATACAGAAGCAGCGAAACAACGTCTTCAATCTCGTCAGATGTGCCTTTCAGCGGCAGGTCCGCTGATGAGACGGTAGCGCCTGGCTCACATCCGATCTCATCGAGAAACCGATGCGCCCGATCAACAGTAACGGAAAACGCGATGTTACTCGCCATCTGATCGACGCACCGTTTTCTCTCAGCGTCTGAGACATCGTCTTCGATTGCATCAATTTCCGATAACGTCCGTTCCGCCGGCGGTCGACGGAGCGATTCGTGGCTGATTATTCCAGCTTCGCCGACCCGCAGGAGCGGCAGTTCTAAGTCATCTTCCGCTAATGCGAGACGCGTCCCGCTGTAGCGCTCGCTGATAATGCGAAAGACTTCCTGCATTTGGCGCGCGCGTGAAGAGCCAACCGCCGAGAGATAATGTATTCGCGCACGCGAACGGCGAGCGAACTCAGCTGCGCGAGCATCAACGCGCTCTGTCAGAGGCTCGATGCTGTGCAGATTCGCTTCAACCGCCTCCAACGTGCGAATGACTTCCACCATCGCGTCAGCCGCACCGATATTAGGACGGTGATGCATCACGCCGGTTTGAAGCCGACTGAGCACGCTTTCGCGCGTGCTCAGGTGGTCAAGCCCTCGCCGGGCTTGCACCAGTTTCTCTGGCAGCTGTGCCCGGACTAGCTCGCGATAGCATTTATTGGCGATTTCACTGCTGAAGTCGCCATAGACGATCGTCACGCTTCGCTCCAGCGTGGCCGCGCCGAGCTGTTTGCGCGTTAGTCGT
>DAIOVO010000008.1:0-1682 GCA_036758965.1 Chthoniobacterales bacterium
CCCCGCCGTAGCGGCGCGAAGGCGGAAGGAATCCCGCCGCGAATCTGTAAGGTAACTTTGCAAGACGCCTCGACATGACAAAAACTACCGCCATCGCATTCTGGCTGCTGCCAGTGAAATCGGCCGGCACAATCTTTTCCCGTTCCATTCGCGATTTCGCCGGGCAATTCGGTTCGCCGGTTTTCCAGCCGCACGTCACCATCTGCGTGGCGCCGCGGGCAGAAGCAATCGCGAGCCTGTTGCGCGCGCTCCCGTTTTCAGAAATCGAGCTAACGACACGTGGAATAAAATCGGACGACAGCTTTACCAAGTCGTTCTTCGTCCAATTTGCGAAAAATGCCGCCCTCCAGCAATTGGCCGACATCATTCTGGAAAAAGTAGGAGCGCTCGAGTCGTCGCCGGTCGATCCGCATCTCAGCCTGCTTTACGGAAAACTTTCCGCACAGCGAAAACGCAGCATCGCAGCCAGCGTTAAATTGCCGGCGAGAGTTCGTTTTGACGGCATCTGCGCGATGCAGTGTGCGTTGCCGGTCGAAACCGCCGCCGACGTGCGCGCCTGGAAATTGTTGGCGCGCCGCCGATTGCCAAAATGAAACGCCGGAAGCTTTTGGCCTCCGGCGTTTCCCCCCTTTTCTGACCCTAGGATCAGTAACCCTGAAATGGCGCGTCCTGTTTTGGCGAAAAATTCAAGCGAGGAAACACCGACAAGGAAGAAAAGTTGCGCGGAATCGATTACCGTCGAGAACACAAAGTCGCGGAGATAATTCTTTTTTCTTCGCGCCCGTTTTTGATTGAGAGTCCGGGCGACTGCCTCAACGAACTCGGCGACCTCTGCGGTAAAACTATTTATGAGCGACATCGTCGGCATCGATCTCGGCACCACCAACTCGCTCATCGGCATAATGGAATCGGGCTTTCCGATTTTGTTGGCCGATGAAAACGGCGAGCGGCTCACTCCGTCGGTCGTTTATTTTCCGGGAAACGGCGAGCCAATCGTCGGACGGGTCGCTTTGCGCGCGCGCGCGACCGCGCCGCGCGAAACGATTTATTCCATCAAACGTTTGATGGGTGTGACTGATGCGTCGTCGGAGAAAATGGATTACGAAGTCGATCGGCGCGGGCGGGTGCGAATCGGCGAACGTTCGTTTTCGCCCGAAGAAATCTCAGCTCTGATTTTAAAAAAACTAAAGGCGGACGCAGAGCGTGCGCTTGGTCGCGTGGTGGATCGCGCGGTCATTACCGTGCCGGCATATTTCAACGATGCCCAGCGCAACGCCACCAAACGCGCCGGCGAGCTGGCCGGATTTTCGGTGGAAAGAATTTTGAATGAGCCGACTGCGGCCGCGCTCGCTTTCGGCATCAACCAGGCAAAGTCTGGCGCGAAAATCGCCGTCTATGATCTCGGTGGCGGCACTTTTGATATTTCGATTCTGCAATTGCACGATGGCGTTTTCGAAGTGCTGGGGACCAACGGTAACACGCGTCTGGGTGGCGACGACATCGACAATGCGCTGATTGCCCATTGCCAATTGCCGATTGCCAACTGGCAAAAGCGCGAAGTGGTGATCGAGGCCAAACATCGGTTGAGCACCGAGGATGAAGCGCGCATCGAACTTCCGTTCGCGCAGAGCGGCAATCTCATTTACCAACTGCGTCGCGGTGAGCTGGAAGAAATCGCGCGG
>DAIOVO010000008.1:1692-8692 GCA_036758965.1 Chthoniobacterales bacterium
TTGCCGGCGCGCGTTGGCGGACGCGAAGCTGGGCGCGGAAGAAATTGATGAAGTCATTCTGGTCGGCGGCGCCACCCGCATGCCGCTGGTGCGCGAGCTGGCCCGGGAAATTTTCAAACGCGAACCGAACGTTTCGCAAAATCCCGACGAAACCGTGGCAATCGGCGCGACCATTCAGGCCGGGATTCTGAGCGGCGCGGTGCGCGACGTTGTTCTGCTCGACGTCACACCGTTATCACTCGGCCTCGAAACTTTCGGCGGTCTGATGAACGTGATCATTCCGCGCAACTCTACCATTCCGATTAAGGCCGGCGAAATGTTTACCACCGCCGTGAGCAATCAGCGCGCGATGTCGATTAAAGTCCTGCAAGGCGAGCGCGAGTTGGCACGGGACAACTGGCCGCTGGGCGACTTCGAGATCGAGTTCGAGCCTGCGCCCAAAGGCGTGCCGCGGGTCGGTGTGCAATTCGAGATCGATGCCAACGGCATTCTGCACGTCCTCGCGCGCGACACCGGGACCGGCGCGGAAAAAGAACTGGAACTAAAAAGCGCGGTCGATGTCTCCGATGAAGCGGTGGAAAAAATGCTGGCCGATTCTCTCGAGCACGCCTTTGAAGACATGAGCGAGCGCACCTGGACGGAAGCGGAGCTCAAAGCTAACGAGATGTTGAAAGCAGTCGAAGCCGCGCTTGCTTCCGGGCGCGATGAGATTTCGGAAGACGAATGGAAAGTCATTTCGACGGCTCGCGCGGAAGTCGAGGGCGCCCTCGGCGAGCGACATTTGCAGCGACTGCAAAAGGCGAATGCGGCGCTCGATCAAGCAACGCAACATTTGGCCGCAGTCGTCCTGGAAAAAGCGATCGCACCGCCCTCTGGTTAAGTGCGATTATTCTCAGCCCTGCCCGCAAGCGGGCGTAGACTACGGTCTCGGGGCTGGAGTCGGCGAGGGCCATTGGCTTCGCCTGAGTCGCACGGCAACTCATGCACTTCGCACAAGCGAGTTGGCGCGGTCGGCAAGGAAAACCGCGAATGGAAGTGTTTGTAGTGACGGCGCTCTGTCGGCGTGGCACGGGTGGATTGCAAGCCACGCACATTACGCCGACAGAGCGGCGTCACTACAACGCAGGAGGACATGACACGCCCTAGGGCGTTGCGGAAGCGGCGGGGGTTTGAGCCGGCGAAACGGGAGCTGGTGGGGCGGGCGCAGGCGTAGGTGCGGGGGTGGCTTGCGTTTTTTGCTGGGCTTCTTCCAGCAGTTTTTTTTCTTCGGTGAAGATCGGGCCGGTCCTGGCGGCGTCGATGTATTCGCGGGCGACTTCGGGTTTATTGTCGTCGAGGAGGAGGACGGCGAGATAAACGGCGACCCGCGGTTCGTGCAATTTTTCGGACGGCAATTTTCTCAGCACCTCGATGCCTTCGCCGGAGCGGCCTTGAGAATAGAGCGACAAGGCGTGCGCGACGGCGGGAAGCGGGTCGGTGGGCGCCTGGTCGAATGCTTCCTGAGCGATGCGCTGGCCTTCTTTGGTGTTGCGATCGAGCAGGAGCGAGAGGCGGGCGAACTCGGCCGCGACATAGGCCTCGTTAGGTGAAGTTTCGTGCAGACGCTGGGCGGTGAGGTAGAGGTTGGGGAGATCGTTGTTGGCGCGGTAAATATCGAAGAGCGCGTCGAGCGCTTCGCGGCGGGTGAGGGGATTGTGCGCGACCCGCAACCAGAGTTGCTCGGCTTCGCTGGGCAAATTCCATTTCGATGCCAGGCGGGCCAGACGAATTTCGCGCTCGGTGATTTCTTCGCAGGCGCGCTCGGCGGAATGCCAAAGCGAGGCGAACTCGGCGTCGGCCGCAGCCAAGCGGGATTGACGCGCGCTCAACGCCTGGTAAGCGAGACGCAAATATTCTGAGTCGCCCCACGAGCCGCCGCGCGTCCAGCGGCGCAGACGCGACCAATTTTTCTGGGTGGCGAATGCGTCGGCGATTTCGACTGAGGCCGGCGGGTTGGGGGGTTTTTCCGAGGGCAATTTTTCCATCCAGCGCAAGACATCGGCGGACAAACCGTTTTTGTTCATCCACTGGAGCAAGGCGGCGAGATCGGCGGCGTTGCCCGCGGCAAATTTTTTTACTTTGTCGAGGAGCGCGCTGAATTTCTTTCCGTCGAGCTTCTTGTAGAAGTCGAGGCAGAGCAGCAGGTCGGGAAATGTGACCTGCGGGCTCATTTGCAAATCCTGCGCGAGTTGATCGGCCGCGGTGGGGTCGTTGCGCTGAACGGCGTCGCTAAGCAGTGCGCGCAGCGCGCCGGCGCGGAAGGGAGCGCTTTTTTCCAGGCGCTCGAGGATGGTGCGGGCGGCGGTTCTTTTCTCAGGATCGGGCGATTTGATCCGCAGCGCGGAAAAGTTGAATAGATACAATTCGTTTTGCGGTTCCTTTTCGAGCGCGGCGGCGAAGTGGCGATCGACGCCTTGCTCGTCGCCCTGCGCGCGCGAGAGCCAGCCCGCGACGACATCGTAAGCGGCGCTGTCGCGATTTTCTTTCGGCACAACGTCGAGCGCTTTGCGAGCGAGATCGAGCTGGCCGAAACGCAAGGCGGCAGAAGCGAGGTTGAGTTGGTTCTCGATTAAGCGCGGTTGCAGGCGAGCGATCTGCGCACGCCAGACGACGGTGTCGGCGCGATTCAATTTTTCGGTCGCATCGGCGAGGACCTGGAAAGCGGGAAGGGAATCGCGATCGAATTTTAGTGCTTCCTGCGCGGCGTCGATGGCGTTGTTGAAATGGTCTGCTTGAAATTCGGCGCGGGCGCGTTTGACTGCGCCGGATTCACGCCACTCGTCGAAAATTTTTGGGACGAAAGTCAGGGCGAGTAAACCGAGGGCAAACCCGGCTGCGACGGCGCATCCGATCATGACGGAGCGACGCCAGGGGAAACGGCGTTGCTGGGCGCGCGCGGATTTTACACGGCGCCGGCGGCGGCGCGGCCGGGATTTGAGATGGGCCATCGGAATTCTATTCGCGAGGGTGGGACGTTTTCAACTGGAGTGGCGTTATGGACATCGGCTGGGATGCCGATGCTACGGGTTTTGAATTAAGGCTGGTGTGAGTGGCGTCTTGGGGACATCGGCTTGAAGTCGATGCCACTCCTTTTCCCCCTAGGCGGGGGCGCGGGCGCGGGCGGCCTCGATCTCCGCTTCTTCCACTACCGGCACCTCTTCCACTTCTTCGATTACCTGCTCGCGCAGACGTTTTCCCCAAACATATCGAGCTAACAAGACCTTGACAGTGGCAGTAAGGGGCACGGCCAGAATCGGGCCGAGCAAGCCTCCGATGAGCAAACCCCAGACGAAGATGGAGACAATGACGGTCATGGGATGGAGGCCGACGGAATTGCCGACGATGCGCGGCGCGTAGAAAAGACCTTCCAGATTTTGGACGATAATGAAAATCAGCGTCACGATCACGGGATGAAGGACATCGCCCCATTGCGCGGCGGCTATAATGACGGCGGGAATCCAGCAAAGGATGATGCCGATGTAAGGAATCATTGTCAGCACCACGACCAGGGCGCCGATGAGCGGCGCGAAATTCAAAGACACGAAGGAGAGCGCGGCTCCAATAAGAATGCCATCGACCAAACAAACGAGAAGCTGGCCGCGAAAGTAAGCGATGACGTAGCTGTTGATCTGGGTGAGAACGGTGGCGACTTCATCTTTGAGCGGAGAATTGCGCAGCGGCAGATATTCTTTCCAGCGCCGCTCAATCGCTGGCCGTTCCTTGAGAAGGAAAAATAAATAAATCGGGACCATGATGAGGCTGAGGAGGAAACCGGTGATGCCAAGAAATCCGCCGATACTTTTCTTGAGAATGGTCCAGACCCGCTCGGTCAAATTCGGCAATTGATTTTGAATCAGCGGAATTTGTTTTTCCAAATATTGCTGAATCCGCTCGCGCTCGGCGACGGTAACTGGCGGCGGTGAAGCGGTGGCGCTAAATTCCTGGGGCGCGGGCGTGGGACTTGGGCCGCCGGTTGCTTGCGCGCGAGTTTTTTGGGCGGTGGTGGAACCGAGCAACCAGTTGATTACGCCGCTGGCCGCGCCGCCTTTGTTTTTCGAGCCACCACCAAAAGTGCGATCGTAACGGTAAATGAAATCGACCACCTGATCGCGCGCCTTGATGCTGTATTGCGGCAATTCTTTTGCGAGATTGGTGCCTTGCACCCAGATCGCGGGGACGAGCCAGGCGCCGAGAGCAGTGAGGGCGACCGCGGCGATGGCAAAGATAAGGAGGACGGCTTTGGTGCGGCTCAAGCCGTTGCGATGCATGCGGGTGACGAGCGGATCGAGGAGATAGGCAAGAATGGCGGCGATGGCAACCGGGATGAGAATCGGCTGGAGGAAACTGACCACATTGGCCATGAGCCAAATGACGGCGATGACTACAAGAATGAGAAAGCAAACCGCGAGGGCGCTGACAGCCGACCAGATCGCTTTGCGCTGCCATTCGTTAGGATAACGGCGAGCGCGGCTCATGGTTTGGGCGGCTCGCTCTTGCTCACCTGCGTTTTGTGGCGATCGATCTTCGTCGCTAAATCTTTATTCGAGGAATCAAGCGTCTGCGCTTTTTGCCAGGCGGAAAGTGCCTGCGGGAGATGATTCAGTTTTAATTGAATGTCGCCGAGATGCTCGAAGACGACGGCATCTTCGCGCGGCAAATTTTGCACCGCCCGCTGCACCGATCCGAGCGCCTGATCGAATTTGCCCTGGCGATATTGCACCCAGCCAAGGCTATCGAGATAAGCGCCGTTGCTGGGATCGAACTGGAGCGCGCGCTTGACCGCATCTTCGGCTTCCTCGAGGTGATTGTTCTGTTCCGCAAACATGTAGCCGAGCGCGTTGTAGGGATCGGCGGCATTAGCCGGATCGACCGCGATGGCTTTGCGATATAAATCCGCCGCTTTGTCGTAGAGCGCGGCCTGGTCCGCCGCCATGCCGTAATCAAAATAGAAACGCGCGTTTAACATCTGCGGATTGGAATTTTCCGCTTCATTGCGCGCCTCCTCGAAACTGACGATCGCTTCCTTCGGCTTTTTCGCTTCCCGCAAACCGATGGCAAGGTAATAGGCAAACTCTGGCGCATCGGGGTAACGTCGCCGCGCTTCCTGTAACAAAGTCACTGCGCGCTCGCTTTTTTTTAGCGGCGCCAGCCACAGCTCCGCCAAACGCAAGGTCGCGGCCGGCCGGTTGGGATTGATGAGCAGCGCCTGTTCGTAATTTTGCGCCGCTTGCTTAAATTCCGTTAGGGCGGCGTCATTTTGATTGGCGCGCGAAAGAGAACGCGCTGCGTCATCGTGCAACTGCGCCAGTAATTCGTAGGGTTGATATTTTTCCGGATGCTGCTTGACGATGCTCTCGAGCGTTTCGATCGCGCGCGGACGCTGGTTGGTGACGACAAAAGCGGCCGCCAATTTTTCCCGCACGCCGGTATCCTCCGGCTTCAGCTCCAGCACGCGCAGATAAAGCGGGAGCGCTTCTTTGACCTGCTGAGTGGCGGCGAAATAATCGCCAGCCTCCTTCAAAACATTTTCATCATCCTGGCCGTTCGCGGCAGCTTTTTGGTAAACTTCGTTCATGCGCGCGAGTTCCGCCGGCGAGGGAGTAGCATCCGGCTTTAGAAAAACGCTCGAATAAAGCCGGCCGAGCTTGACCCAAAACGTCGGGTTATCACTTTGGACTTTCGCCGCGCGATCCAGTGTCTCGAGCGCCTGTTTTTCGTCATTCGCCAAAATTTCGATCTCACAAAGTCGCGCGTAATTTTCGATTTCGCGCGGGTTGAGGCCGATCGCCTTATTCGCAAAAGCGATTGCCTGCTCGTTTTTGTGCAGGTAACGCGCATAAATGAACGCGAGTTGTTGATACGGCTCGGACTCGTTTGGGCGCGCCTTGGCGGCATCCTTCAAAACATCGATGGCCTCGGGATATTCATCGTCGTGCACGAGAAGGGCGGCCACTCGCACCGCCAATCGGATTTGGCCGGGATCGAGGTTAAGGACCTGGCGATACGCTTCGAGCGCTTTTTCCATTTCGCCGCTCTCTTCCAGCTCGATTCCCTCGACAAAATGCGAGAGCGCGTCGGCCTTGTGCGTGCCGTCGTCCTGCAGCAAAAGGTCTTTCGCGATCGGCTCGGGCGCTTTGCGCGGGGCCGGTTTTGTGTTCGCGCCCCAAACGCTCGCCGCACTGAAACCAGCGAGCGCGAGCAAGGCAAGTTTCCGGCGGATCATCAAGGCGATTTTACTCTCCGCCTTGCTCGGAGCAAACCGCGCGCAGCGAAATTCCCGCGTTTACGATTTGTAACGCAGGCGCTTCTTATGACGATTCTCCTTCATGCGCTTGCGGCGCTTGTGCTTGGAGATTTTCGATTTTCGGCGCTTCTTGAGAGAACCCATATGTGATTAAGGTGCCACGTTTGGCGGAGGCCAATGCAAGCACTGCTCGGTGCGCACTGCAACTCAGTTGTTTAGTTCGGCCAGCGATTTCTCCACCAGCCCGGCGTGCTCGGCCGGTTTCACACGCTGAAAAATTTCCGCGATTTTTCCTTTGCCATCGATGACAAAAGTCGTGCGTTCCGTTCCCGTGTATTGCTTTCCATACATGCTCTTCTTCACCCACACGCCGTAGGCTTGCACAATTTTGTGGTCGGGATCGCTCAGAAGCGGAAAAGGCAGATTGAATTTCGCGATGAATTTTTCGTGGCTGGCGCCGGAATCGATGCTAACGCCGAACACCTGCGCGCCGTTGAACTTCGGCCAGGCGTCGCGCAAACCGCACGCTTGCGCGGTACAGCCGGGCGTGTCGTCTTTCGGATAAAAATAAAGCACGAGCGGCGCACCGCGAAAATCTTCTAACGAGACTTCGCGGCCGCTTCCGAATTCTCCACCGATCGCTTGCGCGCGAAAATCCGGGGCGGGATCGCCCTGAGCGAGTGTCATACCGTTCCCTCCGAAGCGAGACTGCATTCG